>NZ_JAMYPC010000034.1:0-41959 GCF_040320155.1 Mesorhizobium sp. M0771 | reverse complement strand
GTGGTATTTCGGCACTTTTGTTCCTAGGCGTCTAGTTCGATAGGCTGATCGTGATCCGGATCGGAATGATAAGCGACCTGGCGAAAATCGCGCATATCAATCTGTTGCCCGCAAACCGGGCAGGGGAGGAAATGCGCGAGTTCGCTCGCGGGCGGGCCTTCATGTCGGTGCCCGATTAGTGGTCTGCCGAGATCAGATAGCCTGGTCATTGTTTCCGCAGCGCCTTGGCTACCCGCTCTAAAGTCTCGCGTTGGTTGCCGTGCTTCGCGATCAGCTCTTTGACCTGCTGGGTTGTGATGCCGGTCTTTGTTGCGAAATATTCAACTTCATAATCCTCATCGGCCGAGACACGGTCCCGATCACGAAAATCCCGCTTGCTCTTGTCGTCGGCCATATCGATTCCTCCTTCGCTCATCCCGCAACGCCGAGTTGACTTGTTTGTTGCACCCAAGAGGCTGATTTCCGGTTTCGGAACTATTTTAGCTTCATCTTATTGAATCGCCGGAGGGTGGTCAGTACATGCGTTTGAAGTTCATCGAGCCGTTGATGCCGACCCTTGTGGAGAAGCCTCCCGAGGGTGAAGGCTGGACCCACGAAGTCAAGTTCGACGGCTACCGATCGCAGATGATCATCGATGAAGTCGGCATGCGCATTTATACGCGCAATGGCCACGACTGGACGGCGAAATATCGCGACATGGTGAGAGAGGCCAAGCTCCTTGGTGCCGAAAGCGCCATCGTCGACGGCGAGATCGTCGTTCTGAATGACAAGGGCGTTTCGGACTTCGCAGCGCTGCGCAAAGCCATCACCCGCCGGCAACACGACTTGTATTTTGTTGCCTTTGATCTGCTTCATCTTAACGGCCACGATCTGCGCGATAAGGCGCTAGAGGAGCGGCGCGAGATCCTGGCCAGCACGATCGAGCCCGGCGGGCGCATTCAATTCAGTGAGCCGCTGCCGGGCGAAGCGAAGGCCATCTTTCACTTGCTCGACAAGGCCGGACTTGAAGGCATGGTGTCGAAGCGGAAGGACAGCAAATACCGAAGCGGTCCGTCGACCAACTGGCTGAAGGCCAAGTGCTATGCGATTGACGAGTTCGATCTGCTCGGCGTCGAGCGTGAAGCGGGCAAGCCGGCTTTCGCTCTGATGGCTGAGCGCGGCACAGGGCGCTATGTCGGCAGCGCGTTCGTCACCTTGAACCGGGAAATGCGCGAGAGGCTATGGAAACGCGTCCAGGAGCACTCAGGGACGGCGCCCAAGGGCATCATGAAGCGGCCAGCGACGCAATGGGTCAAGCCAGGGCTGATCGGCCGTGTGAAGCACCTGCGCGGCGAGGATGACCTGCGGCATGCATCGCTGCAGGACTTCCGCGAGGAGAACAAATAGCAGCTCCACAACTGGTCATCGCTTTTGCGAGAGGCGCGCATCCTAACGCCGCAAAGGCGGAGCTGAACGCGATACCGCAGGAACTCGCCTCACGCTTGTCAACGGTTAACACGGCTAAGAACGCCTAACACAATTCACTTCGTCACTGTCATTGCCAAGAATAGGTATGGAGTTTTTAGACATTTATTCATCTACTCGTGCTTTCTAGTGAGCTATGTCTTTGAGCACCTTCACCCGGATCTGGTTTGGAGGATGTCGTGGTCACGATCATAATTAATGCCGACAGCGGAGGTTTCCGCATGGCACATCTTACCGCCGATACGCCTATCTGATCGCGTTCCCGTTTTTCGATCAATACCCAATCAAGCACTCAACGACCACACCGTCGCGCTGGTTGCGAGCTAAAACACCGCCGGCCTTGGTTTGGAAAAGGGGCTGACATCCTTGGAGGCGCATTATGACAAAGATTTTTGAGATCCTGGTGGGAAGCATGGCCATTGGAGCCGTTCTCGCAAATCTTTCCATGCCGGCGAACGCCGCAGTTGGCGACGACGGAACCACTGCACCCATTGGCACGAGCGGTGCCACTGTCGGAACCGAGTCCCCCGACAATCCGACCAATACGGATCTGACTCGCATTGTCGACGCTATGTCGAGCGCCGAAATCACTCGGTTCAAGAAGCGCTGCATCGACGTGATCGAGAGCCGGGGCGTTTATGATCGTGACCTGCGCCAGCTCTGCCTGCTGATCTGGCGCCACTAACCAAACCGTTCGCAAGTGCCGGAGCTGTCGACATGACACTCTCCAGTTCCGACAGTGGAGGCCCGCCCACCGAAAGGTTGGCGGGCTTTTAGATAGCGGCCCCACCCTACGGTTGGGTAAGTGTTTCCGCCCGATTACCTGGCGTGCAGGCTTTCGTGACACAGTCGGCAATAGCCAAGAACGCTCAATCGGCGCTCGATGCCGCTAATCAGGCGGTTACCGACGCCAAAGCGGCGCTCGACGCGCTGAATGCGAAAGCGGCTGACCCGAATACCCCGCCCGAAGATGTCCCTACGCAGGCCGACCTCGATGCAGCACAGACAGCATTCGATGACGCCACTCAGGCCGCGGCCGATGCTCAGGCCGCCGCCGCTGACGCCGCCGCCAATGTCCCATCGATCGATGCAGCCCTTGCCCAAATGGCCAACAAGCCGGTTGACCCTGAGGTGACAGATTGGGCCAATGGCGTGCTTGCCGACAAGATCGACCAAGTAGCCGCCAAGCTGGCGCCGGCCACGCCTTGAGGGGTCTCATGCGGCGGCAGCAATCCAGTCGACGTCGCCGGGTCCGCCCGGCGGCTGCATCTGATCGGGTCCGCGCTTTCCTTTTTAGGTGGCGCGGGCCGCTTTGGATTAGAAAATTGTGTCAACCGCCCGACGAGCCTGCTGCCCTCCCTGGCGCGAGCCGGAATGCATGACGATTGCGGATGTGGCTGTTAAAATAGACGCCCTTGGCAAAGGCAGCTTTGAACGCAGCAACGGCCTCAGCAGGTACGTCCAAGAACTCGTAATGCTTCCCGCTCGCTACAAACCAAACCGAGAGAACCCTGGTGTTCGAGTCATAGTCGAACTTGCGTATCGAGGTTGAGGGCATGGTATGCCATCCAAAACTCAGCTGGCCGAGCCGAGTTGGATCGCCAACTACAGGCTGAAGCTGTACTCGAATATGTGGCCGCGCTTTTCGTCGGCAACCCTGATCCAGATGGGCTCGCTGGTGCGCAGCGTGACGTCGCGCTCGGTCGCTTCCCGAGCCGCCCTGATCGGCGTTGTCGCGTTGACGATGTGGGTGGCCGTCACGGTCTCGCCGGCGATTTCCTCGACATGGTATTTCGGCATTTCGCGCGCTCCCAAGCGTCCAATTCAAGCGGCTCGTGATCTGGTTGCTCGTGCCACATCACTTGACGGAAGTCGCGGCGGTCAACCTGCTGGTCGCATATCGGGCCATAGGTCGAAACGGGTCTTGTCCGTCTGCCGGCGAATGTGGTTTGCCGGGGATGCGTGGGCCAAGGTCTGCTATTCTGGTCATGCTCGAACGAACACGATTCCGCGGCAAAAGTTCCGTCAGTTTGGTCTTCTCAGTTGGTGAAAGACATCGCACCAAAAGCGGAAGTCATTTGGTCGGCCGTCGAAATGTGCCTCCAAAGCGCAGTGCGCCACGGCGGTCGGTGCTTCCATCCCATAGAGTTCGATCGCAGATTGCGGCCTGACCTTGGTCGACGAGATCGGCAATCTTCAAAGCCGTAAATCAGGCTCCGCATTGCGAGCCTTCCGGTATGAGTTCCGAGCCTAAGACGCTCCTGAGTAGGCTTTTCGCCTTATTATTTTCTCTGCCGCCGGCGCCACTGTCTATTGTCGGTGGCGAGGCCGCTATCACCTTCTGAGCGGGCTAGCGATGGAGTGCCTTCGACGGTGAAGACGATTCCGGCGTCTTCAAACGCCTTGCGGATCGCCGCGATGTTGTGGGGACGCGATTTCCTGAATCCGTTCTCAAGATCGCTGATGGCCATTTCGCTAAGATCTGCCTTTGCGGCAAGTCGCACACGCGACCAGTTCAGTAGGGCTCGTGCTGCTCTGGGTTGGTCTGCTGAGAGCACGGTACGGCTGCTCATAGACAGTCGAACATTCAATATCGCTAAAATGTTCCTCTTGACTTTCTACGATTTCCAACGGCCTGAGGTTGGCCTCTCGGATAACGCAGAGGGGTCGTCTAATACCTCTGCGGAACGTTGATCGTCACTCCGCAATATCTTCTTTTTCGGCTTCGTCCGCTGAACCAGATCTGGCCTTTTCGCTATCAGGTAGTCAGCCTTGTTCGTTCGATAGTCTTCTTTGTGGATGGACATTGCTACGACCTCCATTGCGAAGATCAACGCAACTGGAAGCCGACACGTTCCCAAAAATCGATTGTTCAAGGTCGAGCCGAACGTCGCACGGGAACACTAAAAGGGCGCGGTTTGTGGACTGCGCCTTTGTTTTAGCTAGGTTCAACTGTCCTATCCTACGAGTCTTGTCGACCATACCAGTCGTCAACGTCTCGCCGCACGCGATCCTTCTCAATGCCGTAGCGTTCCTGGATCGTACCTTCGAGCTGATCGCGGTTGCCGGCTATGCGGTCAAGATCATCATCAGTGAGCTTGCCCCACTGCTCCTTGACCTTACCTTTGAATTGCTTCCAATTTCCTTCGACGCGGTTCCAGTCCATGATGGCGATCTCCTTTCGTTGTCCTTTCAAATAACGGTCGTAGTGGCCGTCAGGTTCCGCTGCAGGTAAGCGCGCTTGCTGGTGATCTAGCAATGGAACCGAATGCCCGTCGACCGCTTATGTGCGCCGGCCTTTTCAGTTTTGGGAACACAGCCGGCCTTTTGCCGTTGGGTCGTGTGGAACAACTTCGCAAGGAAATGCACGTCTCGCCGATCCGGGCATCTGGGTCGCATTGGCGGCTGTGTTCATCCCTTATGGGGTCGGTGTCGCACTGCTTCTGAGGGTAGCCGGTTGATGAACCTGCCAGCGCTGCTCTGGCGTCAAGATGAGCGGATTCCCATAGAAGCCGCCTCAACCTGGCAGCGGGGGGTCTTCGCGTTCGGCCATCTGTTCCAAGAGCTTCCGTGACGCAGCCAGGACGCGGCGTGTCTCGTCTATGGTCGTAAGTAGGGAGTTGAGTTCGCCGACCGTCCGGCGTTGGTTCCGGCGAGCGCTTTCGAGGTATGAGTCGTCAGGCTTCCAACAGTCTGGCATCGGAATCTCCAGCCCGCGTCACCTCGCACGTGACTTTCACCTCAAACAGCGAAATGCTGGTGCCGTCATGAACTCGGAAGGCGACTTGGCGGAATGTGCCGCCCATTTGTTCTTTTGCGATTTCAAACAGCGCCCTTGCCGCCTAATCTTCAGCCGCGTCCAGACTTGCAAGCTCGGTGCCTTCGGTGTCCGGGTAAGGGGTTCCGTTGTCGGTTAGATCGAAGAAGAAGCGGGCCATGGAACCCTGACAGCGAAGCTTGGAAAAGGTTTCCTCGATCCCGAATCCGGGTGACGGCCACGGCGCACAAGGGCATTATGAAGCGGCCGGCGACGCAATGGGTCAAGCCGGGCCTCATTGGACGCGTGAAGCACCTGCGCGGCGAGGATGACCTGCGTCATGCATCGCTGCAGGATTTCCGCGAGGAAGATTGAAGGATATTCGGAGCCATGCCAGCAGCTGATCGCCTTACCGTCCGCTTCGCCTATCAACGAGGCTTTCAGGTCGTCGACGGCAGTGCAATTCTTCAGACGTTCGAGAAGCAGGATGAGGCGTTCAATTTCGTGCTCGGCCGGGGTGCTCGCGTGTGGCTGGCCTGGTCGCGACCGTGATAGGAGGGCAGACGGCGCCCTTCGATTTCGCCGCAGCTTTCCAGCAGGAAAAGGTCGGCCGCATCCTGAAGATGATGCACGGCCCAGCCGCAGGCACTTGGTTCTGGACCTGCGATGACGGCGGCGCGTGCGGAACAGTCGAAACGAACGATGAGGCTGTTGTTGGAGTCGAGCGGGCATTCACGCAGCGCATCGCCGGGGCAGATCTACGCTAACCAGCCAGCACCCATTCCAAAGCCAACACCTAGGCCGATAGCGAGGCCCATGAACAGCTTGCCTGCCATATCGATGGCGAAGGCGCGGACAGGGCGCCACACGTCCTGGCGGGGCGCTCTGAGGGCGTTGGCGATGTCATCGAAGATCGCTTCCATCGGTCGAGTCCGGAACGCCGAACCTGTGAATCCCCTGTTTGTTCCGTCAAAGTCTAACGATCAGGGAAGCGCCATTGAAAGCACGTGCAGTAACGGTTGATTCAACCATTGCTGGTAAATTGTGGAATGTGGGTGGCGGCTCCGACAGTTCGGGGTGGAACTCAATGCCGAAGCCGCCTGCGCAGCCAAGGTTGGGATTTGACCGCGCCGTCCTATAATGGGACAGCGCGGTCAACGATTCGTTAAAACGCTCCGGAACTAATTAAGCACGCGCTAATTGACTCGCGGTCTCGGGAGTCAGTGCATGCGTGAAGTTCATTCCTCCGATGATGGAGCCGATTTTGGCGGGACAGGCCTCCCGAGGGCATTGGACAGCGTCACGTACCGACCGCCGTCTTCGTCTTCCCTCTTCCTAGAGATCCGCCATTCGTTGGGCGAGTGGGTCGTTCGCATCATAGGGAGGAACGGTGAAACGTATTCCCGAGCATTCGAATATGAAGCAGATGCCGTCGCTTTCGCTGGCGATCAGTCTTCTAGTCTAGGATTGGAAGCTCCCCCGAAGCGAGCAACTTGACGAAATCAGCGAGAGACGCGCTGAAGCAGAGCGACTATCTGTTTCGCGGTCTCGTCGGTCCCGATCACTGGCGACTGTCGTGCGTCATCTTTCTGTATGATCGATGACGCCTGTTCGGGGGTGGTATCATCCTCCAGGCCGAACTCTACTGCTGCGATCCGCGCAATCCCTGGCAACGCGGCAGCAACGAAAACACCAACGGCCTGCTCAGGCAGTATTTCCCCAGGGCAACCAACTTTCCCAAGCCTCGCAGGACCAGCTCGACGCCATCGCTCTGCGTCTCAATCAGCGCCCCCGAAAAACCCTGGACTTCGAAACGCCGGCCGATAGCCTACGGAACGTGTTGCGATGACCGGTTGAACCCACCGCTTCATATCGGCCGTTGAGGCAAACCTTGCCTTGGTCTGGAAGTGAACGGTTTTGGATAGGATCTATGGGTGAGATCTTGCCTCAGGAGGTGGAGCTAGGAGATGACGAAGGGTTGTCCTTAGGAAAGCTGAGGACGGGCAGGGCGCAGGCTCGAGAATCGTGATCGGGTTTACATCGGCGGGTCGCGACGTTGGAACCACTTCGCGGATTGAACGTTGCGAGCAGATGATCAGACGATTTGCCTACGCCCTTATCCTCGTCCAAGTATCTATGGCGACTGCGCTCGCCACGCAGGTATTCCTGTCGACCGCAGACGAAGCCGGTAACGCAGAACTCACGCTTGCGACGGCCCGAGGCGAAGATCAGCGATGCGCCAAGGCGATGTGGCCCAATATTCCGGAACGATGTCTGCAGCGAGCCGAGCCTAAGGTGGTTACGCTCGTCCTCAGCCAAAACAACTAGAGCCCTTCACGTTTTGACGGAAGCATATCCGGCGTTTTCGAAGTAGTTCCTGCATTCGGCTGCCTCGATGGTTTCGACGAGGTGGCCGATGTGACGCCATGTGTCCTCGACGGTGCGCTTTTGAGCCTGGCGCATCCAATGTTTGATCTTGGCAAAGGCCTGCTCAATTGGATTGAGATCGGGAGAGTAAGGTGGCAGGTACCAGAGCCTTGCGCCGGCAGCCTTGATCATCTGCCTGATGGCGGCCGACTTATGGCTTCCCAGGTTGTCCATGAGGACGATGTCGCCGGGCTTCAGCACGGTGATGAGCTGCTGCTCGACATAGGCCCGGAAGCATTGGCCGTTGATTGGCCCATCGAAGACGCAAGGCGCGAGCCGATCGCAGCGCAGCGCGCCAAGGAAGGTCAGTGTGCGCCAGTGGCCGTGCGGGGCCAAGCCGCGCAGCCGCTTGCCCTTCGGCCCCCAGCCTCGCAGCGGAGCCATGTTGGTCTTGATCCACGTCTCATCGATGAAGACCAGGCACTGCGGATCAAGGCCGGTCTGCCAAGATCGCCATCGCTGGCGCCTGCGGGCAATATCAGTGCGCGCCTGCTCAAGGGCGAACAGCGTTTTTTTTGAAGCTCAGCCCCTCGCGGCGCAGGAACAGCCACACTGCCCTGTGCGAGACCTTGACCCCGCGACCGGCCAACTCATCCTTCAGACCGTGCAGCGTCAGATGTGGCGTCCCACGTATACGCGCCTCGATGAAGGCACGGTGCGGCTCCAGCACCCTCTTGCGATGCCCACCCATCTTGCCCGGTGCCACCGGGCCGGTAGTCCCATGGCGCTGCAACAGCTTCACCGCGGCCGAAACCGAAATACCGAACCGTTTGGCGGCAGACCGGCGGCTTTCACCACTCAAAACCGCCGCCACAACCCGCTCGCGAAGATCATTGGAAAGGGGTCGAGTCATCAGATGCTGGCCTCCACTCCAGCCAGCATCTTGAATCACAAAATCGACAAAGCGGGGATCCCCTTCGATTCCATCAAGTCGTGAACCGCTCTAATGGCTGCGCCATACGCGAATGGCTCTTGCAGGCTGCCATGCCCGACTGGCCGCGCCACCACAGAATCACCACCGCTCCGTTAAGCCTCGCGTAATCTCTGCAATCTATCTTGAAGGCAAGATTGTTGAGGGTGACATGAAGCGCAAGTCGATAATGCTCTTTGCCTTCCCATCGCTGATCCTGCTGATCCTTGCAGGGGAGCGCATGGCGACATTCTTGCTGGGAGCATATCCGGCCAGCCCCACAATGTGGCGGGTTTGGCTTGAACTAAGGCCGCTGTCGACGATGTTTTGGCAACAGGTCGATGTCTGTCTGGGAGGGTCGATGGTCGTTGATGCCTCCATCCTGGCTGCCGCGTCGATCGTTTGCTGGACGGCGTGCCGCACAAGAAAGTCAGCTGCCTTCTTCTTTCTTGCCAATCACGTCGCCCTGCTTTTCGCCGGGTTGATGATCGCTGTCACCAGCCATTCCGAAACAGCGAGCACGATCGCCTCATTCACGGTACCCGGGGGGCTTCCCTTCTCGCTAATGGTCGATTTCACCTTGAAGAACAGCCTTGTGCTGGTCCTGGGTCTGACAGCATGCGCCTACTGTCATGTTGTCTTTCTCAGGGAAGCTCGAGAGCGATCCGGAGCGCTGGCCGCGAGGCTTGTTGCTCTGCAGCGAGATCTCTAAGGCAGCCCCATTTTTCCGGCGTTAGTTGATCTTCCGGTAGTAAACCTTGCCGTCGGCCTGCTCAATTCGCTGGTAGTTGGAGCTTGGGGCAGGCGCTGCAGCTGCAATCCGCCTTTTGGGCGGACGCGGTGTATCGACGACGCTGGGCTCGGTCGCGTCTTCACCATCGAGAACAGCAGGCGCCTCCGCCATGCTGCTGGTCGTGTCGACGGAAGGTTCCGCTGCGCTCGACGTGATTTCGTCATGGACAATAGGCTGGTTTTGTTCCAGCCGGGCTATGCTCCGGTTGATTTCACCAAAGCTGCTCTGCAGCTGACTGTCCAGTTTTTCAAATCGGCTCTGAAAACCGTTGTTGACCGTATCCAACTGGCTGCCGATTCGTTGTTCGAACGTCCCGAGTTGTTCCAGGCGCCCTTCCAGAAAGCGCATATCGCTGATGCCGCGGTAGAGATAAACCGCGGCTATCATATTCACCAAAGTGAGCAGGGACGTGCCGATGATGACCGCGCCGATAATGCTTTTGTCGCGCGGTTTCCCAACGACAGCCTGCTCTCCAATGCGGGCTGCTGTCCCAATCTCGATTGCCGGCATATCCGGTTCGCTGATCATCGTCATTGAACCACCACCTTTGCGCCGATCGCGACGCGCCTGAAGAGATCGATCACATCGGTGTTGGTAAGGCGAAAACACCCCGATGTTCCATCGAAGCCAACACCCTTGGGATCGTTGGTTCCGTGTATCCGATAGAGCGTGTCACGCCCGTCCCGAGAGAGATAGAGCGCCCTGGCGCCGAGTGGGTTGTAGGGACCTGCAGGCACCATTTGCGGCAGGTTCGGCTGGCGGGCGCGCATTTCGCGGGGTGGCCGCCATTCCGGCCATTCGGTCTTCGCCCCCACCTTGACGACCCCGGTCCAGCCAAAGCCGTCCCGTCCGACGCTGATCTGATAGCGAAGCGCCTGGCCTTGTCGGATCACCAGATAAAGCGCTTTCTCGCCCTTGCGGATAACGATTGTTCCGGGCTGTTCTGTCGTCTCGAAGGCAACAGTCTTGCGCAGGCTGGGTCCCATTGCCGGCAGCGGCGGCCGATCCGAAAGTGCCGATCGTGCGCTGGCGAAATCCTGGACCAGCATCATCAGCGCAATGCTCATGACGCACGCCAATCCCGGGCCAATCCGATACCTACTTGGCCGCCCCCTATTTGGCAGCGTCATCGAGCCGCTCTTTGAACATCCGCTTGAGGTCCTTGTTGAAGCGCGCACGCCCATCCACCTCGGCAGGCAGGATAGCACGGTTCAAGGCATCGGACAGAAGCGCATTGTCCAGCGTGACCGACTTGATGTGGGGCGCCTTGAAGATCTTTTCGAGTTCGCTGCGCGAAAAGTGGTTGCCGAACCATTTGCGCTTGTGCTTGTTGGCGACCAGCGTGATGCTGACAGCATTGCCACGCAACTCACGGATCTTCTTGTAGAGCCGTTTGCCTTGCCGCAGCGAGGCGACGTTGAGTTCGAAGACGATGAATATCTCATCGCTCGTCGACAGCACGGAATTGTGCCAAGGCGTCTCGATGTTCGGCAGGTCGATGACGATGTCGTCGAACCGGTAGGCGACGAGGTCCAGCAGCCGGAAGACAAAATCACTGCCCTGCGGTTCGAAAGGCAATTGCGGCCTCTCGAAGGAATAGAGCGTCAGCCCAGACGGGCGCGAGAGCTTGATGACATCCATCAGCTCGACGTCGAGCCTCTCCGGCTGGCCGATGATCCCGCCAAGATCGAACTGGTTGAACTGGTTCAGATAGGCGCCGCAATTGGCGCTCTGGAAATCGAGGTCGACCAGGCAGGTGGAAGCCCCGCGTTCCTTCGATTTCGACGCCAGGAATTCGGCCGCCGACAATGCAAGCGTGGTCGCGCCGGCGCCGCCGCTGGCGCTGATGAAGGTGACGATACGGCTTTTCGTCCCTTGGTTGCCGGTGTCGTGGAAAGTCACTGCGTTGAGCAGTTCCTTGCCGTCGAGCGGCTTGTGCAGCCAGTCCGAAGCGTTCATGCGCACCAGCACGCGCGTCTGCTCCGACGACAGCTCGTCGGAGACCGCGATCAGCGGCACGGTCGCCCAAAGGGCGCGTGCTTCGACGATGCCCGGCCTGCCGAGCATTTCGCCATTGCCGAGGTCGAGAATGACGATGCCTGGGCGCGTATCCGCGGGAGGACCCCTGAGGAAATCGCTCGTCTCGGAAACCCTGACGTCGTAGATCGCCAGCGCGTCGAGCCGCGTCGCCACATCGCGCTTGAAATTCGGATCCGACGAGAACAGCGCCACCTGCTTTCGCTTGGTCGGTGTGACCTTGGTGTTGATGGCATTCATGGATAGCTGCTCTTCATGTCTTCGCCCGTGACCGTGCTCAGCATGGAGGGCATGGTGAGGTTTCCGAATCCGAGTAGTCCGCCCAGGAAGAAGAACTGGAATTGATGATTTACAATGCTGACCGTAATGGTCGGCACCGGTCCGTTCGGACGCGTCCAATATCCGAGGCCTGAGGCCTGGTATTGTATCCTCACCTCGGATTTTGGAAGCATCGGCAAGAACGTGTGCATTCCAGACCGGCTGCCGCTGCCAGTGTAAATGAAGTCAAAGGCAGCCTGACTTGCCGTGAGGTCCTGGCATGTAGCGCCCGTTCCGCAGGTGCAGGAGGCAACTCCCGCGGCACTAGCCGTGCAGATGTAATTATACGTGTTGGCGGGGACCGCTTTGCCGACGTCCAGCGAGTCGCTTGGCGTTTTTGCCTCGAGTGAAAGCCCGCTGGCGACCGGACCGGAAATTTGCGCCAGCCGTGCTCCGGCCTGCACTGCCTTGTTCGCGGCGTTCCATTGGTAGAAGGCATAGCCGAAGTCGACGAAGCCGAGCAGCAGCGTCAGCAGCAGCGGCATGGCGATGGCCATCTCGACCATCGTCGCGCCGGACTCGCTTGCCCAGAATTTGCGCCGCAGCATCACCATCCTAGAACACGCTCCTGATGGAATACCGATAGGCTGATCTGGCCGAAACCGAGATAAGACCAGAACCCTACACCCGCATACGGATATGATGTGCTGACCTGCACCACATCGACGTTGGCGGTGCTGCTGAGGTAGAGCTCAGTGCCGGTGCCGGAATCAATCGCTGGAGTAGATAATGACTTGCTTATGGTGACTTCGCCTGTGGTCCATCCCGTCACCCTTGCGCTGCCGCCAGATATGGCTCCATTCACTGCAAGGTTTTTTGCATACCCCGAACAAGTATCCCAGTCGCTGCTGCAGCGCGCCATATAGCGGGCCGCATCCTTTACGCCGGCGTCAAGGAGCATGCGTGTGTTCAGCATGTTGGAGAATTCGAACACGCCAGCGGCCAACAGCAACACAAATGGTGTGACCATCGCCACCTCCACCAGGGCGACGCCATCCTCGTCGCCCTTGAAATGTCGAATGATTTTCCTGAGCGCGACCAGCATGGTTCTACCGGTAAAGCTGCGCTTCGTTGCGCTGAAGTTTCTTCAGCGTGCCTTGGCCGACGGTAGTGCTGATATCCTGGATCTCGCCGTAGATGTCGGCGTTAGGCGGACCACCGGCCGGTTCGGTGATGAACACGCTGGAGAAGGCCTGCACTGGCAGCGTTTGATTGCCGCCCTTGACCTGGTTGGCCACGCAGTCGATGATTGCAACATAGATTAGCCGACGGTCGGCGGTTTGCGTGGTTGTGTTGCACTGCGGCGGTGTCTTCTCCTGGCCGCTCTTCAAAGTTGGATTGTCGATCTCATACTTATATACGCAGTACCGGCTGGGGCTGGCGCCGCATGCAGCCAACACGCTGGATGTGCTGGCATTGCCGTGGTTGACCGGCCAGTAGCTGTTTGCGGAAGTGTTGAAATCCCAGGAACCGTCACCGAGCACGCCCGCTTGTGTACAGCTCCCAGAGGTGAAGCAATTGTCCTTGGGGAGCTTTTTATAATTGCTTTCCTGTCCGCTGTTGGGGGCCTCATAGGTGCAATTGTTGCCAGTTTTCTTCGTTACCATACCCTTGCGAACATTCGGTGAGGGCGGCGCGCTTGAGGGGACCAGCTTGCCACTGTTGCCATTGGGATAAATGTCGAAACGCGTGTTGATTCCGTCGTTTACCGGAGTAACGTTGCCTGGGCGGGTCTTGACCCCGTTCTGATCGTAGCAGGCGGGCGGGCTGGTCACCGCGAACATTTCCGTCAGTGCTTGCGCCGACTTGTCCCCCTCAGGCGAAGACAGAAACCCGTAATTGCCAGGCCCATATTGAGCGTTATTGCCGCCGGTCTGCTCCTTGAGCCATATCATCGGCTTCTTTGTTCCAGACAGCGCCGTCTGCAGGGCGCCAAGCGACGCATAAGGATTGCAGATGAACATCGGCGTGAACTGACACAATGCGTTGGTGAACCCGGCAACCGCCTGCGGTTGTAAGTCCATCCTGTTGTTGCTGCCGACGACGCTGGCTGGGAAGATGGTTTCGAAAGCGCCCGCGCCGTCCGCCAGACCGGAGGCGTTGATCGTCACCTCGGCAAATCTCACAGCCTTGGGGTCCGTGCTGGCCCAGGTCACCCCGTTGGAGTCGACGCCGTCGGCGGTTAGCGTTGTGCTGTCACTGGCGGGAATCCCGGTCAAATACTTTACCGTGACGTCAGACAGAGCAAGCGTGTGGTCGCCTGCGGTCGAAAACTTCGTTGTGTTGGCGAGAAGATTGGCTACCGCCCGGTTGGCCCGGGTGATCGCATCCGAATTGCCGTCGAGTTCCGCCGCTGCTGCAAGCGCAAGCGCGTCCACACCTTTTTGAAGATCATTGTGCAGCCCAGTGGCGCGGCTCATGTCGATAGCCAGCAATGCGAGCCCAACCAGCACAGGCAGCATGATTGCGACAAGGATCATCGCTATGCCGCGTTGATCATTCCAGAACGCCCTAATGGTCCCCAACATGACCTTACTCTCTGCTTCCTTTGCACCGGGCCCCTCGCTCGCCCGGCGCAATGCAACCGCATCCTTCTGTTCAATTCGCTCCGTTGGTCACACCCGACCCGCCGACATTGACCGTTATCGCAGGCGGTGGCGGTGGTGGCGGTGGAAATTTGTAGCCCTGTGCAACAGCGGCTGCCCGGGCGCCGTCGCCTTCGATATGTGTGTTCTTCGCGTTCGGATTGAACGGATCCACCGTCTGCGCCAGCGAATTGAATTTTTGCGTGTCGCCGGCGGCGAGCGTCACCGTGTCGTAGTGGTTCAGATAGTCCGCGGCGCAGCCCGATAGGGCGCCGGCGCACAGAAAGAGGATCAAGGCGCTATTTCTTGACATAGAGCATCTTGTCCTTCGATTTGAAGTCCAGCATGTGGCCATAGGGGCCGGTGACGCCGTCGCCCGTTTCATATTTTCGGATCATGTCCTTGTTCACCTCGAGCTGACCAAGGATGAAGAACTCCGGGTCATTGGCCGGCCGTGTCTTGTCGAACGGGGTCGCCAGCTGCTCGCCAGGCTTCACCGGCCGGACGATGTGCGGCGTGACGATAACCACCAGTTCGGTCTCTTCCTTCTGGTTGCTCGAATTGCGGAACAGCGCACCGATGACCGGCACCTGGCCCAGCCACGGCACCTGGTTCTGCAACTTGGTGGTCTTGCTGGACAGGAGCCCGCCGACCGCGAAGCTCTGGCCGTCGCGGAGTTCGACGACGGTTTCTAGCTTGCGGTTGGTGAAGATCGGGTCGCCGGCGGTGGTGAAACCGGTGAGGTCACTCACTTCCGGCGCCAGCTTCATATGGATCTTGCCGTCGTCGAGTACGACCGGCGTGAACAGCAGATTGACGCCAAATTGCTTATACGTGATGGTTATCTGGCCATCATTGCCCACGACACGGATAGGCACTTCGCCGCCGGCGTTGAAGCTGGCTGGCTCACCCGACAGAGTGGTGAGATTTGGTTCTGCCAGCGTGCGCACGACGCCCTTGGCCTCAAGCGCTTCAATGATCAGGTCGACCTTGATGTTGCTGTCAATGACACGGGTAATCAGTGCCGCGAAGGGATTGCTGGTCGACAGTAGGCCACTGAGCAGATCGCCCGGGCCAAGCACTACGTTATCTTTGTCGGCGGCGGCAATGCCTGTCCCTGTACGGGTTGTGCCACTGCCATTCGTGCTCCTGATTGAAACGCCGAGATCGCGGCCGGCGTTGCGCTTGGCCTCAAGCACGCGCACCTCGAGATTGACCTGCTGGCTGTCGTCGACGATGACGGAATTTATGATGGCGTCGGGGCCATACTGCTGTACCACTTCCAGGATCGACGCCAGCGTGGCGCCGTCCTTGACGTGACCGCCAAGCCTCACCTTGCCGTTGATCGAACCGATTTCGATGCGCGCCCTGGGCGCCACCTGGCGGATCGCCTGCGCCATGTCGCTGACGTCGACGCCGACTTCGATCTGGATGACGCCGAGCGAGCGCTTTTCCGGAGAGAAGAGATTGACTGTGGTGGTGCCGGCGCTCTTGCCGATGACATAAAGCGTTCGGTCGGTCATGGGCTGCGCATCGGCGATCTTCTCGTCGCCGACAACGATATCGCCGAGATTGGCGCTCACCTGTAGCGTCACAGACTGTGACGTCGGCAGGAAGATGCGATGGACGCTCGGGTTCGATACGTCGATGAAACGGTCGGCTGCCTCAGTCCCGAGGCTAGACGTCAGCAGCGCAGCCAAACAGGACAGTGCGGCCGCCGCTACCCTCATCCAAAACCCCTGCATCCCCATCTCCCAAACTGCTGCCGCCGGCTGCCCCGCTTCGCCGCATCCCTTATGGTTGTCGCGGCACGTCATAGGATTCAAGCTTCACGCCGCGAAAGACGCCCACTGTAACATTCTTCGGCGGTTCCGGCTCCAAATACTTGATAACTTCCTTGACGACTTCTTTTGATGCGGGTGCCGTCACCACGGCCGGCACCGGCTTGACCTTGCTCAACTCGTCGAGCTGGCTTCCCACCCTGTCCACGGCCTTTTCCAATCCGGCGATCTTGTCAGCTGCGCGCTGGCGTTCGGCTGCGGCTGCGTCGGCTGCGGCCTGCTTGTCCAGTTCGGCCTGCCTCTTTGCGACATCGTCCGGCGTCTCGCCATTCAGGTCGGAAAGCGTGACTCGTTCGGTTGTCTCGCCCTTATTGGCGGCAGCCTGGCGCAGTGCAAGAGACAACTGCCCCGCACCGGCGGCCAGCGTCAGTTTCTGCGCGTCCTTTGTGGTGGCTTCAAGCGTCACCGACTTCACAACCGTCGGGTTGTCCTTGCTCACGTCAGCGACCTGGTCGACGGCGAGCACTTTCATGCTCTGCAGCAGAACGTCGACAAAACTCTTGTCCGCACCGTCATCGCCGCGCACCGAGCGCGTCAGCAGCACATCAACCCGGTCGCCCGGGAAGACGAAGCCGGCAACGCCAAGCACGTCGTTGACGCGGATGGATACGGCCTTCATGCCTTCACCCAGCACCGCCGAAAGTGTGGCGCGCTGGCCTGGACCGGTGATCTTGCTGCCGAGGATCGGCTCATTGGTGCTGATCGCTTGCAGCGCCTGCCTTGCGCCACTGCCGGCCAAGGCTTCCTTGGTGGTCTTGAACGCTCCAGCCGGGACTGCGCCCGCGGGCCAAGCGATCTCATGCAACTTGTCGGCGCTCAATGTGTCGCCGAACTTCAGCGGCAGTGCCGCGACAACGATCGTATTGCCTTTGCCGTTTGATTGAGCCAAAGCACTACGCTGGCCAGCGAGCCAGATGTTGATCAGCACGACCGCCAGCACCCCGAAGACGCCGGCGAGAACTATCATGATAAGTGTGTTGGCGCGCATAACCCCAAACCCCCAGCCAATAGAGCGGGAATTCGCCCGCCACGACTGAATTCAGGCCCGGGTCTGGACAACCCGGGCCTGATGCCGATCAATCGATCAAGAACCGGCACCGCTGGCGCAAGATCCGGTACCGGAGGCGTCCATGGCGCTGCAAAGGCCGGTGAAGCGGCCCGTAACCCACCCGCCGATGCCGATGATGAAGCCGATAGAGGCCACTGCGATAATGCCAATCAGAATAGAATATTCGACCATAGCAGCGCCGTTTTCGTCGTCGCGGAACTGCCGGGTCATTGTCATGAGCTTTTTCATGTCAATTTCTCCCTCTGGAGGTTTCAACCCGACGAGACAGAGCCAAGGATGAACTCCATACCCAAGCATCCCCCGTCACCTCAATCCTAGGTCCCGAGAAATTGGAGAGTCAAACGGGATTAACGGTCCTTTAACCTTCTAATACATCAATTTGCAAATTCGGCGTGACCTCAATTTCTAGCAAGAGCTTGATTCGTCTAATTTTTCAAGCGTTCTTAACCATTCGTTCACAATTGCCCCTCTGAGCTAATCAAGGCATACGTACTTTAGCCAGATGGCATATTCCTTTATATCTAAGGCGTTGTAGCATTTGTGAAGAGGATGCCCCGTGTCAGGTCACCCAAGGGGCGCCGGTAACGTGAAAGCTTAGTGCGTCACTCGTGTTTGGCAGCGCGAGTGCCGGAAATAAATCGATATTTTTCTGCCGGACTCCTTAACTATGTTGAAAGTATTGGCCTCACGTGAGGTGCCCTGACGCTTGTGCGCCGCTTGGTTAACGTTTAGTTTCGGCTCATCTGGGCTCTAGGGGTATAAGGCATTATGCTGGGGCGGTTTATCAAGGGACCGAGTGAGCCGAAGGCGCTGCAGCAGCTAGCGCCGGTGCCAGCAAGCGTGTCGGCACCAGCCCCGTCGGCTGAAGTCGAACCGCATGGCGACGATTTTCTGACGCTCAAGGTCGAGCTGCATCGACATCTGATTGACAGGTTCAATCTTTCCGCTCTTGAAACAGCCTCCAAGGACCAGATCCTCAACGAGATTCGCCCGATCGTTCGCGAGTTCGTTCGCACTCGTGCCGTGCCGCTAAACGCCCGCGAGCTCGACCAGCTAACCAGCGACACCGCTGATGAGATGCTAGGCCTCGGGCCGATCGAACCACTGCTCAAGGACGATTCCGTCAGCGATATCCTTATCAACACGCACGACCGTGTGTTCATCGAGCGGCGCGGCGTGATCGAAGAGACGGCAATCCGTTTCCGCGACGAGGCGCATCTGTTGCGTGTGATCAACAAGATCGTCTCGGCTATAGGCCGGCGCGTCGACGAATCGGCGCCGATGGTCGACGCTCGCCTGGCAGACGGCTCGCGCGTCAACATCGCGGTGCGGCCGATTTCTGTAGATGGTCCGCTGGTGTCGATCCGCAAATTCTCCAAGAATCCCTATTCGCTTGAGCGCCTGATGGCGTTCAATTCGATACGCCCGCCAATGATCGAGCTGCTGCGGATCGCCGTCCAGGCCCGCAAGTCAATCCTGGTCTCGGGCGGCACCGGCAGCGGCAAGACGACCTTGCTCAACGCGCTCTCAAGCTACATCCCGGCCAGAGAGCGCCTGATCACCATCGAGGACGCGGCGGAACTGCAACTGCAGCAGCCGCATGTCGGCCGTCTGGAGACGCGGCCACCGAATGTCGAGGGCAGAGGCGAGGTTCGTCAACGCGAACTGCTGAAGAACGCGCTTCGCATGCGGCCGGACCGCATCATCGTCGGCGAGGTTCGCGGCGAGGAGGCCTTTGACATGCTGCAGGCCATGAACACCGGCCATGAGGGGTCGATGACCACTATCCATGCCAACACGCCTCGCGACGCTATTTCTCGTCTGGAGCAGATGGTCGGCATGGCCGGCATGCCGATGACGCACGAATCCATCCGGGCACAAATCGCTTCGGCCATCGACATCATCGTGCAGACGCAGCGGCTCGCCGATGGCGGCAGGCGCGTAACGTCGATTTCCGAGATTACCGGGATGGAAGGCAATGTCGTCCAACTGCAGGAAATCTATCACTTCGTGAGGCGCGATGTAGCTGCGGATGGAATGATCATAGGGGATTTTCGCGCCACCGGTGTCCGCCCGCGCTTCGCGCCAGAGGCCGCAACGCTGGGGCTCCATTTCGGCAAGGATGCCTTCAACCCGCAGGTCGCCCTCTGATGCTTAGTGGACAGGCGCTGCTTTATTTTATCTACATGCTTGCGGCAGCCTCGGTGATCCTTGCCGGCGAAGCCCTTTACCTTTCTCTGGCCGGTCGCCGCTCCCGACTCGTGGCGGTGAACCACCGGCTCCGTCGTCTCGCTGATGAAGCGCCCGCGGAAAAAACCTTGCAAGGGTTGCTGCGAGAACGCGGCCTGACTGATTCAGGAGATTTCATCTTCGGCTTTGTCTCGCTGAACAGGCTTTATACCCAGTCCGGCATTACCGGAAACCCGATGACCTTTGCAGCCTCGTTTTTTCTGGCCGGCCTGGCGCTGGCTTTGCTCCTCTGGCTTTTCCTTCACGTATCGGCGTCGGCGGCCTTCATCATCTTTCTCGTGGTGGGCTTTGCCTTGCCTGTTCTTGTTTTGCGCCGGGCACGTAACAGACGGATCAAGAAGTTCGCCAAGCAATTGCCCGATGCACTGGACATGATCGTTCGTTCATTGCGCGCAGGGCATCCTGCCTCAGTTGCGATAGGCCTCGTCGCCCGCGAGATACCTGATCCGCTTGGCACGGAATTCGGCATCGTCGCCGACGAGATTACTTTCGGACTCAGCATGGAGCAGGCCGTGCGAAAGTTAACGCAACGGGTCGGCTTCGAGGGACTCAATCTGCTATCGGTGTCGCTTTCTATTCAGGCGAGGACCGGCGGGAATCTTACCGAAATCCTGGCAAATCTCTCGACCGTGCTGCGGGAACGCCAGAAACTGCGGTTGAAGATCAGGGCCTTGTCAGCCGAAGGCCGGGCCTCGGCCTGGATCATTTCCTTGTTTCCGCTCGTCATGTTTGGGGCGCTCTGGCTGATCGCGCCCGGCTACTACGGCAAAGTCTGGAGCAGTCCTCTCATTACGCCTGCATTCGTCATCTGTGGAAGCTGGGCCCTGTTGGGAGACTTTATCATGTACCGAATGGTCAATTTCGATTTCTGACAGGAGCGAGTCATAAATCTGTTTTCGAACACCGACGACCTGACCTTTTTTGTATCCATCGCAGTCTTCGCGTCCGCGGTGGCGCTGTTCCTGTTTGCGGCGCTGGTCTTCCTGCCGGCACTGCAAACGCGAAAGCTGGTCGCGGACAGCCTTTTGGGCGAAGGCTCGGTCGATCCGCGATCGATCCTGGGACGGGACCGCCTGGCCAAGATCGCGGCGCAGAAGCCGGTCGACGCTTACTTCAAGTCGATCGAAAAAGAACGCAGCGAGCCCAATGCTCTGGAGGCGAAACTCTTCCGCGCTGGATTTTATCGAGCGGGTGCACCTGTCGTCTACACGATTTGTCGCCTCGGCGCGGTTTGTATAGGGTTTCTGGCCATGTATGCCCTGCTGTCGTGGGTGCTGCCGCCACGACTGCCCGGATTCCTAACTTTCGGGGGCTCGGCCTTGTTTGGGTTAGGCTGCATCGTCATTCCCAGCATCATGCTGGACCGGTTCGAGAATTCACAGAAACAGATCTATCGTCGCGCCTTCCCCGATTTCATGGATATGATGATCACTTGCGCCGACGCCGGTATGAGCCTCGAGGCCGCGGTCGAACGGGTAAGCCAGGAACTTGCGGCCACGCACAAATGGCTGGGGATTCAGCTGACGATCATGAATCTGCAACTGCGCGCCGGCAAGCCACTTCGGGAAGGGCTTCGCGAACTGGCTGACCGCATTGGCCTTGACGAGGCGCGGGCGCTGGCCGTGCTGTTCCGGCAGTCCGAAGAACTGGGCACCAGCCTGACTGACGCCCTGCGTGTCTACAGCGCGGAGATGCGCAGCCAGAGGATTCTGCAGGCTGAAGAGCGCGCCAACGCCTTGCCTGTCAAAATGATGATCCCACTCGGCCTGTGCATCTTTCCGGTGGTGATGATGGTAATCATGCTGCCGGTGATCATTCGCATGAAGGGCATTTTCTTCTAGGTGCGTATATGCTCTGTTCTTAATATCGGTCGGGGGACTCGGGGAGATTGTATGAATAGGCCAATTGCAATCGTGGCCTGCCTGTTCATGGCGGCACTCGCCGGCTGCCAGACGAACGGAGCGGACGGCGTCGTTCGAACCAACGAGCCGTCGAAAGGCGACGTAACGTCCTTTGGCGATGCGTTCGACGGGTTGAAGACGGTCGGCGATGTTGAATACTACGCCTCGGACCAAGCCGTCGCGGAGGCCAAGAACCAGTTTCGTGCAGAAAATTACGGCAATGCCGGCGCACTGTTCTTCAAGGCGACGCAGCTTGCCCCCAATGATGGCGGCGCCTGGATGGGACTGGCCGCCTCCTGCGACCGGATCCATCGCTTCGACCTTGCCGATCGGGCCTATGGCCGGGCCTTCAAGCTGTTGGGTGCGACGCCCGAATATTACAATAATGTCGGCTATTCCTATCTGTTGCGCGGCAAGCTGCAGGACGCGCGCAGCAATTTCCTCAAGGCCTATGAACTGGCGCCCAATGATCCGACCGTGGTCAACAATCTGAAGCTGCTATCGTCCAGCGTGCAGAACATCGAGCGGTAGGATGTTGTTTGGCGCGTCGCTGTCCATAAAGGCGCTTGTGATCCCTCTGCTGGCATGGGTCGCCTGGATAGACTTCTCGGCCCAGAAGATATCCAACCGTGATGTGCTGCTGCTCTTGTGTCTCGGGCTGGGATCGCTTCAGCTTGTTTCCATAGCAAGCGGATCGTGGTGGGATATGGGATTGAGCGCAATCGCCGGATTTGTGCTGTTCGTCGCGCTCTTTCCGTTCTGGATTTTGCGCAAGGTCGGAGCCGGCGACGTCAAGCTGATGGCGGTCGTTCCGTTTCTGACCGGTGGAAACGGTCTCGCCCTGTTCTCGGTGCTTCTATTGGTTTTCGCCGTCGCCACCGTGGCCATCATGAAAAACCCTTTCATGCTGCCGGCAGGCGCGTTTCGGGTCTATATACAGCACTTGGACCGCAAGGGCGTCGTGCCTTTTGGCGTGCCGATTTCAGCTGCTGCGATCTGCACGATAGCGTTCCAAATCTATGCCACTCTGGCGCTGGTGGGCAGTTCTGGGATACTGCGGCAGCTTAACTAGCGCTTGGTTCCGGAGATTTTCTTCCATGTCGATAGCGCGGCTGGCGATCCGTACCACTTCGGAGGCGTGGCGCGCTAATCAGCCATTTTTCGTGACGGTATTCGCCTATATTCTACTGGCGCTTATTGCTGCGGCGCATTGGAACATCGTCATAAACTTGAAAATATATAATAAGAATTTCTTATTTTTTGGGGCAGCCGTAACCCTGATCCTTCTCGCTGTAGTCCTGGTTCGGTTGACTATTCAACGGCCGGAGCAACCGTTACGTGCCATGAAGGATCTCATGCTGGCCAACAACCTGCCGGATCGAATTGCATTCGGACTGCCCGTTGCGCTCGTCATCCCGCTCTTTTTCTCGATGTTCACCAGCATCAAGGGGGGACTCAGCAGGATCCAACCATTCTACGCCGACACGTCCCTGGTGGCGATCGACAGGGCAATTCATGGCGGGGTCGATGCATGGAGGTTTTTTCATCCTATGCTTGGCTTTGGCCCTGTCACCTTTTCGCTGAACGTTCTTTACAATCTCTGGTTTGCCGAGGTTTTCATCGTTTTGTTTTGCGTCGCTTTTTCAGCGAGGAATGGACGGCTGCGTTCCCAGTTTCTGGTCGCGTTTGTCCTTACCTGGGTGTTGATAGGTAACGTTTTGGCGGCAGCCTTCGCTTCAGTTGGGCCGGCATTCTTTATGCCCTTTTACGGCGATGGTACCTTTTCTCCCCTGATGGACTACCTTCAGTCGACCAATTTGACCTATACCGTCTCGGCGCTGGTTACGCAAAATTATCTGCTGGTCGATGCCGGGTTTGATGGTCCACGCGTGGGCAGCGGCATTTCAGCCTTTCCGTCGTTGCACGTGGCTGTCGCGACCCTGAACGCGATTTATCTCTGGCGTTTCGGGCGTTTGCTCCGCTGGGCCAGCATTGCGTTTCTGGCCGCAATCCAGCTGGGCTCGGTGCACTTGGCCTGGCACTATGCGGTCGATGGATACGCTTCCATGCTGATGACGCCAATCATCTGGGCAATTTCAAGACGACTGTCGAACGCCCAGCCTTGTCTTCAAATCGGTATGAAAGATCGTCGGGTCGAAATAAACTGAGCTTGCTTGTACCGCGATTGTACACGGCTAGCTCCTATTCCAATGAGATCACCTTCTCACCTACAAATCGCCAACAATAGCGTGTTGAGGGGCGCCATGGCTACATTGAGACTTGGTATTGCGTGAAACAGCGCCTGCCGCTCGAACGGTGGCTCCGTCGAAATGTAATCTGTTATTGCTTTGCGCCTGTAAGCTTTCCTGTGGCACGCCAGATCAGCCACACCAGGATGATCGAGACATAGCCGTCAATGGCATAGTGCCAACCGAAATAGACCGAGCCGAACATGATCGCTGCGACGTAAAGCCAGGCGAAGATGCCGGCCGTCCGGTTGATGCTGCTAAGCAGCAGCGCGTTAAGCGTAACCACGGCGACATGGAAGCTTGGCATGGCGGATATGCCGGTCCCGATCGAGGCCTGGCGGCTGGTGTAGGACGAATAGAGATAGTCGCTTATGCGCAGGATGGCCGGGCCTGCATTGCTGCTTCGAAGCGAGGCGGTGAGATCGTCAAACAGGTCCGGGTCAAACAGCCGGTCGTAGAAAATTGGCCCTGCGGATGATCCTATTATCCGCACAAAGATGCCGAGGATGACCGCAGTCGCAGAGAGCGACAAGAAGTATCGCTGGCGCTTGGCGGCGTCGTCCATCCATGCGGCTGAGACGACCACGAAGGCGACGGCCACGAACCATAATTGGGCGTAGAGGACATAGAGGATTTGATCGACAACACCTGGCAAGGGAACCGAGCGCGCCCAACTCCAGACATGCCCGAAATGCAAGGCCGCATCGATTTCGGCAAGCTGCCGATCGGCGAAGAACGGCACCATCTGCGCAAGCTCATACTTGTAGGTGGTGAAGGCGGCCAGGCAGAGAATGAAGATACCAAGGGTGGGGGTCGCGCTGCGCCAGCGGGAGCTGATTTTCGCGAGGAACCAAGTTGCCGGGGCTCGTCGGTCGCTGAATGGTGCCGCGATGCCGATCCCGAGCAGGATGATGAAGGGCAGCAGGAAATAGAGGATCAGCAGCCGCTGCGTTCCCAGTGCCGCGAGGTAGGTTTCAGGGAAAAGGCCAGCCGCGACGCCGGCGTAGCAAAGGCCGAAGATCGCCAGTTTTGCCGATAGCCCTATCCTCGGTGCGGAAGTTAGGTCAGCGCTCGCCGCCATATTCGCTTCTTTGGCGGGTTTTTCTTCAGAAGGACCGGAGCGTCGGCCGCGACCGGAGCCGGTGGGGTAAACATCAAGTATTGGACGACGGTGACGAACCCGCCGGCACCGGCGCTCGCAATCGCGCAAATCAGAAGCATTCTCAAAAAGCTCACGCGGAAATCGCTCCTCAAGCTGGGAGAGAGGATGCGCTCGACTTGGTTAAGAAGCAACTACTACGATGGCCAGAAAGGAGAGACCGATGGCCGTCTAGAGCAGCGAGGCTAGAGGTCTTTGCAAATACCATCGCCAGCCTGCTGCACCTCGCTCGGGTTCGCAGTCTCGGCGAATGCTGTAAAGGCGCGTAGATCGGTGAAAACGACGGTCACCCCGCGACGGTGACTTTAGAAGCGTGGTCGCATCCCGTTAAGGACTGCGTTTGAGAGTTCGCTAACTCAGGGGAAGGGCACCTTCGAAGCCACGAAGCGGGTACCGTCTCCATCTATTGCAGCAACGCGATTGCTGCGTCTCCGAGACCCTTTGGTGGGGTGCCGCTGTAGCCATCCAGGTTGACGCTCGAATCTCCATTGTAAGAGAATTGCCAAGCAACAATCCATCCCAGGCCGGTAGCCAACTTCTTGTCATTGGTCCCTTTCATTTTAAGGTGGTGCATTGGCGAGTATATTGTACCATTTACCCAGTAATTCTTATTTATTGCGAGCGATATAGTCGGCAACAATGGCAAGGCGGTACGCGATCCGAAGATGGCAATGCCGGTATAAACGCCGCTTGTAGGAGCGGAAAGTTCCATGGCGCCGTTACCAACTGCCTGTATGATGCTGGACTTGGAATCGACGAATATGGTGACTTCCTTGCCTGTTATTTTCGCATTGTTGCTGATGCCGACTATCGCATTGTGAAAGTAGTGAACGCCTGGGGAAAGCACAATTTTTCCACCGAAGTCGATGCTTCCGCAGAACACCCGCCCGGCCGGAATGGTGACATCCGAGAGCGCCTGGTTGCTGTAATCGCAACCGGTCGGGGGAACCGGTTCTGGTGTGGTGACAAGTGGGTCGGCGAGGAAGGGCTGGTTCGTCTTCGGGGAAACACTGTATCCGCCGCCTTGGTAATTGCCGACTACCGAGATTTTTGTCGCGGCGATTTTGCCGGCCCCAACGTGTCTCAGTGCTTCGGGGCTGGAAGAATTTACCTGAATGCCACAATTTGGCACCGACACCTTTCCCAACCCGGTCACACTCAGCGCTCCGGTTGACTCTGGATCGAGAGCATAGATGCAGTATTCCGGGGGCGCCTTTCGTGCCTTTGCCGTGACGTGAAGGCTGATCGCCCGAATGCCGGCAAGGTTCATAAAGTCCGTCGGCATTGAGGCGGTGATTTCAACTGCTGCCTCCCGGGACACGGGAGTGGGCGTTGTGATGTCGACTTCAACCACCCCGCCGACCGCAAAAGAGCCGTTGCCAAGCGCAATGTTCTTGGCGGCCGCGACGGCTTCCTCGTCTCCACCGTCGCTCTCTATAGCTGCCAGAGCCGCTGAATCGGCCAACTCTTGCAGTCTGGACTTCCAGGTGACGGCACTGGTAAGGTCAATGGCCACGCCCAAGACCAAGCATAGCGGTAGCGCCACCAACGCCGCTGCCACGGCAAAGTTTCCGCTCCTATCGAGCAGCAGGTCCTTCAGCTTTCGCATTGAGATGCCCTCGCAGAGAAGCAGCCTAGATCGAATCGCGTTTAAACTTTACTAAATTAGAATGTCCTAACTAAATTGCATTCCGCTGCAGGCTGCGCAAACTTTGGCCAAGCGACTCGCGCTAGGCTATCTCGCTCATCGAGGTATCTACATCTTGCCGAGCTACAGGACCGCAGATCCCGCTATTTGAGTCCGAATGCGCTCGCTGCCTGATCCGAACCCAACATATCACTTGCCGAATGCCCGACGCCCGGCAAGATCACAAGACGCCAGTTAAAGGGCCACCCGTTGGCGGTAGCGACAGCTTGCGCCAACTCGTATGTGTACTGCCCCCGTTCCAACCGCGTCGCCCCTTGGCGCATGGCGGCCGCACCTTCGTTCAGCTCGGCATCGCCTGTATCGTCCTCTCCAAGATAGATCGTCAGCGGCAAGGCCAGATACGCTTTCATCTCCTGGGCGGCTTGATCCGGCGTATAGACGCATCCCGAGGAGACGCAGCCGAGCCCATAGGCCACGGCTTCCGCCAGCGAGGGCAAAACATATGAGGACGGATTGGCAACCACCAATCTTTTCGCATCGGCTAGGGCGAATGCGGCAACACGAGACGTGAACTGGCCGCCGGCGGAGTGCCCGAAAAGGTAATACTGCGCGTTCGGCAGTCCTTCTCGCGACCTCGCCCAGTTCACCAGGCCCTTCACGTACCAGACAGTCCATCGATCCCGCGGCTGAATAGCGCCGCTGTTTACTATGCCGCCCCGCTGATAGCTCCAGCCTGGGAATCTTTCCAGGTCAAAAAGCGGCGCCATGACGATGAGGCAATTTCGATCGGCGAGAGGCTGCGCATAGTCCCTGTAGGAAGAGGCCGTTCG
The DNA here is from genome assembly GCF_040320155.1 of Mesorhizobium sp. M0771. Taxonomy (NCBI): domain Bacteria; kingdom Pseudomonadati; phylum Pseudomonadota; class Alphaproteobacteria; order Hyphomicrobiales; family Phyllobacteriaceae; genus Mesorhizobium; species Mesorhizobium sp. M0771. Next base: position 14,721 of record NZ_JAMYPC010000034.1, on the reverse strand, counting down.
GCTCACCCCATGAAAGACGAACAGGATCGAGGGATTGCTGCAGCTCTTGGGGTGATAGGTATAGACGGTCAGCTTCGTCCCGTTGATGGTTGCTGTGGTCGTACCCTTGCCCACCTTCCAGGCAAGCACCGGGCCTGAGTAAATCAGGCTGCAGGCCATTACCGCCGCAGCCAACAGACGGATCAGAAATCGCACCTGCCCCTCCTTATGACGATTAGCATGATGCCATATTTCATTAGAGACTTCTAAACAAATTAAAACCGCCCGGCCGGTAAAGACTTCGTTTCAGTCATAGGGACTTGGTGCTTATCGAAGGACGGCTTTCCCGACTCGCTATGACTGGTTGGAGAGAGACGACTCGGCTCCAACGAGGGCGGTCCGATCATCTCAGCGCGACGGGATAGACAATTTGAGGCATCTGTCCTGGACATCGGCTATTGCACCGCCCAGTCCAGGCGACAAATCGAGCAGCCGATCGATCGTCGCTCGGCCGGCCGCCCCTCCCATTATTTTTGGCTGGTAGTCGAGGCGCGGATCTCTGTTTTGAACATAAACTGGGTATATATCTAAATCTATCTGGCTCGCGCCAAAGTGGAAGCACGGCAAGATAGACTCGCCCTTGCTGTTTCCCGATCCGAAGGCGAAATTGCCGACACTGTACAGTATCGGGCGATCTTTATAAATCTCGACCGGCTGGAGGATATGTGGATGATGGCCGATAACCGCGTCTGCGCCCATATCGATGAAAAGCTGTGCTTTCATGCGATCTTCCTCGGAAGGTTGGCGCTGGTATGGTACGCCCCAATGTACCATCACGGCGATCCGATCGACCAGCGGCCGCAGCCTTGCAAGGTCACGCTCGACCAGTTCCGGTAGATCTTGTGCTGAGCCCGGGAGATCGCCATGCGCCGCCGTTCGACGATTCCAGTAATAGCCGAGAAGTCCGACACGGATATCTGTGCCGTCAAAGATCGCGGGATCGTGCGCCACGCTCTGGTTTCTTCCGCCACCGTACGGCCTGATATGGTGTTGTTCCAGGGTGTCAAGGGTCTCAATCACACCATCTCGACCACAATCCTGTATGTGGTTGTTTGCGACAGTCATCGCAGCAAAGCCGGCGCGGCGCAGGACTGAGGCAGACTTGGGATCGACCTTGTAAGAGTGGTTGCGCGTGGTTTCTTCCTTCTCGGAACCCGAGGAGAACGGCCCTTCGAGGTTTCCTGTAATCAGAGCGCAGCGGCTGAGGATCGGGCGGACCCAGGCGAAGCAATAGTCCGGGCCGAACCTGCGGATGCGATGCCGCATCCGCATCCCCGTCATTACATCTCCGATCGCCGCCAAATGGTAATGGGTGCGGGTGGATGAAGAGAGCGTCAGTTCAAGCTGGTTCGGGTCGATGAGATCCCCATCATCCGGAATTATGACCTCCGCAAACCTTTCGCGAATTTTGGCAACATGGCGCTGAACCTCGTCAGACCCATTGAGACGAGAGGAGAGAGGCAGAACCGAAGGTGCACTCAGCATGTTGGTCACAGGCGAGCTAAAGGCTATCCCGCGCTTCTCGAAGATTTCCCGGATCAGCCTCTCATAAAGGCCGCCGGACCTCACGCGGTCCGCGTGAAGCAGACACGAGGCAAAGCTGCGTGGTGATGATCTGATCGCGATCGTTCTGACGCGGGAAGGGTCGAATAGGCTGTCGGAAAGTCGCCCAAGCTCCAAAAGGGCACCAACAACCAATTCTATGCAGGCAAATTCGTGCCCGAGAAATGCCTTGTGCAGATCCCATATCGCCCCCGCAACGGCTTGTGCGACCAGCGCCTCCTGCGGCTGCACTTCGTCATCGTCAATGCGAGCGTCATTCGCAAGGCTGCCCGCAGGCACAAACTCGGCATCGTGACGAGCGTGCCAGCACCACACGTGCGGGGTCGACAGCATGGAGGCCGCCAGGTAAGTGCTCACGGCATATTCCAGGGCGCCCGGTCTGCTGAACGCGGCACGCGGTGTACGCAACCTGTCGGCCTGCACGTCAGCGGTATGACGCACGACGTGAAGCCCGAATGCCTGGTATATCATGCCGGCGTCGTGGGATGGGTCGCAGAGATAGGCGCCGCCTGATATTCGCGGCAGCCACCCTTCCGCGGTGACCCCATGCCCCGGTCCAAAAAGCAACTCTCCGCAGAGGGGAATTGAAAAATCATCGAGATTTTCCATTCTTGCCGGGTAACGATATCTGACCCCTTTGACCGGCACCCACCTGCCGGTCTCTTCAGAACTGCCCGGCCTTTGCTTCGGCCGACGTGCATTGACGATCGCCCTGACTTTCGGCAGGGGGCCCACTCCAAGTGAGCGAAGCACATCGTTGATGCGCTGGCTCATCATGGAGATGTGGTAGTAGACGTTGACTTGGCCAAAGCCCGCGCCGGCCTCGCGGCTTTCCAGCCGACCGCAAACGCCACCGCCAGACGGCTGGAAAGAAAAATTGCCGTCTTCGTCGGGCGACACTTCGCCCATCTGGCCTGTCGGCCAATCCTCTTCCATGCCTGGATGGCTGATTACGTCCACGTACCGCCCACGCAGGCCGCGCCTTCCGGCGCGCTGCGAGAGATATGGCAATTCGACCTTGGCCAGATGAACGCGGCCGCCGGTAAAGTCGGAGTCACATGGCTCCCAGACGTAAACAGAGCCAGTCGCCATATTTACTCCCCTGTAGAGGTTACTGCTTTCGCCGTCATACCCGTACGCAAAGCAGTAACCGCTGCCCTGAGGATATTCGCTACCGCTTTTCCGTCAATTCGTGCCTATCGGACCACTCTTCTTCCGGGTCGCCCCATTGAGGGCGCCCGCTGCTTGGGTCGGTCGCCTCGCCAAGCTCCCGCCGTGCATTGTCCAGCACTTGCGCGAGCGATCCCTCACCGATCAGCTTGAGTTCCTTCGCGACCACGTTCGATTTCGTGAGCGGCCATTTGTCCAGGGAGGCTGCGCGTACGAAACCGTAACCTGACGGCATATGGATCATCAGCCAACCCAGGTTCATCATTTCCGTGGTGAATTCTCTCGGAACCTCCCAGCACCGAAGCGTCCCCGGTCAAGCGCCCGAATCTCTTGTATGACATCCTCGTTCGAGGCTCCCGCCTTGCTCTTGCTGCGTTGCAAGGCCAAATCCACGAGTTCGCGGCATCAACTCGCGAAACAGTCGGTGTGGATGGCAGTTGGAAAAACATATCTATAAACGCTACTCCCTTTTACCTCAGTAGAGAAGCTCCTCCCTGCGGTGAACTCCATTCCTGTGAGGTCGATCCGAAGGTGGCGAGGCCACCAAGCGGATAGCACAAGCGGATAGTAGACGTCGAGCGGCCCGCTCTGCCTCGCCCACTGCTCGAGGGCAGCGAAGGTCATGGCCGAGCTCAGGTCCGGTGAACCAACGATGCTCCGCAACCGCCGTCCCTCATCAGCCTGTCGCGATCTGCGCTCCCGAAAACTTTCAACTCAGTGGAAATTTCCAGCTCCCAATGGTCCGAAAGCCGGAATGCAGGTCACTGCCGAACAGGAAGTCCAGCCGTGGGATGCGAGAGCCCGTTAAACTCTGCGTTCGTTGGCTCTTGCTCAGTCTGCAACCACTGCGCCATGAGGACGCCGAAATCTTCGGGGATCCGCAACGATTTCGATTGGTCCCGCCCCAACTTGGCAAGGTATCCGCACCATTGATCGTATTGCGTTTTGCCGGTGTCGCTCTTCCACTCATCATAGGCATGCGTGGCCAGGCCCTTAATTTCTTTGCTAGGGATCGGTTCGATCCCGTGACGGTATGCGCCCTGCAGGACCGAATATCCAAATATAAGCAGAGCGCCGGCCCAGTCCAGCGCACTCCGTCTCAAACGCCGGTTGATGCTGACGGAGAATCCCGCAGTTTCAACCTCATGCCACCAATCGACTGGCATATACAGAAGGTCACCTGCATTCAGTACGGCAATCTCTCCATGCAGTTGCTTCAGCAAGGGGAACTGGTTAAAATCGGGATTATTCAAATCCACAAGCGCTCGCCTGGGATTGTCGGTCGTCTTTTCATGCTCCGGATAGATGAAACTATAGTCCCAAGGGGGAAACATTTTGACCGCTTTTGTCCCGTGTAGCTGCACGAGGAACGCATACCAATGATCATAGTGTGCCTTGGCGGTAACCCCTTCGGAAGCAACATAGGGAGACGAGCCAATGAACTCCAGATCGCTTGGCCAAGGCAATGCTTCCAGAAGACTGCTGGGAACTTTTCCACCAAACATGTAGTAGCGCTCGTTGGGGTCCATCAGTGGTTGCCATTTCCCCTGGCCTAGGATCCGCTCGAACAACTCTTGAAAGGTCATTTCGCGAGTCATCCCGCTCTTGCGTAAGACATAGGATGCAGCGGACACCGTGGTGTCGTCCCCTGGAACTAGCGTAACCTGGCCGGTATGCCGCGCCCATTTGGGGTCATCCAAGCCCCAACCGTCGGAGGCTTTAACCCAGCCTCGTACAACAAACGGCCGATTTTTCCCGAGTGCGGTGGAGATTTGCATGCTGTCAATCTCCTCGATCGGTTTCATGCTAAGTTTAGGGAGTTCGCGAACTTCTTCAGGGAGTGTCTGTTTGTTTGCCATGGTCTCCATCCTGGTTGAGATGACCGTTTGCGTCGACAGAAGCCTTCTGGTGGTCAAGGCCGCCGAGATCGATCTATTTGTCCATTGCGCCTGGTTTTTTCCGCGGAATTGGCGCGGCATAAGCGTTTGTCAACTTGCCCACGTGACCGGGTTCACCCAGTTCCTGCCGAGCAATGTCCAACGCCTCAGCCACTGCCCCCTCATTAATCAGCTTGAGTTCCTGCGCGACCGCATTCGATTTTGTGAGCGGCCATTTGTCTAGCGACGCTGCGCGCACGAAGCCATACGCCGACGGCATGCGGACCATCAGCCAGCCCAGGTTCACCATCTCCGCAGTGAACTCCCGCACAAATTTTGCCCCCCCTATACGACGCCCGGTCAAGCGCCTGAATGTCTTGTAAGACATCCTTGCACGGGTTCTAGGCTCCCCCGCCTTGTTCTTGGTGCGTTGCAAGGCCAAGGCAACGAGTGCTGCCGCGTCGCCTTGGGAAACATTTGATGTCGCAGTTGCTGAAACAGTATCCATGAACGCTACTCCCTTGTTACCTCAGCAGAGAAACTCCTGCATGCTGGTGAACTCCATTTGCGTAAGGTCGATTCGAAGGTGGCGACTCCACCTCATCAAACCATGCATCCCGTTTTGCCAGATACGAAATTGCCATTGCATGCATGGCAGCCTTGAGCTGCGGCGGTCGCGACGCAAACGTGGCAGGTTCCGCAACCAGCTCGCCAGATCCCGATGCAAGCGTCATCTTGGCTCCGGACCCGTCGGTGCTCCACCGCATCGATAGAGCCAATCCACCGCGTTGTAGATGTCGCCGCAAATCAGGGCCAAGCTCAGTCTCGGCACTTGTCAGAATCAATCTTTCAACAGGCAGCGCCGACAACGCCTGGCGGGATACTAAATCCTCATTGTCGACTATAAAATAGCCACGGTTGCCGGCGTTCAAAACTGCTTTGGCCAGGTTTTTGAGAAGCTCGCAATTCTCGACGTCCGTCGCCGTCACCGACACGGCGTGGCAAGCGCCCAGACCAAGACCGTTCTCCGAGATTCTTGCTGGAGAAGCGGCATAAACCAGCGCTTCCAATAAAGGATCCCTGGCCAGCATTTGCGGTGTTGCTCGCTGGCTGAATTCTTGTGGTGCGGTGTTGATGTAGGCGCCTTTCTTCGACAAGAGGCCGATGCTCCGCCCCTCTGCCATGAACCGGTGCTGGATTGCTTTTGCCACCATGCTGGTATGCCGGTCGCCAAGGACGAGCACCGTGGCAACTTCCGATGAAGCCGGATCGTCGTACATATTGGCCAGGATTATCTCGCTCACATCCCTTGCCGTGCCGGCCCGCGGCCAAAGATGAAACTCAATCCCTGGTCTAGCGTTCACCTCGATGACAGTGCACCCGACATCTTTGTGAGATTGCGCAATGTCGGGCATGATCAGATCCAACCCGGCAATACTGAGCCCAATGACCCTGGCGATACGTTCACATAGCTTATGATTGTCCGGATGGACGGAGTTTGTAACGTCAACCGGTATGCCTCCGCGTGCGAGGTGACCGTTTGGTCGCAGAACCACCTGCTGCCCGGCAATCGGGATAGTCTCCATCGTAAGATGGTGCAATGACAGGTGTCTAAGCAGGTCGTCGTCGATTTCGAGAGGCGACAGACGCCTGCCGTCCCTGTCGGGTTCCCGATTCAAATCATCGATCAAATGACGCAGCGTTTTTTCGCCGTCGCCGGTAACCTGCGGCGGGCAACATAGGACTGCCGCCACGACACGAAAATCAACAATCGTCGCTCGATACTCCGGGCCGGCGATGAACTCTTCTACCAGCACGCCATACCGGTCAGACTGAGCCACCTGGCACGCTATGTCGAACGCGGCTTCAACAGCGCGGCGTCCCCGCAGCTTGACTGAAACTCCGCGCCCCTGATTGCCTTGGGCGGGTTTCACCACCACAGATTTGCCCAGCTGCTTGGCGGCAGCGACCGCCTCGGATTTGCTGCGAACCGTAAGCTGGCGCGGTACGGGCAAGCCGGCCTGCGCCAAAAGCCTGTTGCCCAGCCTCTTGTCCAGCGCCACTTTCGCCGACGCAAACGATGTCGAACCGGATATCGTTGAGAAGAGCTGCTTTTGGTTCTTGCCTTGGCCGAGACGAAGGTGGTTGCGCGCAACAAACTCGAACGGGATGCGGTTCCTCTTGGCGGCCGCAACCAGCACTGCGGTCGAATTTGAAAGTCGCCGTTTCTTTGCTCTTTCCAGGTTCAATTCCCGTGCGAGGCAATACTTCGATGTGGCATTCCCATCTCGCGTTGCCTCGCTGACCGCATCAACGACAGCCGCCGCGGCCGCTCGCGACATTTGCGGGTCGTCCGACTCCCAGACGATCACTGAATTGATCTCGGACGGATCGCTCACCAACGTGGCCACAGTTGGAAACGTATAAAAATTCATCGCGCGGCGAAGCTCGAGGTCGGCGACCAGGATCGCATCAGCTAGATACGAGGGCACCAAAGCATCCTGCTCGCACTCCGGAAACAGTCCGGCAAGCACTGAGCAAGCCCCGGAAGAAAAACCGGACACGCGGGCAGTAGCCAGTTGCCCTAAATTCAGCGTCAATTTAACGACTGTATTCGCGTTATACACGTTGAGGCCGGATAGCGTCTTGAACCCGGTGATCTCAAACGGCTCTAATTCCCCAACTGGGCATACTATAGCCATACATTTTGCCCCCCGAATTAACCTTCCGTCTGCTCTACGAAAGGTTCCTGCCTCCATCGCTTGCGCGCAACCCTCAGTTATATTATGGTTAGCTAATGGTTAAGGCAACAAAAAAATAAAGGGAGGTTGAAGCCAGAGGAAAATAAATCTCAAATTAAGTTTTAAATAAAAAGACTGGAACTGCGTAATTGAAGTAGTGTTGGGGTGGGTATCATGTCTGTTTGTAGAATTCAGCGCGGGCGCATGAAGAAAGCCAAGCGTTCGTTCGCGACTCGCCGGGTCGCGGCCTCGCATATGCGCACGTTGATCACAGGTTCCTTGCAGCCGGTCGCAGGCGATCTTGTCCTGGCTCGTGTGGACAAACTCGGCAATCACAGCAGATTGGAGCTGATCAACGGGAGAAAGGCGATCATGTTTCCGGGCGATGAGATAATCATTTGCTATGGAAACAGATACGCACCGGACCAGTTCGAAGCTGTTATTGGCCCTGATCTCGGACCATGTGACCTAGTGGCGGGGGGGGGCATCGCCGCGTGTGAGCTTTCCAGACATGATCGCATGATCGCGCCAACGAAGATCACCCCTCTCGGACTGATCGGGGACAAGTTCGGTCGCCGATTGAATGTTTGGGATTACAAGGTCAGCTCCGACGACCTTCGCCCCTCTCTGCCGATTGTCCTGTCGCTGGGAACATCCATGAACGCGGGAAAGACATTGACGGCGACGTCGTTGGTAAGAGGTTTCAAAAGAGCAGGGCTTAAGGTTGCCGCGCTGAAGATTACCGGAACTGGGTCCGGTGGCGACACCTGGATTGTGCGCGATGCGGGCGCTGACATCGTTCTTGATTTCACCGACGCCGGGTTTGCAACCACTTATCTTGCCTCAGTGGAAATGATCGAAAAGGGCGCTTTCCGCCTGCTGAACCATGCAGCCGAAAATGGATGCGACGTTGCTGTCATCGAGATTGCCGACGGGCTGCAGCAGAAGGAAACGTCCGAGTTAATTCTGGCGGAATCATTTCGCAGCATGGCTCTTGGCACAATATTCGCGTCCTACGACGCGATGGGTGCAAAGTGTGGAGTGGATACGTTGCGCGCTGCCGGCCACAAGGTGCTGGCCATCAGCGGCAGACTTGGCCGATCACCGCTTGGGGTGAGAGAGGCTGAGGAAGCTACCGGGCTGCATTGCTATTCCCCGTGGGATCTCCAGGATGGCGCGCTCGGTCCTGTGTTTAGGGCCCGCGCTGCGGAAAAACTGTCCAACGGACAGAGCAACAACCCGTACCTGCGGCGCATTGCGGCATCGTCGGAGGCAGCCATGCCGCTCGGCGTGGATCGAGCCCATTCTCACCAACTCCGGATTGATTTCTTGGCAAAGGTCGCGCGCGAGTTGATTGTAGCCGAACTGGGAGAAGTAAATGCCAATGGCAGCCTGGCGACGTGGCCCAGTCCATTCGGAAGCATCTTGGTCACTCTGCCTGAGCGGCCTTCCCAGGGTTCCCAGGGTTCTATCCCCACATTCATGTCGGTGCAGGCGCCCGCGGAAATAGTAGAGGCAGCAGTGCTGGCAAAAAGCCGCGGTGCCCTCAAGTCGTCGCTCGGCGGCATCGTGCAGGCCCTCGGCTGCGCTCCGCTCCCGGCTGCTCGGATGTCCTACCTGCTGAACGAAACCTGGTCAATGTTTGAGGCGGCCGATCATCACGATAGACCTCTGCAAAACGCACTTGAGGCGCCGCCGTTGGATGCTCATGATGACATTGATGCGGTGATCATGAATTTCTCTGGCCTCTTCAATGAGCATTCTGATCAGCACGCTCCCCTTGGACGCGCGTGAAAGACGGTGTCCCGATGAACACACGAGGCAGGCGTCGGTATAGCGGCCCCCTCAGCGAAATGTGGAGAAAGTCGATACCCGGCCTTGCGGCTCTGGTGGTATTCAGCGTGTTTATCAATGTTTTGCGCTTTGCCGGCCCGCTCTATCTCATACAGATATTCGACCGGGTCATCTCGAGCCGCAGCGTTGAAACCCTTGTCATCCTGACCCTGGCTGCCTTGCTCGCCCTGGTAGCCGGCGTCGCACTGGAAACCATTCGCCGTCGCATGCTCTCGCGCTGGAGTGTCTGGATCGAGCATCAGTTGACCAGCCATTCCGTGAAAGCCGGATTGACGTCAGGCGTAGCCAATCCGCCGCTTCTGGCCAGCATCGAAAAGGTCTCCAGCTTTGTTGAACGCGGGCTATCTGCCTGGCTGGATGTCGTTTGGGCACCGATTTTCCTGTTGTGTGTGTACTTCATCCATCCGGTTCTCTGGCTGATCGCGCTGGCAGCTACCGTTTTGCTGGTTGGTATGAGCCTGTTGAAGGAAAAGTTCACACGCGAACCCCGTCAAGCGGAACGCGATGCCGCCAAGCAGGCAAAAGAGGTGTTGGTTTCGGCGGAGCGGCACAAGGACGTTGTTAGTGCCTTTGCAATGGCGGACGCAATCGCCGGGCGCTGGGGTAGGAGCCGGGCGGACGGCTTCCTGCAAAGAGACCGGCTTAATGCTTGGGGATCCAGCCTGGATGCCGCGATCCGGGTGCTAAATCGTAGCCTCTACATTATTCTGCTGGCCTCCGGCATATGGCTGTTCCTGAACGACCAGGCGTCGCTAGGGGGGATATTTGCAGCCCGACTCATAGTCAACTTCGCTTACAGGATGGTTGGCAAGGCGGTTGGGGAACTCAGAGGCCTCCGCGAGGCGCGCGAAGGATACGCCAAAATCAAGGCGGACCTGGCCAGGCCGTCGGACGGGGACCCGTCCTTGCTGCCTGGAACTTCGCGCGGCACACTAATTCTTGATGAAGTAGCGTTCAGGCACGCGGGATCGCGAGAAGACGTATTCAGGAAACTGTCGCTGTCGCTGGCGCCAGGCGAGTTGCTATTGGTCATCGGGCGCGCAGCTACCGGCAAGACAACGCTCTCCCGCCTCCTGATAGGCTTGCTCAAGCCACGAACCGGACAGGTTCGCCTGGGAGACATGAACGTCACTCGGCTTCCGGATCATGTTAGAGCCGAGGCCATTGGCTATTTGCCACAGCAGGTCGAACTGTTCGAGGGAACCGTCGCCCAGAATATTGCCCGGTTTCAACAAAGCTCCATCGATGATGTGGTTTCTGCTGCAAAAATAGCAGGAATCCACCATGTTATTATTCGCCTGGACCAAGGCTATGACACAGTGCTTGACGACACGATCGGGCTGTCTGGCAGCGAACGGAAACGGATTGCGCTTGCAAGGGCGCTGTTTCGCGCTCCGAGACTTATCGTTCTGGACGAGCCATTCGCCAATTTTGACAGTTCGTCGAGAAGGGCGCTTGAAGCAGCGGTGAAAGTCATGAAGGGATCGGGATGCTCGGTAGTCATTACCATGTCGGGACAAACCAACCGTCTTGTCGGATTGATCGACCGGACGCTGATCCTGGGCGGCCGAACGCCTGAGCTCTCCGATCCCACGGAGCGCGCGGTTCGTTCCGTGAAAACTGAGTTGCGGAGTGTAAAGTGACAGTCCCGCTCGCCGTTGGCGCCAAACAACCCGGAGACGATCCTGCGCCCTTTGGTAAGAACTTCATTGTTCTCGGTTTCGCGATAATCGCAATTTTTTCGACCCTGACCGGCATGTGGCTTGTTGCGGCTCCAATCCAGGGCGCCATTGTGGCCAACGGGTTGGTGGAGGTAGCCTCAAACGTAAAGACAGTGCAGCATCTCGAAGGTGGGATTGTATCCGAGATATTGGTTCAGGAGGGCGATCGCGTATCGGCAAGTCAGGTCCTGGTACGACTGCAGAGCACTGCTTCTACGGCCGCTGCGAACGAGATCAAGGCGCAATGGTACGAGGCGAAAGCTACCGAGGCACGGTTGATCGCCGAGAGAGACGGCAAGGACTCAATCGAGATTCCGCCAGAGTTAAAGGAGCCCGGTAAAATGGCGGCCGAGGCTGTTTCCGGCCAGGAGAGTATCTTTCGAACACGTCAGACCTTGCTTCGTGAGAGACTTTCCTTGCTGCAGCAAACGACCGGAAGCCTGCATAAGGAGATAGAGGGCTATGAAGGGCAGGTGGCTGCGGCCACACGGAAACTGGAGTTGATCGAGGAGCAACTAGGCGATGTTCGTGCCCTTTATCAAAAGAAGCTGGTGGTAAGGACGCGCCTGACAGATTTGGAGACTGAAAAGGCGGATGTGGGAGGCGACCTGAGCGGCTATATCGCGTCAATTGGCGTTGCCAGGCAAAAAATGGAGGAGACGAAGTTCAAGGTTGCTGAACTTAACGCATCCACGGCGGCCGACATTGTCGCTGAGCTTGGGGTGGTGCGTGCCAAGATATATGAATCCGCTCAACGAATAGCCGCCGCCGATGACGTGATGACAAGAACCGAGATCCGCGCTCCCATCGGAGGCACCATAGTGGGGCTCAAGATTCACACCATTGGCGGGGTGATAGCAGCAGGCGATCCTCTGATGGATATCGTGCCCGTCGACGACAACTTCGTCGTGATTGCCAACGTGGACCCGCTCGACGTCGACCAGGTGAAAGTGGGGCTGCACGCGACCATCTGGCTCAGCGCGGTGGGCAGGCGGTATCAGCAGCCCATGAACGGTGATGTCCGCACCCTTTCAGCAGACCGGCTGGTCGATCCGCGCACTGGCAAGGCATTTTATGCAGCTCGCATCGTTCTGACACCTCAGTCCCTGAAGGCAACGCCCGTGGCATTGCAAGCCGGAATGAACACACAAGTGATGATCGAGACTGGAGCGAGGTCAGCATGGGAATATCTTAGCGCTCCGGTCTACGCTGCCATGGGTCGGGCTCTGCGCGAACAATAGGATTGGCTATCGGGGCAGCCGTCGTTGGGGTGGATTGTGAGCGGTGCGCAAGCTCAGCGCCTCCACATCTCAAAAGATAGCGTGCACCTGCTGGGGTGAGAGAAGAGCCCATAAGCGCTAACTTTACACCAAGACGGCGCTTCTTGCAGCGGCGGATTGGCTTTTGCGCCGTCTTGGTGGATCGCAGACGTGACGAATGATTTCAGTGACGCGGGTGAGGATTTTTCCCGGCCGCATCACCATCAGCATGGCGTTGAGGATTTCAGAACGCAGGAGACTATGCAGCCTGTGGGCCTTTTGCGTGGCCTTCTCATCCTTGCGCTTGACGATGAGCCTTGTCGGCAAGGGCGCTTGCCTCGTCCCTTGCGACCCGAATGCTCCACGAGCACGTTGATCTCGCAAACCTCACCAGGCTGCATGGGCTCATAGATGGCGTTCCAGTCGACCCGTTGCCCGTCGGGCGTGGTCAGCCGAACACTGGTCCAGCCCGTGCGCACGATGAAGTCGGCACCCGCCGCCACCACCTTTTCAAGGGATGGAGCGCGGGCGTAGGCGCGATCGCCAACAACAATGTCGCCTTGGCGTAGCGGAACACGCAAGAAGCTTTCACCCCCGCGCACGTCGCTGATCTCCAGATGCGTGAAGCGTGCGAGCGCCGGTTCGTAGGTGGCATGCACCCGCCAGTCCGTGCCGGCACTGCCAGGGCGCGAGATCGAACTGCCATCGACGCGCAGCCGGCGCCCCGTCGGCGCGGCGCTTTTGGCGCAAGCCTTTTGGAGCAAGGCGCCGGCAATGTCGCCGAGCCAATCGGCGGCTGCGCGCAAGCGCTTCAAAAGAGCAACGTCTGGCAGGCTCGCAAGAATGTCGGCCAAATGCAGAGGCCGTAGACCGCGGTTCCAAGAAGAACCCCGTCATGCAAACCCATGCCGCTATCGCCTCTGCCGATTAGCCAAGCCATTTGGGCCCGTTGACCCAGCAGCCGCGGTCGAGGTCGTCACCGATCGGGCTGAGTCGCGTGCCGGGGTTTATCGTTGCCGAATTGCGGAGCAAGCGTCGCCATGGCTTGGCCGGATGGCTGCTCGCCGAGCCCGAACCAGTCACATCAATGAAAGCAGCAAAATGACCGTCACCATCTATCACAATCCCGATTGCGGCACTTCGCGCAACACGCTCGCCATGATCCGGCAATCCGGCGAGACACCGGAAGTCATCGAGTATTTGAGAACCCCGCCATCACGAGAAAAGCTCATTGGGTTGATCGCCGCCACGGAAACCACGCGATTTGCTGCGCGAGAAAGGCACGCCCTATGCCGAACTTGATCTGGTCAATCCCAAGCGGACCGACGACGAAATCCTTGATTTCATGCTGGCGCATCCGATCCTGATCAACCGGCCGATCGTGGTCACACCTCTTGGCGTGGTTCCAGGCCGGCCCTCGGAAGCGGTTCTCGACATCCTGCCTAATCCCGATATCGGGCCGTTCGTGAAAGAGGATGGCGAAGTCGTGGTCGACAACAAGGGTAAGCGCATTGGCTGAAAAGAACCACGCGGCCGATGACACGTTGCCGAACGTCGACGACGAGCAGTCTCGGCCGATCGAAATGCAGGCTCTGCTGGACGCGCCCCGCTCCATTCACAAACCGCGCGTGCTGATGCTCTACGGATCTTTGCGCGAACGGTCCTATTCCCGGCTCGCTCCGGAGGAGGCTGCCCGTATATCCTGCGCCGTTTGGGTGCCGAGGTGCGTATCTTCAATCCCTCGGGCCTGCCACTCCCCGATTCGACATCTGCCGATCATCCGAAGGTCCAGGAACTGCGGGATCTGCGAGCTGCCACGGTTATTCCTATTTCCATGAAACTCGAACAAGCTGCATCCCAGCTCGAAAGTCTCGGAAATCCGACGCGGCTCCAGCTCTATCGCATATTGGTCAGGGCAGGGGACGAAGCACTGCCGGTCGGCAGTATCCAGGAGAGACTCGAGATCCCGTCTTCAACGCTGTCGCATCACCTTAAACGGCTGGTCGATACGGGACTTGTCACCCAGGAGCGTCAGGCGACGACGCTGATCTGCCGCGCCAACTATCCCGGCATGAATGCGTTGATCGGCTATTTGGCTGACGAGTGCTGTGCCGACGCAAAATGTGCGCCCTCGACCACCAAAGTTGTCGCCTGATTTTTTTGCACCTTCACCAGAAATCCGGCAGCCTGTCGCCCTACAAGCGCTTTGCCTTCGAGCTGCGCGACATCATCCGCCGCCAGCCGCTGCCCGGCTACACCCTTGCGCTGGAAGTGGAGATTGGCGGCCGGGTTCTGCTTGCCTTCGAGCGGATCGGCTCCTGTGGAAGGCCTGTGGACGGCCTCGTGCTATCGGGAACCGGACCTATCGTGCCATCGGGAACCGCAGGCTCGTGCTATCAGGAACCGAAACGGCGCCTAACCCTGGGAAAGCAAAGCCGAAATCGCGCCCTTAACTTAGACTCTAACCCAGATTCTAACTTTGAAGCGCGCGCGCAAG
>NZ_JAMYPC010000033.1:0-46700 GCF_040320155.1 Mesorhizobium sp. M0771 | reverse complement strand
CCCCCCATCACACACCAACGGCGCGGCCCCCGCCTCCCCCCCTCTATGCTCATAATTCAAGTCCCAGCCCCGCGGCGGGCGGGGGGGGGGGGGGGGCGGGGCCCCCCCCCCCCCCCCGCACGCCACTCACGAAGAGCGGCCCCTTTTCGTGGTTCGAACGCCCATAGTCAACCCGGAAACGTCAGGATGCCCGCCATGGTACTTTCAGAGCGGCGCGACTCGCCATGTTGGACGATTCAGCCTAGGAGTAGCCCCTCTCGTAGGCCGAGTTGATGCTCAAGCCAGCATCGCCTTGCCGAACTAGGAAGAGTTCGCCGTTACAATCCTTCGTCGCGAGCCGATGCCGTCGTGCACGTTTCGTAGCACTCCGGGCGGCTATATCGCTTGTTGTTCGGCGAGCTGCGCCAGAAGGCATTCGCATCAAATCGACTCAAGCGTCGACATCAGCCGCAAGCTTCACATCACAACAGCTAGTCCACCCATTGCAGATCATCCGACTGATCAGGCGGCGTCCGAAATGTCCAACTCCGACTCAAGAATTCCCATAGGTATGGAAAGCGATTTCGCTATCCGATCCCGATAGCCCTTGCTGTACCTCAGACCTCGCTCGATGTTTTGGATTTCCTCAGCGGCCAGCCCGCACGCGACCGCCAGATCGTCGATCGAATATCCAAGGTGCTCGCGATAAGCGCGGACGATGTGGGTTCCCTGGGACATAGCCGTCAAGACTGGTTCGGGAATGCGCGAATCCTTCATAAACATCTCCAAGAACTGGGAGCTCCCTCGGAGATTCCTCCCGAGGCGCACACCTAGCAAATAAAAAAAATGGTCGTCCATTCGGCCGAACCGGCCTCATGCATGGGATGGGCCGCTGAATTGGCCGGGCCGGAATATGGCGGCTCACCTGCTTCTGATCAAGTATCAAGGCTGCCCGTGCTGAGAGCCTGGTCGGCGTAGCGCATGCGACCTGCCATCCTTCGTGGACCATTCTCGCCGATGGCTTTCTTGAACAGCAACTCGAACTTTCGGCACGGACACTGCTTCCTTCGGCAATCTCCGCCGGCGAGGCAGCGAAAAACCCGCTCGTAACCGCTACCGAGTTTCGCAATTGCAGCAAACAATGGTCATCTGGTTTCATCCGGGCTTCGGATCCAGACAAGGGGTACCGCTTTCCTGGAGGCGCATCGCCACCTGTACAGGTGCACAATCATTCGACTGTGACCGATTTTGCGAGATTGCGCGGCTGGTCCACATCCGTCCCCATGAAGAGCGCCGTGTGGTAGGCTAGAAGCTGTATCGGGAGCGAGAAGATCATTGGCGCGATAATCTCGTCGACAACCGGCAGCACGAGCGTGTGCATGGTTTCGAGTTTCGATACGGCTGCCCCTTTTTCATCGGTGATGAGGATAATCCGCCCTCCACGGGCAGCCACTTCCTGCATGTTGGAAACGGTCTTGTCGAAAAGACGGTCATGGGGCGCGATGACGATCACTGGCATGTTCTCGTCTATCAATGCGATCGGCCCGTGCTTCAATTCACCCGCTGCATAGCCCTCGGCATGGATGTAGGAAATCTCCTTGAGCTTCAGCGCACCTTCCATCGCTAGCGGGAAACTGGTGCCACGGCCGAGATACAGGACGTCACGACACTTTGACAGTTCGCGCGACAAGAACTCGATTTCCGGCTGGATGCTCTCGAGTACGTGGCCCATCACGCGCGGCAATTCGGCGAGGCTGCTGACGAGCTCCTGCAGCTCGTCTTCGGGGACGGTCCCGCGGGCTCTGGCGGCGCCGATGGCGAGTCCTGCTAGAACGGCAAGCTGGCAGGTAAAAGCCTTGGTAGAGGCGACGCCGATCTCCGGTCCGGCAAGGATCGGGAAAACCGTATCGGCCTCGCGAGCGATGGTCGATTCGCAGGCATTGACGATAGCGCCAATTTTCAGCCCACGCTCCTTGCAGTACCTCAATGACGCAAGCGTATCGGCGGTTTCGCCGGACTGCGAGATGAAAAGAGCCGCCGACTGCGGCGGCAACGGGATCTCGCGGTAACGGAATTCGGACGCAACGTCGATTTCAACCGTCAGGCGCGCATAGCGCTCGAACCAGTATTTTCCGATCAGTCCGGCGAAATAGGCGGTCCCGCAGGCAGAGATCGCCAAGCTCGGGACCTTGGCGAAATCAATGCCAGGAACCATGTCGCGACTGTCTATGATGTTAATGTAATGATGGAGAGCATGGGCTATGACCTCGGGCTGCTCGTAAATCTCCTTCTCCATGAAGTGGCGATGGTTGCCCTTGTTGGCGAGATCGGCCGCGGCCGTGGAGATATGGCGCGGACGCTCGACGGGACGGCCGTCGACATCGAAGATATGGGCGCCCGAATTGCCGACAACGGCCCAGTCGCCGTCGATGAGATAGGTAATTTCATTGGTGAAGGGAGCAAGGGCGATCGCGTCGGAGCCCAGGAACATCTCGCCGTCGCCGTGGCCGATCGCGAGCGGTGGTCCGTTGCGCGCCGCCGTGATGGTCGACGGTTCATCTTCGAAGAGGATGGCAAGCGCATAAGCGCCCTTGACGCGTTTCAGCATGGCACGCGTGGCCTCTTGCGGCCTCATGCCCTCTCGGCGGTATCTTGCCAAGAGATGCCCAACGACCTCGGTGTCGGTGTCGGTCTGGAACTCGGCGCCATCCGCCGCCAATTCGTCCTTCAGCTCGGTGAAATTCTCGATGATGCCGTTATGGACTACGGCGACACCGTCGCTAAAGTGCGGGTGCGCATTGCGTTCGGTCGAGGCCCCGTGGGTTGCCCAACGCGTGTGGCCGATGCCGACGTTGCCGCTCAGCGGCTCTTCCTTCAGTCGCGTCTCGAGATTGACGAGCTTGCCCTCGGCGCGCCGGCGGTGCAAGGCACCCTCGATGATCGTCGCAACGCCGGCGGAATCATAGCCGCGATATTCCAAACCCTTCAACGCGCCGATCAACCGATCCGACACCGGCTGTTGCCCAACGATGCCAACAATCCCGCACATGTTCGTCTCCGCATCTTTGCGGGCAGCACCAGCCCACGCGAGACGGATACCCGTCCGGCCGCTTTAAGTGGCGGCCTTGTAGTAGAATTCCATAATATTGGTAAAATTGATTGTTGTGATAACTACCATCCACCCGATGGATAGGTCGGCCGCTGTGGAGCCACGACCCAAACTTCTATTCGCGCCTGACGCTCTTATGAGGATCGCAAACTCACACCCGCGGCAGGATCACGGCCTCGGAAAGGCCAGGAGGCCTTGGACAGTGGACGGACGACGGGCCTGCGACCCCTTGTCAGGCAGTCGGCATCTAGGAGCATGGTGCCGCCGACTTGGGCATCGGCGATGGTCTGTCTTGGCGACAGCCTGAGTTCGCTTCAGGACCGTCGTCTTCTCGCGCGGCTGCCGGTGTCAGTTGACGATAACAAATGTCCGCCGGGGGCGAGCGCCTCGCGCACGGCACGTGCCAGCCGCGGTCGGTCCGGGACGCCGTCGAAGGCGTTGGCCGTGAAGACGAAATCGACGGGGCGCGACACCAGAGTAGCGAGTTCATAGCGCGTAGCCGGCGACCAATAGCAATTGGTCGCGCCGGCGCCGGTCAGCCGGCGGTGCGCGGCCTCCAGCTGGTCGGCGTAGTGCGACGACAGGCGGGCGATCGTGGCGATCGGCACAGCCGCCCCGCAACAGAGGTCGACCACCTCCATGCCCGGCTTCAGCCCGGTTGTCGCAAGCGCCATCTTCGCTGCGGTCGCGCTTGTCATGCTGCTCTTTCCTGGCCTTTGCAAGAACACGAACCTCGGCTTCGGTCGGAATGGCAATGTGGCGAAGGGCGACCCGATCTGCGTCAAGCTCATCGCCAGGGAAGAGGCGAATGATGGGCAGCCCCACTACCGCCTGATGACCACCGGCGGCCGCCGATGTTCCCAGCATTCGCGTTCCAAGGTCGGCATGTCGTGCTCCTCGCTGGCATAGCCGAGGCAGAAATAGCCGATCAGCGTCCATTCGGGCGGCGTGTCGAGAATTTCGGCGATCTCGGTCGCATCGAGGATCGACACCCAGCCCATGCCGATGCCCTCCGCCCGCGCCGCCACCCACAGTGTGTGCACTGCCATGACGGCCGAATAGTCGATGGTCGCCGCCATGGTCATGCGACCGAGCCCATGGCCTTGTCGGGTCGTGCGGTCGGCGAAGACCGCGAATTGACAGGGCGCCTCGTCGAGCCCGGCAAGCTTCAGCCGGGCATAGAGTGCGGCGCGCTCTCCCGAAAAGCGCGTGAGCGCCTCAGCATTGCAGCGCTCGAAGCAGTCTCTCACGGCAGTGCGCCGCTTGAGGCTCTCGACGACTACGAAGCGCCAGGGCTGGCTGAGACCGACGGACGGCGCAATGCTGGCGAGCTCGAGCAGGCGTTCCAGCGTACCCTCTGGCAGAGCCGTCGGCTCGAAGCGCCGCACATCCCTGCGCCAGCGCAGCAGCGTGATCAGCTCGGAGCGAAAATCGTCGGTGAAATCTGGAGGTGACGGCATGGCGGTCTCGTTAGGTATGGATTGGCATTAGGGAGTACAGTGTGGACAGCCTCTGCCTATTGCCAAGCTGGCTTGTTGCGTCCGACAATCGCGTCATGCGACCGCAACCGCAAACGATAGAAAAATCTTTCCTCGTGGGCGGCGCTATTACGATGCAATCGACCAAGCCAGTTTCGATCAGCTCGCACCGCGGTGAATCGTGTACCAGGCCGTTGCTAAATGCGCCATTGACACTCAGGCGCACCCGTATCGCTCACCAGGCCTCCGAATGCAGAGAACGTCGGCCTGGAACGCGGAGACGGCGACAGGCATCTCAGCTTGCATATGGTCGTTCCTGCCGCATCGCCTGCAACTCAGTTTGCTTCCGACCACGTCGGCCTCGACGTCCCCGAAGATTCCCCAGGTCATTCGGCAGATACCATCGTCTGACGTCATAGCGCCGCAGCGGACAGCACCAGCTGCCCAGTTTCATTTGGTGCATCGCTGAGCTTCCAGTCGCCACCGCAATTTCGTCTTCCGCCAGCGTCAGGCCTGACCCAAATTGCAGCTCATCCCTCTCACAGTCGATTCGCGCTTGAATTATATGTTCTACTTTCGTTCACTGTTCGGACGACACATTAGAAAGAGCTGGAATGGAATCTATCATCAGCCTCGATAGCCGCCAAAGGTGGCCGCTGTTCAAGCCCGCCGAAAAGTTTGGATGCCGTTCACAAGGGGAGAGCATTGGCATTGGTGGGACCATGCCGGCACCATCTACCTCTTTGTTCTTCTCGGGGAACATCGCCCGGGCCATTGGTCTCAATCGTGACCGGAGAGTAAAAATAACTGACGCGCATCAGGGCTCGCGCAAGTGGAACGCGATGAGCATCCCAGTGACTGGCACATTCTACAATCAGCTACCAATTGACAAAACGTAAGGCAGGAGACGGTTGAGACGTGGACGGTGTTCGACCGTCGTACCGCAGAGTCGCCATAAGTCGCATTTACGAGGTCCTGATATTTGATGCAAATGGCTGGGAACGTTGCTCACCCTCAACTCGGAGGTGACCGTCACCATCAACAGCGGATGGGCTGGTGCCGTCATGAAGTTGGAGGGCGACTTGCCTCCTCTAGCCGTTTTCGCAACCTATTCCGTCGCCGTCTCGGTCAAGATCATAGATATCGGTGCCTACGACAGAGACCGGCCCGTGTACGTATGCGGGACCATTGCCCTTTCCGGAGGAACAGTCGACATCGCTGGCGATTGGAACACAGGCGCCTGTGTAGTTAGGATCGCAGGATTCTTGGCCATGAGCGCTGCTGATGAAGGACGCCAGACCCAGAGCGACCGCGCCTAGACAATGAAACCGCATCAAACACCCGCCAGCTAACACCCAAGAAATCTTAGCGGGCATTTTAGCTCCATGCAATATTAGCGCTGGCTTGGGCGCCTATATATCACCACCAAGCTCCAAAGAGATAAGTTATTGCCCCACTGCAATGATCAAGATCGCGTTGAGGGTCGCGCGATGGCGGGCTACTTGATTTCGGTTTGGCAGATGCGTGGCCAAAGACCGACGCGTGCTGCCAGGCATATGCATCTTCGGCGGGGTTTGACTTTTGATATTGCTAGGCAGGAAGGTCGCTAGCTGTACAGACCAGCTTATTACCGAGGTCGAGAATCCTAGTACCGATCGGTGGTAGTGCATCCACAGCAGTCTGATTTGACAGCCGTCGTCGAGCCGGAGTTCGCATCGCCCTCTGCGGTGAGGCCTCCGTAAGCGTCTGCGACGACCGACAGAGTCGACAAGCACGCGCTTCGTTCAGCGCCCCGAGGTGATCATGGCTGAAAGCGGCCCTACAAGGGCGGCCGATAGTAGCCTTCAAGGCCTACAAGAGGCAAACGCTGTGGAATCGTGTGCAGGGCGAGGTCGGCGGCCCGGTCCCGAAGGAGCATAAGAAGAACAAGGCCGAATGGCTGAAGCCGGGACTGGTCCGCCGGTCACGAGGTCGGAGGGCGAAGAGAAGCTGCGCCTCGCGAGGCTACGGATTTCTGGGAGGATAACCAAAGAGCGCGGCCAGTCTTAGGTATATTGTACGATTGTTACCCAAGCGGCGGCCGCATGGACTCTCATCATCTTGGAACTACATTGCCAGAATGGCACAGCTCTTTGAATCCGCCCCAATGAGCGCTTCATTTCAGATGATCGTGGACCACTATGAGACAGCGGTTTCACTCCAGGAGCGCATTGTAACTCGCGCTCGACAAGTCGGCTTGGCGACCAAAAGCGATGACGAATTTCTGGAGCATCTGAATGCCGCGTTAGAGCGGGTGCGCCAAAGCTTGGCTCGGGCCGATTAACGTAATTGATTAAAAAATGGGACATCCGCGGTCGGCAGGCATACAGTGTGCCATCGACGGCAACTCTAAGGGCGTCCGTCGGCTGTGAGCGATCAACATGCTTCCGCCCCAATAGGGAGAGGGAGCTATGACAGACTCCAGTTCACAAACTCACACTGCCGCGCAACGCGACACCGGCCAAAATTCGATCTATCGCAATTCGCTGCTGCTTCGAATGTGCTCGGCAGATTTGGCCTTGCTGCAACCTCATTTGGAAAGCGTCTCCCTTGGACTGAAGACGCATCTCGAAGTGGCGGGGTCTCCAATCAGAACCGTGTACTTCTTCGAGAGCGGTCTCGGGTCAGTGGTGGGCGAACTGCGGCCTGGTATTGAAGCTGAGATCGGAATCATTGGTTGTGAGGGTATGACCGGCTCAGCGCTTATCATGGGCGATGACCGGTCAACGCACGATTGTTACGTCCAATTAGAGGCCCGAGCCTTTGTTATCGACGCGGGCCTCTTCACCAAGGCGCTTTTGACAAGCCCAACCCTGCGAAGTTTTCTGCTCCGCTACGTTCACTACTTTCACCTCCAGGCAAGCTTCACCGCGCTCAGCAATGCCCGGATGAACATAGTCGACAGGCTCTCAAGATGGCTGGTGATGTGTGATGATCGCGTCGACGGGAACAGCTTTGCGATTACGCACGAGTTCTTATCAGTTATGCTCGGTGTCAGGCGGCCCGGCGTCACCATAGCGCTGCAAATCTTGGAGGGCCAAGGTCTGATACGCTCAATGCGAGGAGAGGTAGTCATTCTTGATCGCGCGCGTCTAATTGCGCTGGCAGATGGGTCATATGGCAGGGCTGAAGCCGAATACGCTCGGCTAGTCGGCAAACTGCATTGATCGCAGGCGCCGCGGCGTCCGTAGCGCCGCGACGGTGATCGCCAACGAATGTGCTCGACAGGAGATGGTCGATCTCCTGCATTGGAGTCACGTAAGCCGCCTAGACAGAGCCTTCACCGCCGACGTTGCCGAGCATCGGGATCCAAGACGAAGCTGTTATGCCGGCACCGCTGCATGCGCCCCGCGAGGAACAAACCGCCCCTCGCCTTCGTTCAGGATCCCGAAGCACGATACGGCTGTGCACCACCTTCCGGCCACTCAAAGGAGACCCGAGACGACTTGGTCCGTAAAGGAGGTTTTCGAAGAGCATCTGAGGCTTCGCGCGGCAGGCGATATCGAGGAGGATCTCTTGGGCGCACTGCCATCTAACCTCGATTAAACAGGCACTGATGCGCTGGCTGGAGCAATGGCGAGACTCATTGCACCAGCCAAGTTCAGGGCATGTGCAGACAACCGCTTTTGGCCCGGAACAGATCGATTGGCGGCATAGCCTTATCTTTCCCTCACAACGGGAAGGCTGTTTCGGGACTTTTCGAAATCAGCGGATCACAGGCTCGCCATGGAAGCGGCGGCGCGATGGAGGAGAAACGCCGAAGCCAACTTCCATCATCAGCCGTGGCCTGTGCGACGGCACGGTGCCCATATGGAACCCGAACGGATCCTCGACGAAACCGAAACCGGCCTTGCCGGTCAGCGTGACCGGACTCTGTTTGCCGTAGACGTCCAGAATCTCTTGCGCTGGATGGCCGACGACAAGCGTAAATTGGTGCTTGAGGGCGCGGCGATCATGGCTGCCGCGAACATAGATATGCGGGCCGGTCCCCTCGTCGACGGGCACCAGATAGAAAAAGAACTTCAGCATCCGCCAGTCGTCCAGGTCGAAGTGGTATTTGCCGAGCGAAGCCAGGTTCTTGTCCGCGTCCGACGCCTGGCCGGTCGGGAAGCTCCACCAGACGCGCGTCGTGATCAGCGTCGCCTGGCCGCCGAGATAGTGCGCCGCGATATCCATGAGCAGCGGATCGTTTTGGATGGCAACGGCCGACTTACAGCCCAGAATGCGCTCGAAATAATGGCCGCTGAGCAACGGACGGCCAAATCGCGCCTCAGCCTCCGCATGCTCCGCCGGCATGAACTCGAGTCGGCGATCGAAATTGCCGAAACAAGGTGTGCACCTGGCGAATGCGGCTACATCTTCAGCCACCATTGCAGGCAGGACAAGGCCGGGAAAAAGCCCATCCATCCGCAGCGCGTCGACAACGTCGTGGCAATTGACACCGGCAAACATCGTGTCCTGGGCTCTTTGCGGCCTTCGGACCGGCTTTGCACCACGCCAGTGCATTCTCCGTGCCGGCATGGTGCGCGCCAACATGAACATGGGCAGCCACGCCGGGTTCTCGCGAATATCCGACAGGTAGGTCGGAATGCGTACGGCTATGCGACGCAGCATGCTGCCGTTTCGCGCGATTGTCTCAAGGCTTGCAGCGCCGGCTTTGTCGGAGTTCATAACGGTCATCGGGGTCCTCAGGTCATGAATGCACTTATCGACGAAGTTGGGTCCCGGTGTTTCGCCGAAACCCGATTCGCCGCGGAAGAACTAGGCGCTTGCCACGTTTTGTGCAACGCACCATTGCAGTGAGAAAATGGAGGTTGCGCGTTCGTATAACACAATCGCACCCACTCCAATTACCTCAGGAACTGTCTGTAGCCGCCGCCCATCAGGTAGCGGCCGCGTTGGATGGCGCGACGTACCTGATCGCGAAGATGGCCGCCTGGATGACGCCAATCTTCTTCGACACGGCGTCTCCCGAACAAGGCAATGGCGACCTCCTGATGAGATGCTCCCGCCAGCGAGCCATCCAAAGCCTGCAGTACAATACGCAGACGCGCTCCGCGGTGTTCCGGCGGAAAGCAAGCAGCTGACACGCGGCGGCAATCATTGATGTCGTTCAGGAACTGAAGGGCAGCGACATGGAACTTGAGGTGCTGCGGCTGAAGGATCGCGTCGACATATAGCCGCAACGGGCGGAGGACGGACGCACCGGAAACGGCGATCTGCAGACTCCGGCAGTTCTCCCTCAGCAGCACGTGCTGCATGCCCGCAGCTGTCAGCAGGATGTCCTTGCAGCATGAGAGCGAAGAAAGGTGAAGCGGTTCAAAATCGTGGTCGAGCCCCAGCGGCTCCGCGGCCGCTCGTAGAATACAGGCGCAATCGCGCGGATCCCAAAAGACCCTCGCCGATGTAGCGTCCGACTGTGGCGCGTCCGCGAAAAAGGAGGCTCCATTGTCTTAGGAAAGCTGATTCTGTCGTCAACTCGATTATCTTCATGTCGGCCTGGGTTCCGACAAAGCAGGCGGACGGTGCCATTTTGGCGTGGTCGCGCTGGAATTGTGGATTGCGCCGAAGAAACTCCCAGGCCCAGCCAGTGCGTGGCAATCGTCTGGCGTAGTGGTAAGCGTCCTGGCGACGCCAGTCCGGCCAGCATACAAGGCCGACCGTCGCTTCCTTGGACAAACCAGCATCCTTCATGGCACAGGTGTCCACAATGGCGCTATACTGACGGGCCTAGAACCGGTTGCCACAGTACCGGTCCGCTCAGACGTCCCCTGCTGCGGATGCGCAAAAGGCTCGCGTGGGAAATCTCGAGAAACCCAGCCACCGCCTCCGTTTTGCCGACGCACTTGGGTTCTCCGATGCGCGACAATGGCCACGTAGCAAGGCGGAGGATCCGCTCCATGCGCGTGTCCGTCACCGTTACGATCCGGGTCAGATCCTTGGCCAAGCCGAACTCGATCATGCCCGCGAAGAGCTCGTAGGTCGCCTGGGCCAGCCCGCCCGCTGCCTTGGGCGCCGACGGAGGAAGATCGAGCGCGAAACGACTGCTCTCCCATATGTCGGTGGTCGAGGGCACGACGTCAGCACCCAGCAGCACCGGGAAGGTGTCGCGCAACATTGTGGGTCCGGTGCTGGGCAAAAGACGCACGCAACCGCGAATTCGCCAGTCGGATCCTTTGAGGAGCAGATAGACAGGCTTGAGAGCATCAAACGGATCGGATTCCATCTGGTCTTCGGTATCAACTTCCCAATCGAGCCTTTCCTTGAACACCCGAAACCTGAGCCCGTGCATCTCTTTGAGCTCGCCTGCAAAATCACTGTAAAAGTCTGGTGCTATCAGTTGCATCATGGTCGCCTCCATGTGGGATGTGTTCCCGCCATCGAAGGGCAAAGCTGACAGCGATGCAGCCTGTAGAGGTTTACAGGTATCGTGGCTGAGAATCAGGATCTCGTCAGGCCGGAGGCAGCCATTCGTGCAACGGCTTGGTTGATCGTTCGAACGCCAAACTTTGCCTTGGCGTTTTCCAGATGAAAGGTCACGGTGCGCTTTGAGACGCCGAGAAGCTGGCGAGTATCCCAAGCCGACTTGCCGCGCGCCGCCCATTTCAGGCACTCGAACTCCCGCGGGGTGAGCGTTACACCATCCACCACGCGATGATCGGCGAGCCTTCGCCGGACATGGATATGAAAGTTGATGGCCACCAGCTGCAATGCTTTTTCGTAACGTGCCAGTGACCGCAACAGAGGCGGACGGGACTCGTCGGAAGCAAAGGTCAGGGCAGCAAACCGGCCGAGATGATCATGCATGGACATCGTCAGGCCGCCGCAGATGCCAAACTCAGCCGCACTCTCTAGAATTTGTTGCTGCGAATTCGGCAGACCGTGCCGAGCGCGATCCACACCCCAATCGAATGTATCCCAGCCTTGCAGCCCGCGCAGGATGACCGGATCGAGACTGTGGTACCGCTGTTGCAGATAACGTGACGTCCAGGATGAAGGATAGTTTGAAATCAATTGGGGGGCGTCGCCGGAGGCTGACGGGTAGGTGAAATAGGCGAATAGCGGGAAGTCGAAGCCGGCTGCAGCGGAGGCCATTGCCTCACAGAGATCGGCAGCATCAACACTTGCAGACAGTTGCTCGACGAAGTTCTCAAACACGCGATGCATGTGTCCTGTGCGTAACCTCCGTAACGCTCAATGCCAGGCAGAGACCTTGTTTTAGATGATCCCGGACGAATACGGCGCGTGCCGAGAACGTGGCTAATCTGTTGAACCAATCCGAAATAGTCTGACGTTGTCTATGAGCCGTGTGCCGCCGAGCCAGGCGGCGGCAAGCAACCGTGCCGGTCGATCGAGGCTTGTTATCGGGTGCAGATCTGCCTCATCGCGAAGTTCCAGGTATTCGACCTCGCGATAGCCTGCAGCCAGAATTGCTGCGCGAGATTCTGCAAGCGTTGGCAGGATGGGTGAGCCGCGCTCAAGCCGCTCAGCCGTCTTGAGCAGGACCGATGATAGCTTGGGAGCAACAGCGCGTTCCGCTGGCGAGAGCCGCACATTGCGCGATGATAGCGCAAGACCGTCGGCTTCACGGACTGTCGGACAGGCAACAATGGTGATTGGAATATCCAGATCCCGGGCCATGCGCCTGACCAGGTGAATTTGCTGAAAGTCCTTTTCGCCAAAGAAGCCGAAGTCAGCGCTGGTCTGCAGGAAGAGCTTGGCGACGACGGTCGCCACGCCGTCGAAATGCCCCGGCCGGAATGTACCGCACAGGCCTTCGCTGACACCGCAAACCGAAACGGTGGTGGCGAAGCCCGCCGGATACATCTCCTCTGCATCTGGCGCATAAAGCAGGTGCGCGCCAACCGGTGCCAGTTTGGCGGCATCCTCGTCCTCGGTGCGGGGATACGCGGCAAGATCGGCCTGGCTGTTGAATTGCTTCGGGTTGACGAAGAGCGTCACTATCACACGGTCTGCCTTCTCGAGTGCAGCGCGCACCAGGCTGAGATGGCCCTCATGCAGGACGCCCATCGTTGGCACCAGGGCTATCCTCACACCTTCGCAGCGCCATGCGGCGACGCTTTCGCGAAGCTGGTCAACGCTCCTGACGATCGGCACGCTCACGCTGCTTCTCCGCTCTTGGTGGCGTCCGTGTCGGCGGGCTTGGGCGCATCGGCAAACACGTGCTCTGCGGCGGGAAACTGGCGCTCCTTCACCTCGCGCGCATAGGAAGCGATCGCAGCCGCAGCCGCCTCCCGGAGTTCAGCATAGCGCTTGACGAACTTGGGCCGGAAGTCGCCGAAGAGGCCCAGCATGTCGTCGACGACGAGAATCTGGCCGTCACAGGCTGCCGAGGCACCGATGCCAATGGTCGGGGTCGCCACCTCCTTGGTGATCCGGCGGGCGAGCGCCTCAGGAACCTTCTCCAGGACGACCGCAAAGGCGCCCGCTTCGCCCACCGCAATTGCGTCGCGCCTGATGCGCTCGGCATCCCCGCCCCTGCCCTGTACGCGGTAGCCACCGATGGTGTTGATGGCCTGCGGCGTCAATCCGACATGGGCCATGACGGGCACGCCGCGTGCGGCGAGGAAGCCGATCGTCTCTGCCATCGCTTCGCCGCCTTCGAGCTTGACGGCCGTGCAGCCGGTCTCGGCCATGACGCGCGCGGCATTGCGGAAAGCCTGCTCTGGGCTTTCCTCGTAGGAACCGAACGGCAGGTCGACCACCATCAGCGCCTGCTTGATGCCACGGCGCACCGCCTGGCCGTGCGTGATCATCATCTCCAGCGTGACACCGAGCGTCGAGGGCAGGCCGTGGAGAACCATGCCGACGCTGTCGCCGACGAGCACCACATCACAATGGGGATCGACAAGCCGGGCGACTGGGGTGGTGTAGGCGGTAAGGCAGACGAGCGGCGTCCCACCTTTGCGCGAACGAATATCCGGCGGTGTGATCGCCCTGGTGTCACCATAAGCGCTCATGGGACCCTCCTTCCCCTACGTTACCAGCTGCGGCTGTCGCCTTTGGCACATTTTTGTGCAGGTGCGAAGAGCAAAAAAATGGCCATGCAGCTGCGGGGTGTTGACGTGCCAATTGGCACGCTTACACTAAATCGATTAAGGTGCCCCCGAGCTGGCCAAATAATGGACGATCAGGCAATAGGACTCAGGAAAGACAGAGCCGCCGGCAAGGCCGACAACGTCAAAGTGGACTTGATCGCCTTTGTGGTCGCCGTAAACGGCAGTCAACCCTGTGTCCTCACCATCGGCCAGGCGGACACCTTGCCCTCCGGTCCCTTTGCGCTTGAGCACCGATCGCTGCAATCCGGCTTGAGGGGGTGGGTCGAGCAGCAAACCGGCCATCGGCTGGGGTACATTGAGCAACTCTACACGTTCGCGGATCGGGATCGCATCGGCGCCGAGCGCCAGCAGCGCGTCATCTCCATCAGCTATCTGGCATTGACGCGCAAGGAACAGGCAGCGGGCTCGCCCAAGTGCGGATGGCAGAGTTGGTATGAATATTTTCCATGGGAGGACCACCGCTCCGGCACGCCTGCGGTCGTGCTGGACGTTCTGCGGCCGCGCCTGATCGAATGGGCAAACGGCGTTGGCGATTCGGCCACGCGACGTGAACGCTGGCAGCGGGCGACGATAGCCTTTGGCTTCGACGACCGCCTTTGGAACGAGGAACTCACGCTTCAACGCTATGAGTTAGTCTACGAAGCAGGCCTGGTCCAAGAGGCCGTAAGAGGGCGGGACGCAGGACCCCCGCCGCTGGTGCCCAGCAAGTCCATGGTCGCCGATCATCGCCGCATCGTGGCGACCGGCATTGCGCGGCTGCGCTCCAAGATCAAATACCGCCCAGTCGTCTTTGAGCTGATGCCGCCGGTCTTCACGCTTTTGCAGCTGCAGCGAACCGTGGAGGCGCTCGCCGGCAGGCTCATCCACAAGCCGAACTTTCGCCGACTGATCGAACAGCAGGAGCTGGTCGAGGAGACCGGAGAGGCCACCACTGAGACCGGCGGCCGGCCAGCGAAGCTTTTCCGTTTCCGCCACGCCGTTCTCGACGATAGGCTCATCGCCGGGACAAAATTGCCGCTGGCGCGGGGTTGACATCCCTTATACTCACAGCAAGTATATGCTGGTTATTTTCAGTTAGAGTATAAGCGGGAGGGGGTCTATGGGCGCCATGCTGCCTACGGCCGCGTTGCTCTACGAGCGCGTCCGACGAGTGATCCCGCCGATCGAATGGCCGGCTTTCGCCGAGGATATCGAGGCGATCCTTGCGCTGAAGCGCGAGCGCAACGCGATCATCCTGGCGCACAACTATCAGACGCCCGAGATCTTCCACTGCGTGGCCGACATCGTCGGCGACAGCTTGGCACTAGCCCGCACGGCCGCGACGGTCGAGGCGCAAGTCATCGTGCTGGCCGGCGTCCATTTCATGGCCGAAACGGCCAAGCTCCTTAATCCGGGCAAGACCGTGCTCATTCCGGATCTCAGCGCCGGTTGCTCGTTGGCGGACTCAATCACGGCAGAAGACGTGCGCTTGATGCGCCAGCGTTATCCCGGCGTTCCGATCATCACTTATGTAAATACGTCCGCCGAAGTGAAGGCCGAGTCGGATATCTGCTGTACATCCGGCAACGCCAAGGCGGTCGTCGAATCCCTTGGGGTTCCCCGGGTGATCATGTTGCCGGACGAATATCTGGCCCAGAATATCGCCGCCCAGACAGATGTGCAGATCATCGCCTGGAAAGGGCGTTGCGAGGTGCATGAGCGCTTTACACCGGCCGACATCCGCGAGTTACGCGAAAGCCATCCCGGCGTGGTCGTGCTCGCCCATCCCGAATGCCCGCCCGACGTCGTGGCTGAAGCCGATTTTTCCGGCTCGACGGCTGCCATGTCCGACTATGTCGAAAGGCAAAGGCCGCCACGTGTCGTGCTGATGACGGAATGCTCAATGAGCGACAACGTCGCGTTAGCGCACCCAGAGGTCGAGTTCATCCGGCCCTGCAATTTGTGCCCGCATATGAAGCGGATCACGCTTGCCAACATCCGCACGGCGCTCGAGCAGAACCACCATGTCGTAACCGTCGAACCCGGGATCGCCGGGCGCGCGCGGCTAGCGGTCGAACGGATGCTGGCAGTTTGAGCGCCGACCCCCGCAGCTTCTTCGGGCGGCCCATCATCATCGGCGGCGGCATCGCCGGACTGATGACCGCGCTTCAACTGTCGCCGGAGCCGGTGCTTCTTCTGTCAAGGTCGCTGCTGGGAGCTGACAACTCGAGCACCTGGGCCCAGGGGGGCCTGGCTGCAAGTTTCGGCGAAGACGACGATCCGGCAATGCACCTGGCCGATACGGTTGCCGCCGGGGATGGTCTCTGCGACAGAGCCGTGGCGAGCCGCATCCTCCAAGCCGCGCCCAAGGCCATAGAGGGGCTTGCGGGCTTTGGGGTTCGCTTTGACCGCACGCCGGAAGGATCACTGTGCCTCGGATTGGAGGCCGCACACAGCCGACGTCGCATCGTTCATGCGCATGGGGACGGCACCGGGCGTGAGATCATGCGTGCGCTGATCGCGGCTGTGCGTTCCACTCCGTCGATAGTTGTCGTGGAGGGCGTGGAAGCGCGCCGGCTCGCCGTGCGAGAGAATGCGATCCGAGGCGTCTGGGCGAGCTGTTCGATCGCACCTTTCTTCTTCGGCTCACGGCGGGTCGTCCTCGCCACCGGTGGCATCGGGGGACTGTTTTTCGACACCACGAACCCTTGGGGCAGTTGCGGACAAGGCCTTGCGCTTGCGGCCCGCGCTGGAGCTGTCCTAGCCGACCTCGAATTCATCCAGTTCCACCCGACCGCGCTTGACGGCCCAGAACGCCCAATGGCGCTGGTCAGCGAGGCTGTGCGAGGCGAAGGTGCTGCCCTGATCGATGAAACCGGCCAGGCTTTTCTCCAGAGCGTGCCAGGGGCGGAACTTGCGCCTCGCGATGTCTTGGCCCGCGCCGTGTGGAACCACCTTGCGGACGGCCACCATGTTTTTCTCGATGCCCGACAACGGCCAGGCCCGGCATTCGCTCGACATTTCCCGACAATCGCATCAGCCTGCCTTGGAGCGGGCATCAATCCCGCGCGCGATCTCATCCCCATTCGTCCGGCCCAACACTACCACATGGGTGGCGTTGCCGTGGACAGCTCGGGCAGGACCTCCGTCAAGGGGCTGTGGGCCTGCGGCGAAGTCGCTTCGACAGGACTGCATGGCGCCAACAGGCTCGCCAGCAATTCCTTGACCGAGGCAATCGTGTGCGCCCGCTGGGTCGCTGAAAGCGTCGCCGGAACGCCTGCGCGCAGAACAAGGCCTGCGTTTGCGAACGTCTACCCACCGCCCGCTCCGATAGCCGTGCGCGTTTTTCTGTCGCGCGCACTCG
Source organism: Mesorhizobium sp. M0771 (assembly GCF_040320155.1). Lineage (NCBI taxonomy): Bacteria > Pseudomonadati > Pseudomonadota > Alphaproteobacteria > Hyphomicrobiales > Phyllobacteriaceae > Mesorhizobium > Mesorhizobium sp. M0771. Next base: position 29,672 of record NZ_JAMYPC010000033.1, on the reverse strand, counting down.
GCATCGTCCGGGATGGTCAAGGGTTGAAAGCAGCCGCGCGTGCCTTATTGCCGCTCGCCGAAAGCAAGGATGCGGTCTCGGATCCGGCGGCTGTCGGGCTAATGATTGCTGTTGCCGCCTTGTTGCGCGAAGAAAGCCGCGGCGCTCATTACCGGACAGATTTTCCTCATCATGCGACTGCCGCCCGACGGTCCGAAATCACGCTCGAAGCCGCCTTGGCGGCTGCGCGGGAACTCGGACACTCGCCAAGCTCCGAAGGTGCAAAGTGATGATGCTCTCACCGCTCCCCACGGTCCTGCTTGAGCCGCTTGTACGGGCATCTCTTCTTGAAGACCTTGGCAGAGCCGGCGACTTGACCACGGACGCCATCGTCCCGAAGGAATACCAAGCGGGAACCGTGTTGGTGGCGCGACAGTCCGGAGTTGTCGCCGGCATCGATCTGGCGATGCTCGCTTTCGGCATGATTGATCCTGGTGTCGAAATCTCCGTGGAGCGGACAGACGGCTGCAATGTCGTGGATGGAGAGGTCATTGCATCAGTGGCTGGCCCGGCCCGAGCCATTCTCACAGCGGAAAGGACGGCACTCAATTTTTTGTGCCATCTGAGCGGCATCGCCACAGCAACGGCATCGATCGTCGCTGCGGTTCGTGGATATGGCGCGAAGATCGTCTGCACCCGCAAGACAACGCCCGGATTGCGGGCAGTCGAAAAGTATGCCGTGCGCGCAGGTGGCGGGTCCAATCACCGCTTCGGCCTGGACGATGCAATTTTGATCAAGGACAACCACATCGCCATCGCAGGCGGCGTCCGGCCAGCGCTCGAGCGAGCACGAAGAGCGGCCGGTCATCTCGTCAAGATCGAAGTCGAAGTCGATACTCTGGCCCAGCTGGAGGAGGTACTTGGCTTCGCTCCCGATGCGGTTCTGCTCGACAACATGTCCCTCCCCGATCTTCGCCGCGCCGTCGCAATGGTCGGTGGCCGCGCTATCACCGAGGCTTCTGGCGGGATCACGTCGCATACAGCGCGAGCGGTTGCCGCGACCGGCGTTGATCTGATTTCGGTCGGCCGACTCATCCACAGCGCGCCGATCCTGGATATCGGCCTCGACCATCGGGGCTCATGATTGTCTGAGTAACGAACAGGATCGGGTCAACTGTCCTTTCCGATCATCATAGTCAGATAGCAAAGACCCGCAAGACAGACCGGAGGAACAGCATGGAGATGCAAACGACAAGTTCAACGCAGACATCGCCGCACGCTCAATCGCCTGACCCGCCTGACGCTGGAGCGTGGACCCTGGAAAAGGCTCAGGCACTTTACCATGCCCCCTTCAACAATCTCCTCTTCCTGGCGCAGACCGTGCACCGCCAGAATTTCGATCCAAACAAGGTCCAGCTCAGCCGGCTGCTCAGCATCAAGACCGGAGGATGCCCGGAGGATTGTGGCTATTGCAGCCAGTCGGCGCGTCACGAAACCGGGTTGGAGGCGTCCAAGCTGATGGATGTCAGGCGCGTCATCGCCGAAGCGACCAAGGCGCGTGATGCCGGCGCCACCCGTTATTGCATGGGCGCGGCCTGGCGAAACCCCAAGGCGCGCGACATGGATGCGGTGGTGGCGATGGTCGAAGGCGTCAAGGCGCTGGGCCTGGAGACCTGCATGACACTCGGCATGCTCGATCTTGAGCAAGCCGCTCGACTGAAGCAGGCGGGTCTCGACTACTACAACCACAACATCGATACGTCAGAACGCTACTATAGCGAGATCATCGGTACGCGGAGCTTTGCCGAGCGGCTCGAGACGCTCGAGCACGTTCGCAAATCCGGCATCAAGGTCTGCTGTGGAGGCATTGTCGGCATGGGCGAGGAGCCGGTGGACCGGATCGACATGCTGGTGACGCTGGCCAATCTCCCGGAACATCCGCAAAGCGTTCCGATCAACATGCTGATCCCGATCGCCGGTACGCCGCTTGCAGACGCCAAGCCCATTGAGCCGATCGAATTCGTGCGCGTGATCGCGCTGGCGCGCATCATGATGCCGAAATCGCATGTCCGTCTGTCCGCCGGCCGCACCGCGATGACCGACGAGATGCAGGCGCTGTGCTTTTTTGCCGGCGCCAACTCGATCTTCTTCGGCGACACGCTGCTGACGGCGGACAATCCCGGTGAGGACAAGGATACCCTGCTGTTCCGGCGCCTTGGCATCGATCCGATGGAACTCGAGGCGCAATGAACGGGGCGCCGCTTGCCCGTTTTGATGCGACCTTGCAGGGACTAGCGCGCAAGGACCGGCTGCGGACGCTTTCGCCCCGCGCCGGGCTGGACTTCTCGTCGAACGACTATCTCGGGCTGGCCGCGTCCAGAAGACTTGGCGATGCGGTTGTGGCGGCGATTGCGCGGGGCACGCCGGTTGGCGCCACCGGGTCGCGGCTGTTGCGCGGCAATGCACCGGAACACGAGCAGCTCGAGGCAGATGCGGCGGCATTCTTTGGAGCCGACCGCGCGCTGTTCTTCGGCAGCGGCTACATCGCCAACTTCGCTCTGCTGAGTGCCCTGCCGCAGAAGGGCGATCTTTTGGTCCTCGATGAGCTCGCCCATGCCAGCATGCATGAGGGTGCGCAGGCCGGGCACGCACAGTTCGTGCTGGCCGCGCACAACGACGCCACCGCTGTCGAGGATGCGATTACACGGTGGCGCGTCGCAGGCGGCATGGGATGCGTCTGGATCGCGGTGGAAAGCCTTTACAGCATGGATGGCGACTGCGCGCCTTTGGAGAGCCTGGTCGCGCTTGCCGATCGGCACGGCGCATTCATCGTCATTGATGAGGCGCATGCCACCGGCGTCTGGGGACCGGACGGCCGGGGGCTTGCCGCCGCTTTCGAGGGCCGAGACAACATCATAGCGCTCCACACCTGCGGCAAGGCGCTCGGCGCATCTGGTGGGCTCGTGACCGGGCCGAGGGCACTGTGCGAATATCTGATCAACCGTTGCCGGGCATTCATCTACGCGACCGCGCCATCGCCACTGATGGCGGTCGTGGCGCGCGAGGCACTCGCAATGCTCGCCGACGAGCCTATGCGGCGTGTTCAGCTGCATGAACGCGTCGCCAGCGCCGGCCGGTTGGTCAATCGCTGTGGTGTGACACCAAGTGGCTCTCAGATCCAGCCCTTAGTAATCGGCGATGTCAGGCGCACCATGGCGGTGGCGGCGCGCCTGCAGGTCCGCGGCTTCGACATACGCGGCGTTCGTCCTCCGACCGTGCCCGAGGGCACGTCGCGGCTGCGCATCTCACTGACGCTCAATATTGGCGAAGCCGACATTTCCGCCATGGTCGAGGCGCTGGTCGAGGTGTTGGCCCAAACATCACCGGAGGCGATATGACCCAACGCATCGTCATCACCGGAACGGATACCGGAGTTGGCAAGACCGTGTTTGCGGCTGGGCTCGCCGGTTTGCTGGACGGCTTTTACTGGAAACCGGTGCAATCGGGCCTCGACGGCGAGACCGACAGCGAGGTTGTCGCGCGGCTTGCCGGCTTGCCCTCAGAGCGCGTGCTGCCGGAAGCCTACCGCTTGCAGAGCCCGCTGTCGCCGCATCGTTCGGCCGAGATCGACGGCGTGGCGATCAAGGCTGCCGATCTTGCTTTTCCCGTCCTACCGACGCCGCTCGTCATCGAAGGCTCCGGCGGCCTAATGGTGCCGCTCAACCGGCGCACAAGGTTAATCGACATCTTCGCTGAATGGCGGCTGCCCGTTATTCTGTGCGCCCGCACCACACTCGGCACCATCAACCACACCTTGCTATCGGTCGAGGCGCTCCGCGCACGCTCCATCCCGTTGGCGGGCATCGCTTTCATCGGCGATGAGATGGCCGATACGCAACGGACCATCGTGGAATTCAGCGGTGCGCCGCAGCTCGGCAGGCTGCCGCACCTCGATGTGCTGACGGGCAAAACACTGAGGGACGCAATGGTTGCCGGCTTCGCCTTCGCCTCGATTACTGGAGGTGACTGATGTCGCAGTCTCATGTGTGGCATCCCTTCACCCAGCACGCGCTCGAGCCTGCGATCCCAGAAATCGTCCTGACTGAGGGCGCCTATCTCCACAGGGCCGACGGCGCCCGCATCCTGGACGCCATCTCCTCCTGGTGGGTCGTCACACATGGCCACCGCCATCCCCGCATCATGAAGGCAATCGAGACAACCGCGTCGAGCCTCGACCAGATTATCTTTGCGGGCTTCACGCACGAGCCGGCAGAGCGCTTGGCCAAGGCGCTTGTCGGCCTCGCTCCCGCTGGACTCGACTGGGTGTTCTATTCCGACAGTGGCTCGACCTCAGTCGAAGTCGCGCTGAAGATGGCGCTCGGTTATTTCCGCAACATCGGCGCGCCGCGCTCGCGCATCGTCGTCATGGAGCACAGCTATCATGGTGACACGATTGGAACGATGAGCGTCGGTGCGCGTGGCGTGTTCAACGCCGCCTATGAACCCTTGCTGTTCGAGGTCGACATCATCCCCTTTCCGGCCGCGGGGCACGAGCAGGAGACGCTGGATCGTTTCGAGGCTGTGACCCGCGATCGACGAGCCGCAGCCTTGATCGTCGAGCCGCTGGTGCTGGGCGCCGGCGGCATGCTGATGTATCCAGCATCGGTTCTGGCCGAATTGAAGAAGATCACTGAGGCCTCCGGCTCGCTGCTGATCGCCGACGAGGTGATGACCGGCTGGGGACGCACCGGAACCATGTTCGCCTGCGAGCAGGCATCGATTTCTCCAGATATCCTGTGCACCTCCAAGGGCTTGACCGGCGGCACCATCCCGCTGGCCGTAACGCTTGTCACCGATGCCATCTTCCGGGCGCACTATTCCGAGGACCGGAAGAAGACGTTTTTCCATTCGAGCTCCTACACCGCCAATCCGATTGCCTGTGCGGCAGCACTCGCCAATGTCGAGATCTGGCGTGACGAGCCAGTGGCCGGGCGGATCACGGCCTTGAGCGTGATGCAGGCCGTCGGGCTGCAACGCTTTCGGGACAATCCATATTTTGCCGACTGTCGAGCCACGGGAACGATCGCGGCGCTCGACCTGCGAACCGGTTCAGCAGGTTATCTCGCCGAGATTGGTCCGAAGCTGCGCGCTTTCTTCCTCGAGCGCGGCCTGCTTGTGCGCCCGCTCGGCAATGTCCTCTACCTTCTGCCACCCTATTGCATCGCAGGCGACGAGCTCGAACGACTCTATGACGCCATCGAGGAGGCCGGGGAACGCTTCGGGTCAAGGCCATGAGCAAGTCGTCGCGCATTCTCGGACTTGGCCATCACGTGCCTGGGCGCAAGGTGGCCAATGCCGAGATCGAGAGCAATCTCGGCCTCGAGCCGGGCTGGATCGAAAGGCGTACCGGAATCCGTTCGCGCTTCTGGGCAACGGACGAAGACACGCTGTCGGGTCTTGCCACCCGGGCTGGCGACATGGCGCTGGTGAACGCCGGTATTGCGCGCCACGACATCGGTCTGCTGTTGCTTGCCACCTCGACGCCCGACCATCTTCTGCCGCCAAGCGCGCCGCTGGTCGCACACAAGCTTGGCCTTGGCCGCGCAGGCGCGGTCGATCTGACCGGCGCCTGCGCCGGCTTCATCTATGCGCTCATGTTTGCGGACGGGTTCACCCGCCTGCATGGCAAACCAGCGCTGGTCATCGCCGCCAACATCCTCAGCCGCCGCATCAACCCAGCCGAGCGCGCGAGCTCAGTCCTGTTCGCCGATGCCGCCGGCGCCCTGGTGATCGGTCAGTGCGATGATGCTGATCGGGGCATTCTCGGTGCCTCGGTGGCTTCGGACGGCTCGCGCTACGGGCTGATCCAGATTCCCGCAGGAGGAAGCAACACGCCGTTCCATGGCGACCTCGACCTCGGGCAGACCCGGATGACGATGACCGACGGGCCCGAAGTGTTCGCAAAGGCCGTCGAGATGATGACCGATTGCTCGACAGCCGCGCTAGCCACTGCGGGAGTGCGGCCACACAATGTCGGCCGGTTTGTGCCGCATCAGGCCAATACTCGGATTTTCGGCGCGGTCGGAAGGAACCTCGGCATTGCGGACCAAGCAATTGTCAAGACGATTGCCAAATACGGCAACTCTTCGGCCGCGACGGTCCCGCTGTCGCTCTCGCTCGCCAACCAGATGAAGCCATTCCAGCCAGGAGAGAAAATCCTTCTGGCGGCGGCGGGTGCGGGTCTCAGCGGCGGCGCTCTCGTGGTTGGAATCTAGCCGGCCGGCTCACGCGCGCAGGACTGGTCATGAATGGCAATAGGAGCAACAGAACCAATGCCAAAAAATGGCCTTCTGAAGCTCGACATGACCAAGCTGACGCAGCACCACCCGTGCGAGCCTCTGGATGAGTTCAAATGCAACACCCGTTGCACCAATCGTACCATCTGAATAAAGCTCAATTACAAAGGGTGAGCCGCCCCATATATGTCGGATACCCGACATTGTTCACATAAAAGGCTCGATGCTTACACGCTCTTTGCTGTCTTCTCTTTTCTCTTTGCTCTTTGCTCTTCCGTCTTGACTAGCAGGAGCCTGCGGCTTATCTCATTGCCGCGTTAGCACTCGCTTCGGCTGAGTGCTAGGCATGCTCCGGCAACGGAGCACCGTTCAACATCCGCACCAAGGAAATCCAAAAATGGCAAAGTCGAATTTCCGGCCGCTGCATGACCGCGTGGTCGTACGCCGGGTCGAATCCGAATCCAAGACCGCCGGCGGGATCATCATCCCGGATACGGCAAAGGAAAAGCCGCAGGAAGGCGAGATCATCGCTGTCGGCTCCGGCGCTCGCGACGAAGCCGGCAAGCTGGTCCCGCTGGACGTCAAGGCCGGCGACCGCATCCTGTTCGGCAAGTGGTCGGGCACCGAAGTCAAGCTCAATGGCGAAGACCTTCTGATCATGAAGGAATCCGACATTATGGGCATCATCGGCTGATTATCGGCCTCACCGTCAACTAATTTCGGGCTTGATCGCAAGCCCCCTGCCAGGAGCTAAAAAATGGCTGCTAAAGACGTAAAATTCTCCCGCGATGCCCGTGAGCGCATGCTTCACGGCATCAACATCCTCGCCGATGCGGTGAAGGTGACCCTCGGTCCCAAGGGCCGCAACGTCGTCATCGACAAGTCGTTCGGCGCACCGCGCATCACCAAGGACGGCGTCACCGTCGCCAAGGAAATCGAACTTTCCGACAAGTTCGAAAACATGGGCGCGCAGATGATCCGCGAAGTTGCTTCGAAGACCAACGACATCGCCGGTGATGGAACCACGACCGCGACCGTCCTGGCGCAGTCGATCGTCCAGGAAGGTAACAAGGCGGTTGCCGCCGGTATGAACCCGATGGACCTGAAGCGCGGCATCGACTTGGCCGTGACCGAAGTCGTCGCGGCTCTCGGCAACGCTGCCAAGAAGATCAAGACCTCCGAAGAAGTTGCCCAGGTCGGCACGATCGCCGGCAATGGCGACGAGTCGGTCGGCAAGATGATCGCCGAAGCGATGCAGAAGGTCGGCAACGAAGGCGTCATCACGGTTGAGGAAGCCAAGACCGCCGAGACCGAGCTGGAAGTCGTCGAAGGCATGCAGTTCGACCGCGGCTATCTCTCGCCCTACTTCGTCACCAACGCCGACAAGATGGTTGCCGAGCTCGAGGACGTCTACATCCTCCTGCACGAGAAGAAGCTCTCCAACCTCCAGGCCATGCTGCCGGTTCTCGAAGCCGTCGTGCAGACCTCCAAGCCGCTGCTCATCATCTCGGAAGACGTCGAAGGCGAGGCTCTGGCCACGCTGGTCGTCAACAAGCTGCGTGGCGGCCTGAAGATCGCCGCCGTCAAGGCGCCGGGCTTCGGTGATCGCCGCAAGGCCATGCTGGAAGACATCGCCATCCTCACCGGTGGCCAGGTCATCTCGGAAGACCTCGGCATCAAGCTCGAGAACGTCGGCCTCAACATGCTCGGCCGCGCCAAGAAGGTGTCGATCTCCAAGGAGAACACCACCATTGTCGACGGCGCCGGCAAGAAGGACGAGATCCAGGGCCGCGTTGCCCAGATCAAGCAGCAGATCGAAGAGACCACGTCGGACTACGACAAGGAGAAGCTGCAGGAACGTCTGGCGAAGCTCGCGGGCGGCGTCGCGGTGATCCGTGTCGGCGGCGCGACGGAAGTCGAAGTCAAGGAAAAGAAGGACCGCGTCGACGACGCCCTCAACGCGACCCGCGCGGCCGTGGAAGAAGGCATCGTTGCAGGCGGCGGCGTCGCACTGCTGCGCGCTTCGGCCAACATCAAGGTCACCGGCGTCAATGCCGACCAGGCTGCCGGCATCAACATCGTTCGTCGTGCACTGCAGGCTCCGGCCCGTCAGATCGCTTCGAACGCAGGTGCGGAAGCTTCGATCGTTGCCGGCAAGATCCTCGACAACAAGGGCGCGACCTACGGCTACAACGCCCAGACCGGCGAATATGGCGACATGATCGCCATGGGTATCGTCGATCCGGTCAAGGTCGTTCGCACTGCCCTCCAGGACGCGGCTTCGGTCGCCGGCCTGCTCGTCACCACCGAAGCCATGATCGCGGAGGCTCCCAAGAAGGAGTCTGCTGGCGGCGGCATGCCTGGCGGCATGGGCGGCGGCGGTATGGGCGGCATGGGCGGGATGGGCGGTATGGATTTTTAATCCAGCCCCTATCAACTTACAGCGGAAAGGGCGGCAGCAATGCCGCCCTTTCCTTGTGTGCCGAACATGATCGACACCTTGGAGTGCGTCCCGAGGATCTCGTTCGAGCCTCACCGCATGGTCGAGAATCAGGATCTTGTCCGATCGAGCAATTCGCGGGCTCAACCTGGTCAAACCGGCGCCCCCTACGAACTGCCCGATCCTTGAGGATTCCGCTGCGCGACAATCACGATGATTCATTCAGTTCGTAGCTATAGGCGGTGAATCATGAGGGGCATTGAGGAGCGTGGCAAGGCGCCCATCTCGGCTTTTAACTCCATCGAGCGTGATATCAGGGACAATTCTCTCATCGGAACCGGCGGCTGGCGTTGAAGGACCCGGTGAATCATCCTGTTCTATAGTGGAGCAGACGCGCTCTGAGCCTCAAGATCAAGCGTTTCCTCCTCTGAGTATCCTTGATCTGCCGCTGGACATTCTCGTTGATATTGCTGAGCGGCTCAGCCCGATGGATCTGCTGAGGATTTCGCACACAAATCAAGAGCTGCGTGTCGCCGCGATGATAGTCGCAACGCCTCAAGAAAGGCGGATTCAGGTTCAGGCCATCTGTGGCAGCCTTGCAACCGGGCTCCAGCAGCGCCTCGTCGTCGTGGCCGAGGGGCCTCGTGACCCCGACGACTGCGCTTCGGCCTTGTGGGGCCTCGGAGCGGGCGTGGCAGCGCTTGCACCCGAGCTCCAGCGGCGTCTCATCCTCCTCGCCGAAGGGCTTGAGCCCAGGTCTCAGACCATTGCCCTGGAGGGCCTCGGAGCAGGCGTGGGTGGCGGACATAGCAGCCTGTCCCATACCTATGAATACGTTTGGCTGATGCAGACCGATGGCTGCGCGTCGAAGCCGAAGCCGTCGAGTTCGCGGACAAACGTGAACTGCGCGATCTTGCTCGACATGAGCGTGTCGAGCTGGTCGCGGATCGCCGTCAACTTCAGCCGATCCAGGATTGCGATCAGCAGGTCATGATCTATGGTCGTCATCACCAGCTCCCTCCGGCCACCGCTTCGTACTCGGCGAGTGGCCGCAGCAAGGTGGCCGGGGGTGATCTTGATGCGCTCGGCGCGCACCGGCCCTTCGAAGCCGGCAACGCCGGCAAAAGGCTCTGTCGCAAACCTGGAAATTGGGTTGTGAACGGCCATTTCGGCCTGTCCGTCAGGCAGCTGGATATCGAAACAGCGATCGACAGACTTGTAGGCATACCTCGCCTGTCGCTTGCCCATCATGTGGATCATCTCGATGCCGGAGAGGATAACCACGTCGTTCGCATGCGACTTGAAGCCGAGCATGGATCGAATGCGGCGCTTGATACGCCGGTGATCCTGTTCGATCCGATTGTTGAGATGCGGGCTATTACGGATGCCGGATCGGCTTCAGCGGTCGCCGCGATCGCTGCCGCAGCCGGCTTTCAGCGTCGCAGGAAAGGATTGCTTCGGTCTGGCTGCCGTCGATGACGATGCGCTCCGGCCGGCCATGGCGCGTCAGCGCCTTGCGGAGGAAGCGTTGGGCCGCCACCAGGTCACGGTTTTCGCTAAAGAAGAACTCGACCGTGTCGCCGAGGATGTCGATAGCGCGGTAGAGATACATCCATGGCCGCGGACCTTGATGTACGTCTCGTCCATATGCCACTTGCTGCCGACCACACGCTTGCGCCGGTTGAAGCGCTCCAGCAGCTCGGCGAGAAGTGGGCGACCCAGCGATGCACAGTGGAGTGGTCGACCTTCAACGCGTTCGGCCATCATCTCTTCCAGATCGCGCAGGCTCAGAGTGTAGGCCAGGTACCAGCGCACGCACAGCAGGATCACCGACTGGTCCAAATGGCGGCCCTTTAACATCACGTGCTCCTCCACAGCTGAGGCGTTTTTCTTGCCATGCTCGCTTACAAAAAGGTTTGCGACAGAGCCGTTCGAACCGCATGCCGACACCATCGTCAAGGGCGGCCGCGATGTCCATTATGGCCACAAGCTCGACCTCACGACGGGCAGGCAGTCTGTTCTTTCAATTTGGACCAACTATGCGGATGCCGCCTCAGTCAATTCAAGAATGTAACCAATGCCGCGCACGGTCGTGATACGTGGCGTTGCACCTGACCTACTCAGGTGTCCACGTAAGCGATAGATTCCGACTTCAAGCGCGTTGGCAGATACCTCGTCGTTGAACGAATAGAGGTGATCTTCCAACTGCGCACGAGGCACGATGCGGCCTGCACGGATAAGCAGATGCTCTAAAATACATAGTTCGCGGCGTGCGATCTTCAGAGGATGACCCGAGACGGAAACCCGTCGGCCGATCGGATCGAAATTGAGATTGCCAAATACAACGATGGGGTCGGTCACCTGTGTCGACCGGCGCAGAATGGCTCTCATTCTGGCGATGAGCTCATCGAAAGAGACGGGCTTGAGCAGAAAGTCGTCCGCGCCACCGTTGAAAATTGCAATTCGCTTCTCGAGATCGTTGATGCTACTCATAATGAGGGTTGGAACTGAATGCCCGTCGCTCCTTAGCTGTCTCAGCCAGCCCAAGCCATCGCCATCTGGCAGAGCCAACTCCAGCAGGAGAATTTCATAGTTTGCGCAACAAAATGCCCTCGACGCCTGTTCCAGGTTGCCAACTACATCAACGGCAAAACCGCTATCCCCGAGCGCAACTCGCACAGCGCGCGTAAGATCCACATGATGATCAATGAGCAGCGTTCGCATTTCACGTCCTATCAAGGTCGGACAGGTCACCGTCCGCTGTAAGACCGGGGCGACAGCAGAAGTCGCGCAACTCTTCGTAGTGTTCGTAACGCTCTTTCCGATGGGTGATCGCGGGAGCATGCAAGCCGCACGCCTGCAATAGTCGAGGATGGAACACGTGAAGACCTGTTAGCGGGCTGAAACCGTCGGTCGGCGGGCCCACAATGCCACCGACTCTGCCTGCGAGTTCTCTGCGCATCGATCCTCCTATGGGTTGCGTCGCAAACTCCAGCTGAGGTCGCAAGGGTGCGGCTTTATTCATTGAGAGGACCCCCTGGAGGCAATACCAGGAGGATTCCCTATATGGCACTTCCCGACTTACCACCGGTCATTCCGAACCACGTTCGGCGGCTTTGAAGACACTCATTGAGCGCGGCTAGGTAAATCAAGGGTACGACCTGCCGGGTGTCGATGCCGCTTTTGAAGCAGGCATCGGCACCAGCTCGGTGAGCGTCGCCCGCGCAATTCAGCGGACGCGCTCGATACACCCAGTCGAATCGTGCCGCAACTTGCCGCGCCGACAGGGCGCCCGAAGACTTCAGACTTGTGACCGAAGGTCTACGCCCAGTCCTCCTCCCATTATCCACCTCCCTCAAATCAAAGTGGACGTTCAATCTGAACAAATTACGCCATCGTATCACAAAAGACTTACCGATCCCCGACGTGCTCTAGCCTTAGTGCTTGTTAAGAAGGTCGGCTACTGTCTCTCCGCGTCGCCGGGCATCGGCGGCGAGCCACACCTCCCCCACCTCATACACGTCGCCGTGGGTACTGAACGGCACAATGACGTCAATGGCAGCCGACAGCAGGTCAAGAAGCGTGTGGTCTTCCACAGCAGCTCCTTGCGGGCTGCTCTTGACGAGTGAAAAGAGCTTTTTAAAGCCTTGGACCGGATCCGCCCCATGAATCGTTGATATTGATCCCGCATGGCCGGAGACGACTTCGCTAAGGTAGGCCCAAGCAGCATCATCGCGCATCTCGCCAAGCAATATTCGATCAGGGCGCATGCGCAAGCTGGCTTGCAACAGTTGCTCGGCTGTCACCGCACCTACGCTTGCTCGGTCCTTCGGATAGAGTAACCGGACATGGTTCTCGTGCGGGATTGCAAGTTCGAGCGTGTCCTCGATACTTATCAGCCTCTCTTGCGGGGGTATAGCGTTGATCAAAGTCTTGCTCATTGTCGTTTTGCCGCTTCCAGTAGGTCCGCAAAGCAGCATCGTGAGCCGCCCGCAAACGCATGCTCGCAAAAATTGCTCCAAGTCACCATGGTCGTAGTGCTGAAGAATCGTTTCGTCCTGCCGCTCTTGGCGCTCCTTTCGTGACCGCCATTGATTCCAACGCGAGTATTCGTAGCGAGAAGAAACTTCCTTGAGTTCGGTCACACGACTTGAGGGACGCCGTATCGTCAGGCTTATTGTTCCTGAGGGAACAGCGGGCGGTAAACAGATCTGCAGCCGCTCTCCGTTCGGCAGCTCAGTCGCACAGAGGGGGCTTTGCGGTCCGACATCTTGCTTGCGCAGCGCTCCAGCGAGGATCGCGATGTCCTCCAGATCGTCATAAGATAGCGGCAGCGGATGTTTCGTGAAAACGCCGGCCTGTCGGACAAAGGCTTCCCCAGGCCGGTTGATAGCGACCTCTTCGGTCCTTGGCTCCTCAAGCCATTTCAAAACAGGGTTGAGAAGCAAACGCAATTGAGGGTCAGCCTCCGGTCGCATTGTTGTCTCTCCGGCGTTGGCGATGTTGGGGGGCTGGCGCCACGGCGATCGGTCTAAGATCGTATACATCTGAGAAATCGAGGTCCCGAGCCACAAAGATGGATACAGCATCTCCCTGGTTTTTCTTCAGAGTTGGCGGAACGTTGATCGTTGCTCTAAGGGTCGTGTCAACGGCTTGTCCGGCGTTGCTCTGGAAGCTGTTGATGCCGCTTCCTCCACCTGAGCTGCCAGCGTATTGACCGGCGGCCTGAAACGCGCCTTGAATGACGCTCATGAGCATTGCTCCGCCAAAGCGCTGCCAGAAGTGATTATCCACCGTGCCAGGCATTCCGGAGCGGCCGAGCTCGTCAGCGCCCGGCGACGCTAGCGAAACGAGGGCATGGTCAGGCGTTTCGATGCGCGTCCACAGCACGAAGACACGCGCATCCCCCTGTTGGAGACCACGCTGGATCTCGCCAATCACGGTCGTCCCGCGATCCAAAAGCACCACGTTGTTGGTGGCGCCGCGGACGTCTTTAGGTAAGACGCACTTCACATAACCCGGTAAATTTGTGTCGACTGCCGTTTGCAAAATGCAGGGAATTATCGTTCCTTGGGTAATCACGAGATCAGGGTGCGGCAAAAGTGTGGCCCGGCTTGGCTCCTGTATATCTGGCTTCAATCGCCCCGTCAGATCGCCAGCGTCTGAAATCTCATGCGAGGTCGCGGGAGCATCCCTATGGTTGTCTTCGCTCCGCTGACCGTCGTTGGGCATTTGACCGCTGCCACTGTAGGCGAAAATTGGTGTTTCCTCCGGCGGCGGATCAGCTGGCGCCGGAGGCGGCGTGGATGGCGCAGGATCTCCTGCCTGCGCCGCCTGTACGGGTGCTGGAGCTTCGGGAGCAATCTCAATCGGCACGGGGCGGAATGGCTCGGCGTCGGCGACAATTGGAGGTTTTGGCTGAGTTGGCTCGTCTTGTGTGCTGGGACGACCGCCGAGCCAGATGAGCGATAGAGATGAGATGAGAACAAGAGCAGCGACGGCCAACTTCTGCAATCCCGAAACATGCCGGCGGGCCGGCTCCGAGACCATCGATCCTGAGGCATGGACATCATGTCCCGACTGTGGGCCGGTTTCATTCATCGGCCGGGCCTTTCAAAACGCGCCACACGTCGGGTGTCACTGTACCGGTCCCTGGCGCTCGTCCCACAGGGTCATAAGCCCTGTTGAAAATGGACAAGACCGTATTGCCATCTCTCAGACGCCATTCCCGGGCGACTGCGGATACTTCAACATAGTCTCCTTTGACCGTGTAATTGGCAGCGGCTTCCTTGCCGTCGGGATTGATAATGTAGAGGGAGGGTATGCGGGAATTGCTTGCGAAGCCAAATACGGTGGTAAAGCCATTATCGAAAACTTCCAGCGGCGCCAGCGATCGATCGCCCTTTGCGACGTAATGAAAATTGCTTTCGTCCGGACTGGTAGTTGCGGCGGGCCGATTCAACAAATCCTGAACTCTCTCGTCGCGCAGCACTTTCGCCCGGGCCTGACCAAGAATCGAGCGCCTTTCTGCGTCCTTTCTCTGAGCAGCAGCCTCATCAGCAGGATAGGTGAACTGCACACTGTAGTATAGGTCAGGTTGCTGCTCATCGAGTTTTGGCATCGCTCTCGTTGAAATACTGAAGACGTATCTCCGTGTACCGGACTCACTCTCGGCCAGCACGATGACCGGCTGCGGCGGGAGCATCCGGCTAGCCTTAAAAAAGAGATAGTTGGCGCGCGGGAGCGCAGCCAGGTCTTTGCTATTGGAAACGGCCACGGCTGCGACTGTCTCGTTGGCCGCGAATGTGACAACCAGCGTTGCCCCCACTGCGGTAGACAGGCGCACCACTTCGTCAGGACGGTAAGCCAGGTAGCGCATGCGCGCATCATGCTTGCCGGCAAGTGGTGTGTCTTCCGCGGACGCTTCCATCGTTAAGAAGAGCGAACAGACCAGCGCGAGAAACGCTCTTTTTGTCATGGCTGCACATAGCCCAGGTTCGATACGCTATCTTCCGAGCTTTGATAGGAAGTGATGAGTAGACCTCCCGGATTGGTGAGCCTCGATTGCCCAGGCAGACCCGTCAAGCGCTCGTAGCGGATGGTAGCTGTCCAGGTGGTCACTATCGGCATCTGCCCATCGACAACAAGCGTACGTTTGTAACGGATCTGTTGAACGTCCGGACTGATGTCGTTTGAAGAAATATGCCCGACCTCGAGCTTGCCGCGCTTGCCCACCGTGACTTGCGGCGAGGTGGGATTCGGATAGTTGAAGAAATCTTGATATTGCTGTCGCACAGCCGGCGCGCTGAAACTGGATACGAGGTCATAGCCGTATTGGGCTGTATCTGCTGTGTACCCCTCGCGCAGGCGTACATATTCCCACAGCGAAGCATTTATGACGGCTCGGTCTTGGGTTGCCGGCAGTCGAGACACTGACACTTCGCTGTCGACGGTCCCATCCGGCCGGACCCAGAGGAACACAGGTACGAGCTTGGCCAACGGGACCATGGCAGCGATGGTAAATGCCTGGGCAACATTTCCTAGGACCGCCGCTGCGGCAAAGGCTATCAGGGCCTTTGACAGGCGCCGCGCAGACTTCGCTCGTGAAGTTTGAAACGCTTCCACCTTCTTATAGTGGGCGGCTAGCGTTTCTCTCTCCACCAGAAGGGCATGTTCAGGGACTTTCACTTTGGCTCTTCCGCGCATTCGACCTGAAGATCCTCAGGGGTGGTTTCCCATTGTCCCACGTTCAGTTGGAATGGGGCACCCGCGCATGTCGCAAGCCCATGGCTCGTCTTGCAGGCGGCCAAAGCGAGGATTGACAGAAGTAGGCAATATTTCATGTTTTTGGCACCGAGCTTGTCGATTGATTAGCCACCCGCCGTTTTGGCAAAGTGGCGATTGAGGCTGTTAAGAGGTCGGTTCGCACCTCCCCAAGAGCCGCCGGCGATGCTGCTGGCAATCGTCGGAAGCGCGACGATCAGAGCGTCACCAGCTAGGAAAAGCATGTCGAGCTCGTAAAGCCCGATGATCTTGGCTGCTGTCGTGCCCGAGAATTTGATCATCAAAAGCATGGCTGCCAGCGAGACTGCTTCGGCAGCGATTACTATCGTTGCAACGATGTTGAGGAGGAGAAGCAGCAGCCCGTACGAGAGCAGTTGGCCGATCCATCTGGTGGCTATGTCTCGAGTGTGATCAAAAAGGTAGCCTACAAGGACCAGGGGGCCGATCGTCAAGAGCACCTTCGTCAGAATTCCAACGGCATCGTAGATCTCGAACGCTGTCCACAGCGCGCCGTAGAAAATCCATTGCGCTCCCTCGAAAGCAAGTATGTCCTGGCCGTTCATAGGCCCAATTTCGGAAGCAATCAGCTGAAAGACATACTGGCTTGAAGCAAACATGAGATCGAGCTTCTGGGGGATTCCGATGAAGGGCAAGTCGCTGCCACTGATGTCGTGAGCCAACCTCGGAATCGTGTCGTCGAAGAGCGCTTCAATGTACTGCTGATAGTTGGCCTGCCCTAAGATAAGGGCGACGACAATCGACACCATGATTACGCGCGAGATACCCCCGCGCGCATCGACTTGACCACGCATGACCAGACAGCCTTGGATTATTATCCAGAGCGTGACACACGCAACCAGAGGCGCACTGACCGCCGCTTGGACGTTTTCAAGCACTTTGTGCAGCCCGGACGTGAAGGCCCCATGAAAGATCGTGTGTATAGTCGTGAATGGCGCGGGAATTTTGAAATTCATGGCGTGAGCCTGATGTGTCCCTGATCAGCGCAGCTGAGCCTGATGAACTCTGTGTGGTTTACGGGAGGATGCTAAACATATTAGCGGTGTCCTGATGTTCGCGACGCTGCGTGGCGGCCTCCTCCACGGCGTGAAGGCTCCCTTGTGCAGTGGCCATTGTCAGCAGACTCGTGGCCTGGACATTTTGGATCATCGCATCGTGAATCTGCTTGAGGACCAGACCGTTGGTCACGGTGGCCTGCATAATATTTCCCGAGCGGGAAAGCTGACCAAGCGTGCCGGCGTTATCCTTAAGGCGCTTGTCCATCATGCCCAAAGTGTCGGCTGCAATAGCTGCGGCATTGGCGGCCCCGGCGATTTGTCCCTGTAACAGTTTCGCTTCTGAATCGGTGCCGTTGACTATCCGATTTGGGTCCTTCGCAATGTTACGGGCCATAATCGAAGCTGGCGCCCGAGCATCAAACATCTGCTCCTCCAGCTTATTGCTCGACGGGTAGTGATTTCCTTGGTTCAGTGAGCTTAGCAGTCCCGTGACAGCGAATGACGACGTTAGAATTGTCACCATTTCAATCGTGGTAGCAAGCGTCTCGATTGACCTCTCAAGGATCGCCGCATTGGAAAGCGCTGTTAAGGTCGCTTGTGTTTCTGTTACAGGGTCGCTGACGATAAATTGCGAACGGGCCTGTCCGTGAAGCAGAAGGGAAGCAGCAAGGGTCGTTACTGCAAGTTTGGCAAATTTCATGAATATTCCTCCGTCAATCTTGAACTTCGTGGTACCGGGCCATGAACTTGTCGAGCCACCCACTTGGGGCGTCTCCGTGCTGGTTACGAAGCTGGTCGGCAAAGCGCACTGTGTTGGCCCGCCCCGAGAGTACGGCTACGTACTCGCGCATCTGCCCAAGATCGAATTCGCAAACAATACTCCCGCTATCGCGCTTGAGCAAAAACTTGCGGCTGCCGATTGCCATTCCCTGGCGGATTGCCTCGAACTCCTGCGCAGTGCACTTCAAGCCATCGACATACGCAGAGCGGTCCGCCGTCGGTGATGGGTAGAAAATTTTCGTCATACATTGCGCAACGAGACTAGCTCCGAGAGGCGATTCCAGAACGTGTTCAGGCTGCTGCGTTGCGAGTATCAACATGCCGTTGTTTTTGCGGACCGTGAGCAAGAACTTGTCGATAACGGCCGAGAATTGGGGGTTGAGTAGATAGAATCGAAATTCGTCGCAGCTCATGACGAACCGACGACCATCGACGATAGCGCCCACTCGATGCAGAAGGTATGCGGCGGCCGGTGCACAGACCTCCTCATATTCCAGGAGCTGCGTCATGTCGAAGCCCGTAATGGAGGCATCCAGCCTTACTTCGTCCACGTCGCCGTCAAAGGCCCATCCAAGCGCCCCCCCTCTACACCACCGCTGCAGCCGTGCTCCTGCGCCCTCGGAGGGGCTGTGCAATAGGAACTCGCGCAGGCCCGCAAGTGAGCGCATAGGGGGTTCGAACGAAAGCTGACGAACAATGCCGCGTTCCAGCCGACGGCTTTCCTCCGGCGAGATCGGACCACGGCCGTCACTCTCGATCAGGGCCATCAACCACTCGCGCAGAAAGTCCCGGGAGGCGGAGGTGTTGTCCAGTCCACGCAGAGGGGCCAAGCCGCTCGGAGCGCCTCTGCGCAACGCAAGATATGTCCCTCCCGTGGCTCGCACCAGCAGTTCACCACCCCGATCCTTGTCGAAGAAGACGATCGCACCATTGCGACCGACCAAGCTTTGCTCAAGCATCGCGAGGACAAAGGTCATCAGCGTCGTCTTGCCTTTGCCAACGGGCCCGAATATTGCCGTCATGCCGACGTCATTCTCATGGGGGATGTAGTCGAAAGAAGTTCCACCGTTTGTGCGAAAGCGCGCAACAGCATTGCCCCAGTGACCGGAACTGGAACCGCTTGGGAAGTTCTCAAATGAGACGAGCCCGGCAAAATTGTGTGAGGTGATCGCCCCCGGGCGCGTGCGCCACCTGTTGTTCCCCGGAAGTTGGGACCAATATGCGGCCTCCATGCCGATGCCCTCTTGGACGATAACGGCGCCCGCGTCGGCCAGCCGTGCGCGGGCACTTGCTGCGCGATCTGCAAGGCTATTGAGGCTGTCGGCATAGACGCACAGGCTCAGATGATGCGAACCCATCACGAATTCGTTGCTTGCCAGTGCGTCCTCTGCCTCGGCAAGTTCATTGATCTGGGTGAGAGCCTTGTCGCCGGCACTCGTCATCTGGCTGGACTTAAGGCTTAGTTTGGCATGAGCTTGTGGGCGAGTGAGGAAGGAAAAGCTCTGGCTCAGGACAAGCGGGAAGTTGGCGGACAGCAAGGAATTTAGCATGCCCGGCCGCGTCGTCGCCGGATATTCACGGAACGAAAACAATGATCCGACGGAGCTATCCCCGGGCCTTCGAATCTCAAGCGCCCGCTTCCCGCAGATGACCTGGTCAGTGTAGATCGAGGCGCCAAGTGAGCCGGTAACCATCGGAACCGAAAGAAACCGGCAAGTCATCATGAGCCGAAGCGCCTCGCCGATTTCCGTGAAGAGCACGTTGCCTTTCTCACGAATGCCCAACCGGCGCAGACCGTAACCGCCGAGTGCGCCAGCAGTGATGTGCCAGAGGTCTTCCAGGCTCCGCATTTGGGTGGCTAGATCGTGCTCATTCCGTCTGCGGGACTTGGCAATCCGCAAGCCGATCTTGCCGATTGCGGTGCGGGGGGACACGATCAAAGTGAGGAAGTGATCGTTGCGAAAGAGCTTTCCCGACAGCACACGACGCTCGTAGGCCTCGCTCAGACTGCCAGCGAATGCACTTTGAAACTGGCGCGGCGCCGGCGCCGGCACATCGTTGTGTCTCACAAGATGAGCGTATATCGAGACATTGTCATCGGCGATGTTGCGCAAGAGAGTGTTGAACGCGCGGCAGCGCGAGTTGCGCATCTCAGCGTCTTCCAAATCAAAGGGCACACCGTTCACATGTGCCATGGCCATGATCGATCCGTCTTCCAGAAGGACAACCTGATCGCTTACGTGACCAACATACGGAAGGTAGATCTCGCCAGACCTCTCGGTCCGGCCGCTGGCGCCGAACATTACACCATTCCTCTTCCGCGTTTCGGCACTCTGATCGGATTGGCGCTGACGCTTGCGCCTCCCCAGACCGGCCCGTCCACGCTTCTGCCGGCCGTCTGCAAATAGAGCAGCACGACGCTTGCCGCGTTATAGTCACGCTCAACAACCAGCCGTGCTCCGAACCAGAGTGGCACGAGAACGATTTCGTAGAGCGGGTTCTGAAGGATAATGATAACAAGCCCAGCCAACATCATGAGCAATCCGGCCAGCGTCAGCGGCACCCCCAGAAACAGTGCGGGGCGCGTCGCCGCCACATAGAGGGTGCTCACTTCCAACCGGTCGCTCATCAGCCGCCGCCTATGAGCGCCTTGCCCAGGAAGCTGGCCCCGAACATGATGACGATCCCTCCAACGACACCCGCAACCAGGCCAAGTGAAGCACGACCGAACATCCAAGAGATACCGATGGCTACGAGCCCGAGCACGGCCAGTGATTGTCCAAAGGGGCCAAGTATGAACGTGCAGATATTCTGGACCATCTTGGCAGGATCCGTCCCTCCGGTCACCTGAGCCGCGGCTGGCCCGCTGTAGAAGACCGTCCACGCCGCGCCTGCAGCAGCGGCCGGTACATATTCAGCCGCCATGCGCAGCATGGAAAAAGGCGAAGGAACACGCGTTTTAAGCGCACGAAGTATCTTGAGTGGCGTCATCATTGCATCTCCATGTTTCAATCGAATACGAGTTTGTTCGGGTTCGCGGGTTCCCGTGCTTTCGCAGCCTGGCTGCCTGTCGGACCGGAGGGATCGGCCCCGGAGCGGTCTGGCTGATACGAGCCCCAAATGTCCCAAGAATCTTGGTTGGGCTGCTTCTTTCTATTGGCCTGTTGGCTCTGCTGGAGCAGAGGCGGCACGGCTTTCCGACCGGGTGCCTCAAGGTGCGGCACATCTCGAGCAGTCGGCTCCAACGTTCGCTCAAGGAGACTTGAGATGTCCTTTGCGGCCGACTCGACCTTGCGTACATAACCGTTGGCGAAGCCACGCGTGACGTCGCCCGTGTTATAGGCCGAGATGGCACGGCGAAGCGCCAGTTGCTGGGCCACAGCAGTGGTGCCGCCGGCATACCGGCTTTCAAGCAAGTGGGCGGCAGCCGAAAGCGAGGCGCAGGGCTCGAAAGCCCTTTCCGGCGTAAGATTGAGCATGGCAAAGTTCTTGCTGTTTATCTGCATCAATCCAACATCGACAGAATGTTGTGCTTCGAGGCGTTCCTTGATGCCCCGCGTGGCTTCCAGGTGGTCTATCCAGCGAAGCTGCTCACCTGTGGTGTTGTCATGAGCCACCAGCGTGTCAAAGCCACTTTCAATCTTGGCAATCGCGGCGAGGGTGGAGGGCGCAACCCAGGGGGCGCATTTGCGCGACAGGCTGCGGAACTCACGCGGAGAAAGTGGCGCGGGCTCGGCTGGGAGTAACATGGATGTCAACAGGACGACGGCCAGCGGCCAAGCTGCAATAAACATTCCCTATCACCTACCTTTCCAAGCCGCCGGACGGGTTCTGGCCCTGTTCGGCACGCGCTTATCGGGGAGGTTTGTTACTGTGTGATGTTCAAGTTCAGCTTTTCGGTTTCAATTGAAGCAAAGACCGTGTTCGTATCAGCGTGGGTGAGCATCTTGCGCATGCGTGGGTGGCGCGGGCCCGATCAGCCAGCGACATCCGGAGCATCTTGGTACAATGACTCCTGTACAGGATTGCTCGTCCCGGCCGTCCGTTGCTCCTGGAGTGTGGGCCGCGACTTTGGCGTCATGGATGGTACTTCTGTCAGCGCCAAGCCAAGGACTAAAATGGGGAGCTTGGCGGGCTTGTTCAGGCTCGGGATCACCGTGGGGAATCGACTAAGGCGATAAAGCGGCCCAACTTTGCCGGTATGCTGCCGGTCCTTAAAGAGCAGCCATGCGCGGCCCTGCACACTCAGATCATTGCTTGAGACGCGAGCTCGTCCGCGAAGCTGGCTCGAAGGCGCAAATCCGCGGCGGCGAGGGTCAACCGGGAAGACGTGGCGGCGCAGCCCATCCGGGTGCGAGCCTCGTTCAGCTGTTCGGCCGCCGCCGCCAAAGGGTGGATCATGCACAGTCCCATCGGCAGATAACCGCACGTCATTGACGGAGTCCGACGGCGCAATGGACAAGCATAGTGACACGCTCAAGATGGAGGAGTTGCAGTAACTGAGAAATGTTAGCCCGGACGTTCACCGCAACCGGCGACCTGCCGGTCGCCGAACAGCATTTGAGGCCGCCGGCCACCTTGGACGAAGCCGGCTTGGCAGGAGACACACTATTTTGCACAAGGCCGCTGCAGCGAATCACGGTCTTCTTCCGCCGACCGCCTCTCCGATCAAGCCAAACGCCGCGCTGCTCAACCATGTCCGAGCTGGATCCACGAGCCGGAGGATATCGAGATGATCCAGGTCCGCAAACTCCAGGATGACCAGGATGCAAGGGCATAGCAGGAAACTTGGCATCCATGAGGTCGAACTTGAGTGATATTGGCAGGCCTGCACCAACGGGGGAGCTCGAAGCGAAAAAGCGAAGGACCACACGGCAGGGTCATGTCGGCGCTTGGACCTGTCTGGTGGCCGCGGGCTGCCTTGGTGCGGTCAATTCGCTGGGGATGAAAAGAACAGGACGAGCACGGCCTCACATTGGCCGCACGCAACGGCGAGTGGTATCAAGGAGCAGCTGTTCTGGGTCGGTGCCCCAGGGTTGCTCGGCAACAGGTTTAACAAGGGGATTCAAGATTGAAGGTGTGCCGTTGAAACATGTTCTTGTCATTGACGATGATGCCGCAATGCGGCGCCTCATCGCCGAGTATCTCACGATGCATGCCCTGAAGGTAACCGCAGTCCACGATAGCAAGCAGTTTGACTATGTTCTTTCACGTGAGCCAGTCGATCTCGTGGTTGTCGACCTTAACCTAGGCCGGGAGGATGGACTTGCGATCGTCCGCAATCTGGCGACAAAATCGGATGTTCCTATCATAGTGATCAGCGGCGACCGGCTTGATGAGGCGGAAAAAGTGGTTGCACTGGAGCTCGGCGCAACCGATTTCATTCCCAAGCCTTTCGGGATGCGCGAATTCCTGGCCCGCATTCGAGTAGCGCTACGCCAGCGCATTTCTAGTCCGCGAACCAGAGAGCAGCGCTCATTTCGCTTTGGGGCCTGGAAGCTCAGCGTGAAGCAGCGGCGACTGATCTGTGCGGAGCGTGGCGAGGTCAAGCTTACCGCATGTGAGTTCAATCTGTTGATCGCATTTCTGGAGAACCCCCGCAACGTGCTATCCAGAGAACGGCTTTTGCTCGCGAGCCGTGTGCGTGGAGAAGAGGTGTACGATCGAAGTATCGATGTCCTAATCATGCGCTTGCGCCGAAAGCTGGAGGCTGATGCGGCCAACCCTCGCCTGGTCAAAACATCCCGTGGCGCAGGGTACTTCTTCAACGCTGACGTAGACGTTAGCTACGGAGGCACGTTGGCCGCGTGACAGTGAGCTATGCTGGAGATTGGGGCGACGAGGCTGATCAAGCCTTCCAACAGTACCAGCCTGATCAATTACGGCGAGAGCTACCGGTCTGGAGATCGCATCAGCCCCTCTCTGCATATGCACGCGGCCGCCTGAATTGCCGATTTCGCTCAGCTGCTGCTGAATGGCGACGGCTTGCGGCGCATTCAGCAGCCCTCTGCGTCTCCGCTGGCCACAACAGCGCTGGTGAATGTTCATTGTTGGGACGACTCACTCGTGTGGCAGGTGGTTGCCCTGGTCAAGCTCATCCGGCGAAGGGCGGATCTGCTGTTGGCTGGCAGCCAAGACTGGGGGCGGCGGCCCGAACTCCGGCGTCCCAGAGCTTGCGAAAGCCTCCGACACGCTTCTGTTGAGGTCATCCCGTCCATCGGGCATCCCTGGGTTGCTGGAAAAAGATGAGGCGGCTTGATGATCCTGCCCTCGCTGAAGCACCTCGCGAGACCCCCTGTTCCAGTCGCAGAAGCTCCTCTGGATTGGTTGGCGGCTCGTCAGCTCGACCATCGAATAGCGGCCGGAGCGCCTCGGACGCGTGCTGCTCAAAGCCCACTCGCCGGGCTTGGCCCGCTTGCCCCTCTTCCAAGCCGCGTCCTGCACCTGCGACAAAGCTGTTACACGGGATGGATTTTTTCGCGGGGTCCACACCAGCCTCACATCAAACTGTATCGTCAAAGTCCTGCGCCAATTCACACAGCGGGTCATCGAGTTGAGATTCGGCGGAGAGCGCCTCCTCTGCTCCCGTCAAGGGCGCCGGCTCCGGGAGGGCGCCTGTCTGGCTTTCAAAGATGCGTTTCAGAATGCGATCCGAGAAATAACGCACCTTCCTCAATTTTAATGGTGGCAGACCTTTGATAAGAACAATCTCGTAGTCGTCATCGAGCAGCCGAACCTGTTCGGGACGCAATAGCGGTGCACCTTGATGTGAATTCTGAATGGTCCAGTCGAACGTTCGCGCCTGGCTGTGGGAAATCGATTTGGCTTCAAACGTGTATTCACCGATGGCCTTGGAAATGTAGTTCGGAGTCTCGTCATCAGCCGTGGCCATGAACACTTGCAGTCCGGTATTGCTGAGAAAATTCTGCTTGCCAGCCTCTCCATAAGCCCCCGTCAGTGCCGAAAGGCTTTGGATGATGAGCATGAAACGCCCCTTGTAGCCCGCGATAGTCGTGATTGCGGTCTCGATCGCCTCCAGCTTACCCAAGTGCTTGAACTCGTCGAGCAGGAAGAGAACCTCGTGCTTTTCATCCCGACGGGCCAGCGACCGCTGCAGAATTGAAACGATTTGCTGAAAAAACAAACGTATCAAAGGCGCGATCACCTCAAGGTCGTTCGGACCAACGCAAAGATAGATGCACGTTCTGCGACGGCGAAGATCATAGACCGAAAAGTCCGAGCGACTTGTGGCCGCCTTTACAGCGGGATCCGCCCACAGGTTGAGCCCGCCATCGCCGAGCACGGAAGTGTAGGAGGTTAGGATTTTCGTATCGTTCCCCGCCATGTCGTCGAAGATGCGTTGTGCCTCTTTGTTC
The DNA here is from genome assembly GCF_040320155.1 of Mesorhizobium sp. M0771. Lineage (NCBI taxonomy): Bacteria > Pseudomonadati > Pseudomonadota > Alphaproteobacteria > Hyphomicrobiales > Phyllobacteriaceae > Mesorhizobium > Mesorhizobium sp. M0771. The sequence continues at coordinate 4,501 of NZ_JAMYPC010000033.1, read as the reverse complement.
TGGGTCTCCATGGCGAGTCGCGCGAAGAGCTTAAACTTCTCCCCCGGCTGGGCGAAGAGGTCATAGACGGCGCCGATTGTTGGCGTGCCCCGCTCGATGCAGGCAAGGATTCCCGCGACAAAGATATCTCGCGCGCCGCTGACGAAACCTTCCGCGCCCTCCCCCTTGGCCGTAATCAGGTTTGCGGCCAAGCGGCGGGCTTCGGTGAATTGCTGCTGTGGAGGCAACGCTATAAGATCCAACAGCGGATTGTAGCAGTTTGTGCGCCGCTCCGAATCCAGCGGCGCGAATTTAAACACGTCGTCACCTGCGGCTTTGCGCGCCCTCGAGGTGAGCTCAAAGAGCTCCCCCTTGACGTCCAGAGCTATCACCGAGCCTTTGAATGTAAGTAGCGTTGGAATGACTATGCCGACGCCCTTGCCAGCGCGGGTCGGTGCAACGATGAGGCTGTGAGGCTGCTCGCCATTGGTCAGGTAGTAGCCAGGCCAGAAAGGGCCACTTGTCTTCCCAAACACCGGCCCTGTCACGCCGCGGTATCGTCGCAGATATCCCGTGCGTCGCATTTCATCCACGCGAGCCCAACGAGCCGTCCCGTGGTGTTCGAGCTTGCGGCGCAATACGATCTGCTGAATCAGCAAGACGACCGCGGACGTCGAGAGCACGATAGCCGCGCCCCGATAGAAAACGGGGGTTGCGAAACCCAAATAGAAGGGCGTCTCAAACCAAAAGGCACGGACATCAAACGCCATCAGAGCCTCGCCGCTACCGCCGTGGCGGAAGGTTGCGTAAAGACTTGCCGCACAGAAGCCCACGGCGAGTGAGCACGCGATGCTAATGGCCAAGTTGGGGGGCGTCGTTTTTGTTGAAAGCATTGTTCCATTGCCGGATTAGCCGTAGCTAATGCTGCGCGTGCTTCAGAGACCGAACCGGCGTCGCGCGATGTCGCCGCTCGACAGATCGATGCCGCAGCGGGTGGTGCGATGCTTGCAGCGCATCACCCGGCAGACGTGGTTTTTGAAAGTTACACTAAGCAGGCGCCTCAACGGCCAGCGAATTGGAAACGGCAAGGCCGTAAACGGAATTCGGGAGAGAAAGCGTCACTGTACCATGGCCGAGACCTCAACGGCCGGAGCGATCTCTGCTTCTGGTGGCCTCCATTAGGTCCTCTCGGGCGTGATTGTAGGTGTGGCTTATGGACTGCCCGACTTGAGCACCCCGCTGCAGCTGTTCATAGGAGGTTTGCGGGCTTACTGTATCACGGACTGCAGCCTCAATACCTGCTATGTGGCCGTCCAGATTCGCACTCCGTTCCTCTGCTGCATGCTGCGGCGGCGGCATGTGCGGCAAGATGTGTTGCATGCCGGGAACTGAGTGAGCTTGGGCCTGTTGATTTGCGTCGAACTGGTGATACGCGTTGAGAATAGCATTGGATGCTGTCAACTTGACATTGACATCCGGATCAGAAGCCAATCCAATGGCCTGATCAAGAATGCGAGATTTATTTTCGTCATTAAACTTACTGAAGTGTGGCGCAACGTAAAGAGCTCCGAGAGCTTGCGACGACGGCTCCATGTTGCCAATGCGATTAACAATAGCATCTTGCATCCCTGGCGTTAGGTAATGGCATACATTACTGACCGCTCTGACTTGCTGCAACGCTACGTCATCCGGGGTGTACCCCAATCCGGCTGTTAATTTCTCGGCCAGATCGATGGCTGATCGTCCAAGCTGATTGGCCCGCCTTTCAAATCTCGCGAGGTCAGTTTCTGGCCCGGCTTGAGTGCCCCGAACGGCTGTTCGCTCGTGCGTCCCGAGGCCTTTGAAGCCCCCAAGATTTCGCGCTGTATCACGCGGGTTAGCGGTTACCAGCCGTTCTGCAACATCGCTCAATGGCCCCTCTGGAACGTCACGGAGGCTACTGCTCCCCACGCCTTGAGATGATCTTGCAGCTGCGCGTGCCCGTTTGCTATCGCGATCCATTGCTCGCCTCCAAAGTAGTTATTCTACCCAATGAGGGTACCACCGAAGCTTGACCTGCTAAACCGATATGATGTTACAGTTGTAGTATGGCAAAGGGTTCCCAGCTCTGTGGGTCTGCAAAGAGCCCGTCTAAGACGAAGAAAATACGATGAAGTTGGCATCAAATGCGATGTGAACCGCCCCGGGCTTTTCGGAGGCCGTTTTGTTTGAGTCACGCGGCTATGGCTGGTTCATCCAACATGGCGTAGTAGCGTTCCTCGGCTTCGGCCGGCGGGATGTTGCCGATGGGCTCCAGCAGCCGGCGATTGTTGAAGCAGTCGACCCATTCGAGCGTGGCGAACTCGACGGCCTCGAATGAGCGCCAGGGTCCGCGTCGATGGATCACCTCGGCCTTGTAAAGACCGTTCATCGTTTCGGCGAGAGCATTATCGAAAGAGTCGCCGACACTGCCCACCGAGGGTTCGACGCCGGCCTCCGCCAAGCGCTCGGTGTATCGAATGCTGACTAATCGAGCGCGTTCCCGAGGAAGTGGACGTAGCAGCGCTGCCATGCTGCTTCCGGGATCACCTCGCCGATCGCCGCGACCAGGCCGGCATGGTCGTCGGACACGGCCAGTTCGACGCCCTTGAGACCGCGTCGTTTCAAGCCGACGAGGAAGTCCTTCCAGGCCGAGCGGCTCTCGCGATTGGCCATCTCCACGGCCAGGATCTGGCGCCTTCCGTCCCAGTCGATGCCGACCGCGATCAGCACCGCCTGGCTCATCACGATGCCGGCTTCGCGCACTTTCTCGTAGCGGGCATCGAGAATGAGGTAGGGGAATGGCTCCTGAAGCGGTCGTTCGGCAAACGCCTTCAGGCTCTCGTCCAAGCGCTTGTTGATGGCCGAGATCGACGAAGCCCAGAACGCATGACCGCACAGCTCTTCCGTGATCGCCTTGACCTTGCGGGTCGACACGCCCTGGACATACATCTCCGCAAGCGTCGCAACCAAGGCCCGCTCCGAACGCTGGTAGCGCTCGAACAGCTCGGTGGAGAAGTGACCCGCCCGGTCCTGCGGAACCCGCAGCTCAAGCTTGCCCACCCGGGTGACCAGGGTGCGGCCGTAGTAACCCGAGCGTTACCCAAGGCGCTCAGGCGTGCGTTCGCCCTTCGAAGCACCCAGCGCCTCCTCCATCTCGGCCTCGAGAACCTCCTGCATTACCGCACGGATCACTTCGTGCAGCCCCTCCGGGTTCGAAAGCAGAATGTCTTTGACGGCAGCGCTGGTCGATTTACCTTCTGTCTTGGTCATGGTGGCGTTCCTTCCAGGGAATCGGTGACGTTGAACATCACCAGCCTGCCATGACCGCCCTCTCTCAGCGAATTTGCAGAACTCTCAGCACACTACCATCAGCCCTCAGAGCCTTTGGTAATAGACCGACCCCTCGCACCTGTTTGGGCTGGGTGTACAAGTCAGGTTTTCATCAGGTTCGACGAGCATGTCTGGCAGTAGAGCGCGACCACTTCCGTGCCCGCCCACTCGTCTGGCAGACACACACAGTAGAAAGATATGCCGTCAGCTACAAGCAGCGCCATCGTTTCCTGCCGCAGATCATCGCTGATCCGGTCTGGCCCTCCATCAGGTTCCCCTTGAGCCTGTGTCTCGTCGGGGAAATGGCCCGGGAGCGGGATCGTGGTTTCGTATGAGACAATCCGCCGGTGCGGCAACAAATGCGGTCCGCATACGGAGCCATTACGTTGCGGCACTTGATATTGCAGTGCAGCAAAGGTAGAGGGCCGCCCCTTATCGGAGTGTCGTCCATGGTCCTTACCAATACTGGTAGCGAGGCAGAACCCGTCGAACAGTCGAGCCATCCGGCAATCGAACAGCAAAGCCCCAAGGTGCTGATGCTAGGCGCGCTCGGCGTTGTCTATGGCGACATTGGCACCAGCCCGATCTACGCATTCCGTGAGGCGCTGGTGGCGTCGTCGGGCGGCAATGTCGCCGAGCGCGGCGATATCCTCGGCGTGCTGTCGCTGATCATCTGGTCGCTGACTATTATCGTCACCATCAAGTACATCATGTTCGTGCTGCGCGCCGATAACGGCGGCGAGGGCGGCGTGCTGTCGCTAATGGCGCTAGCGCGCGGCAGTTTCCCCAAGCGGTCGGCGGTGATCCTGGGCATCGGCATCGTCGGCGCCTCGCTGTTTTTCGGCGACGCGGTCATCACGCCCGCGATTTCGGTGCTTTCGGCCGTCGAAGGCATGAACGTCGTCACGCCTGCTTTCCAGCCTTATGTGGTGCCGCTGACCCTGGTCATCCTCGCCATGGTGTTCGCGGTGCAGCGCTTTGGCACGGGTGGGGTGGGATTAGTCTTCGGTCCGGTGACCGCTGTATGGTTCCTGGCGATCGGCCTTTCCGGTCTCAACCAGATCATCGCCGACCCGGAAATCCTGTGGGCGGTCAGCCCGCACTACATCGTCGCCTTCCTGATCAATTCGCCCGATGTCGCCTTCGTCACCATCGGCGCCATCTTCCTCGC
>NZ_JAMYPC010000032.1:0-49341 GCF_040320155.1 Mesorhizobium sp. M0771 | reverse complement strand
ATCGCTTCAGAAGCGACAATGGCCCGCCCTTCGCATCGGCCGGCGTCACCGGGCTGACGCCGCTTGTCGTGCGCTTCATCAAGCTCGGCATCACCTTGGAGCGGATCGCACCCGGCAGGCCACAGCAGAACGGACGTCACGAGCGCTTTCACCTGACCATGCTGCCGATGGCCGAGGCACCGGAAGCCGACCGAACGGCACAGGGCCAGGCCTTCGAGACCTTCCGCCACAGCTACAATGAGGAACGTCCCCATGAGGCGCTGGGCATGGATACGCCCGCCCAGCACTACCGGTCCTCACAGCGCGCCATGCCCAGGACACCACCCGAGCCCGTCTATCCGGCCGAGGCCTCGGTCCGCCGCGTGCGCCACAATGGCGAGATCCGATGGAATGGCGGCTTCATATATGTCTCGCAAGCGCTGGCGGGCGAACCGGTCGCTGCGTTGGAGACCGAAGACGGACAATGGACACTCTCATTCCATGCCCACCCGCTCGGCATCATCGACACACGGCACATGAAGCTTGTCCGCCGCAGCGCCGCGCCAACCAATCCGCTTGGCGCTGCGGCGGACGCATAGGGGGAGAGAAGTGTCACCTATGTATCCGGTTCAAAGTGTTACCCATCTATCGGCTGGACACCGGCAGGCAGATGAGGGGCGGCGCCAACGCCTGCAAATTGTAGTTCGATGCTGAACCGATTGTCAGAAGGCGCCAACTGCTAAGGCCGTTCGCCAATCGCCTGCATGCGTGCTGCCCCTCATTGTCCTGCCGGACATTTCTCCCCGTATAGAGACGGGGAGAAAGGGCAGTTGCAACGCTGCCGTCAGTCCTTCTTCACTGCCGCGACACGCAGCGACAGATCACGCAACTGCTGCGGCGAGGCTTCCGAAGGCGCGTTCATCAACAAATCGTAGGCCTGCTGGTTCATCGGGAACATGGTGATCTCGCGCAGGTTCTTGGCGCCGACCAGCAGCATGACCACGCGGTCGACGCCGGCCGCCATGCCGCCATGCGGCGGCGCGCCATACTGGAAGGCGCGATAGAGGCCGCCAAAACGCTCCTCGACGGTCTGGCGGTCGAGGCCGCGTATCTCGAATGCCTTGACCATGGTTTCGGGCAGATGGTTGCGGATGCCGCCCGAGGCGATCTCGAAGCCGTTGCAAACCATGTCGTACTGGAAGGCCTTGATTTCCAGCGGATCCTTGGTCGTCAGAGCTTCCATACCACCTTGCGGCATCGAGAACGGGTTGTGGGCAAAATCGATCGCTTTCGCCTCCTCGTCCCATTCATAGAAGGGGAAGTCGATAATCCAGCACAGTTCAAAACGCTCGCGGTCGACAAGGTTCAGCTCCTCGCCGGCGCGCGTGCGTGCGGCGCCTGCGAAGGTGACGAACTTCTTCGGATCGCCGGCGACGAAGAAGGCGGCGTCGCCATCGGCAAGGCCGAGCTGCTGGCGGATCGCCTCGGTGCGCTCCTCGCCGATGTTCTTGGCCAGCGGACCGGCGCCTTCAAGCTTGTCGCCTTCCTTGCGCCAGAAGATGTAACCCAGTCCCGGCTGGCCCTCGCCCTGCGCCCACGAGTTCATGCGGTCGCAGAAGGCGCGGCTGCCGCCGGTCTTGGCCGGAATGCCCCACACTTCGGCCTTCGGATCGTTGGCCAGGATGTTGGCGAACACCTTGAAGCCGGAATCGCGGAAATGGTCGGAGACGGCCTGCATCTCGATCGGGTTGCGCAGGTCCGGCTTGTCGGAGCCGTATTTGCGCATCGCGACATCGTACGGGATGCGCTGGAATGTCTGCGTCACCGGCTTGCCGTTGGCGAAAGTCTCGAAGACGCCCCGCATCACCGGTTCCATGGTCGACAGCACGTCGTCCTGCTCGACGAAGCTCATCTCGAGGTCGAGCTGGTAGAATTCGCCGGGCAGGCGGTCGGCGCGCGGGTCCTCGTCGCGGAAGCAGGGCGCGATCTGGAAATAGCGGTCGAAGCCCGAAACCATGATCAGCTGCTTGTACTGCTGCGGCGCCTGCGGCAGCGCGTAGAAGGTGCCGGGATGGATGCGCGACGGCACCAGGAAGTCGCGTGCGCCTTCCGGCGAGGAAGCCGTCAGGATCGGCGTCGAGAACTCGGTGAAGCCGACATCGGTCATGCGCTTGCGCATCTCAGCGATGATCTTGGTGCGCGCCACGATGTTCCTGTGCAGCGTCTCGCGGCGCAGGTCGAGGAAGCGATACTTCAGGCGGATGTCTTCGGGATAGTCCGGCTCGCCGAACACCGGCAGCGGCAATTCCTTGGCTGCCGACAGCACCTCGACCTCGCGGGCAAAGATTTCGATCTCGCCGGTCGGCAAGTTGGCGTTGGTGGTGTCCGGCAGGCGCGCCTTGACCTCGCCGTCGACGCGGATCACCCATTCGCCACGCAGCGTCTCGGCGACCTTGAAGGCGGGCGAATCCGGATCGGCGACGATCTGGGTCAAGCCGTAATGGTCACGCAGATCGATGAACAGCAGGCCGCCATGGTCACGCACGCGATGCACCCAGCCCGACAGGCGGACGGAAGAGCCGACATCGCTCTTTCTCAACTGGGCACAGGTGTGGCTGCGGTAACGATGCATTGTCATGTCAAAAGTCCGGGGTGCTGGGTTGTGGGCCGAGCTCAAAGCCCGGTCCAAAATTTGCGCGAAAAGCGCATGGGAGGCCTGATTTGTCAAGGCGAGTCGGGTTTGGGTCGTCTCTCTATCCGCTAGTCAGCATGAAGTCTTTGCCAGGCTTGGCGCTTGCCGCCAGAAGTGTTCCCCGCAACAGTGCCGTCCTCAAGCAATCTGGAGATGCTTTATGCCAAAACGTACAGTTCCACCGGGCGTCGGGCCACACAATGGCCGCGAGTTGGAACTGATGCTTCAGGGCGACAAGCCAATGGCCCTGTTCGGGACGGAGCCGGGTGTGGACGCCGAAGATATTGGCGATGCGGGCTTTGCACCGTTTGTCGGCCAAGGCCGCATCCTGAAGTTCACCCACTTTGATCCAGAAACGTCCGTGGAAGATCGCCGCTACTGCCTGCCGACAGAGGAATGGCGCTGCAAACTGAGCTTGTTGATCTCCCGGATGTGCCGCAGCGGAGAGGCCTTCAACATCTTCACATCGAATGATCTGGCGAGGCTTGAAGGCACTCTTCTTGGCTATTCGAAGGAAGATATTGAAGCGTTCATCGTACACGCTGCGTCGAGGAAAGCGCCGAATTCCAGCACGGTTTGAACGATTGCTTTTAAGCTGGCTCCCCGCCTAGGAGCCCAAAGCCGACTGCTGGAGGCGTTGTGCAAGATGATCGATGACCAATGAAGCGCTGGCGGAGGACGTTGCGGCGCGATGAAGGCGTATCTCCGCCCCCGGCAATGGCGGCACATAACGGCCGGGATTGATACCGCGCAGGCCCGGCGCCAGCATGCTGCCTTTGACCACGGTGATCGCGAGGCCCTGCCCGACGATTGCTTCCGTAGCAGCCAGGCTCGGGCTGACATAGGCCAACCGCCAGGGACGGCCGGCTTTGTCGAGCGCCTCGATGGCCCAGGCGCGAAACAGGCAATCGGGATAGGACAGCGCGACGGGCAGCGGATCGAGCTCTTCGACGGCACGGGTGGAGGCGGCCGCCCAGATCGCACGCTCGCGGCATATCAGATCGCCCTCGGAGGTACCTTCCGGGTGCATGGCGATGACGGCGTCGAAAGATGAGCCGAGGCGTTTGAGCAGCAAGGCGGTGAGACCGATCTCCATGTCGACCTGCACGAGCGGAAATCGCTGGGCAATATCGGCAAGCAGGCTTGGCAGGATTTTGGTGCCATAGTCTTCCATCACCCCGATGCGAACGTGCCCGGCCACACGCTGATTGGAAACGCGTGCTATCGCCTGCTCGTTGAGGGCAAGGATACGGCGGGCATCGGTCAAAAACCCCTCCCCGGCCGCGGTCAGTTCAACTCGAGCGGTCGAGCGGCGAAACAGCGCGGTGTCGAGGCGTTCCTCAAGGCGCTTCACCTGCAGGCTGACGGCTGCCTGCGTTCGATTGAGCTGTTCGGCGGCGCGCGTGAACGAGAGCCGGTCGGCAACGACGATGAAGGCGCGCAGCAGTTCGGGATCCAGGGTGTTCATAGCCAAGCATTATCAAACTCATTGCACTTATTCGATTCCTTTCGACCCGCCTGCCCGATATCGCTGGCGCCGAACTGGCCAGGTTGGGACAAGAATGGAAATTCTGGGCGTGCTGGCGGCGATTCTTTCCAGCGCTCTTGGCGGCACCGCTGTCGGCGCAACCCGATATCTCGCCGGTACTCTCGATCCGATTACCATCGGCGCGGTGCGGTTCAGCGGCGGCTTTCTGGTTCTGGCCGCAGTGGCGCTCTGGCGGCGGGACAAATGGCCTGCGAAGAGCGACTGGCTTGGCGCCGGCGCCCTGGGCCTGCTGTTCTTCGGGCTGTTTTCGGTGCTCTTCAATGGCGCCCTTGTCTACACCACGGCGGCGCGCGGTGCGCTGGCGCTTTCGACACTGCCGCTGCTCACCATGCTTGCCGGCGCGGTTCTGCGGATCGAGCCGCCTACCATGCGCAAGATCGTCGGCGTCCTGATCGCCGTGGCGGGGGTGGCCGTCGCGCTCGGCACCAGCCTGGCGACTGCTCCCGCAGGCGCATGGCGCGGCGACCTCATCATGGTCGCGGCGGCGTTCTGCATGGCGCTCTACAGCGTCTGGTCACGACCATTCCTGTCGCGCACCACGCCGATCCCGTTCGTGGCGTTCGGCATGGGCGTGGGGGCCATCTGCCTGTCGGTGATTGCCGCCTCGAACGGCGGCCTGGCGCGGCTTGCGACGCTCAATGCATCGCAATGGATCGCGAGCGGATATCTCGCCATCGTCTGCGGTGCCTTCATTTTCTTCCTCTGGGGGTTCGCGCTCGGGCGCGCCGCGCCGACACTGGTTGCCGTCTCGGTCGCGGTCAATCCGGTGACGGCGTCGATCTTCGCCGTCGTCGTCCTGGGCGAACAGGTCGGCGCGAACCTGCTTGTCGGGCTCGTGGCGGTGCTGACTGGAATAGCAATCGCATCGGGAGCCACCAGAAGATTCGGCCTGTGACGGTCAGCCTCTTGCGTGAACAGCCCGCGCACGGCGCTACTTCAAGCGAAGTGGATTTCAGCGCCCTGGCGTTCGAAGTCGGCGAGGACCGCGGCCGGCGCGGTCTTTTCGACCACGAGGTGGCGGATCGCCTCTGGCCTGGCGACCCGGTAGGGTGCGGCTGTGGCTAGCTTGTCGTTGGTTACAGCGATGACGATGCCTGCGCTGTTCTTGGCCATCGCCCGCTTTACCTCGGCCTCAGCCGAATCGAAGGCCGTGACGCCGCGCGACGCATCGAGACCGCAGGATCCGAGAACAAACAGGTCCGCGCCAAGTTGCGCGACAGCGGCAAGCGTGTCGGCGCCGACGCAGGCGCCGAGATGGCGGTCGAACCGCCCGCCCAGCACAATCAGTTCGACCAAAGCGTGGTCTGACAGGATGGAGGCAATTTCGAGCGAATTGGTGGCGACGGTCAGATCGATGTCGCGCGGGATGGCCCTGGCGATCGCGGCATTGGTCGAGCCGCTGTCGATGAACAGGGTCTGTCCGCGCGAAAGCAGTGCCACGGTCGCGCGGGCCAGCCGCGTCTTTTCTTCGACCGCATGGCCGGCGCGCAGGCCGACCGGCGTGGCCGCGAAGGGTGCGGCCGCGACCGCGCCGCCATAGACGCGGCGGCACTGCCCGGCCTTGGCCAACTCCCTGAGGTCGCGCCGAACCGTGTCTTCCGAAACGCCGAAGCGGCCTGCCAGCTCGCCGGCCAGCACCCTTCCCTCGACGGCCAGGCGATCGCGAATAATTTGATGCCGCTCATCGGTCAGCATTGCATGATCCTGTTTTTTTCCATGCACGTTCTTGCACGATTTGCATGTTTGTGCAAGATGTAGGCATATCAAACAGTGACAACCGTCGACTCTCTTCCCCGAAAGCATGGTCATGACCTTTGGCCTCCGCCTCGCTCCGCAACACCGGGTCTACGCCGGCTTTGCGATCTATTCGTTCGCCATGGGCCAAATCTTCCCGCGGCTGCCCGACATCAAGCACGCCATGGGCATCGGGGACGGCACGCTCGGGCTAAGCCTGATCGGGACGCCGATCGGCACCTTGACCGCGCTGACGCTGGCGGCGCCGATCCTGGAGCGCATCGGCTTCCGCCGCGCGCTGCTCGGGCTGGTGCCGCTTTTGTCGGTTGTCTTTGCCATTGCCGTGCATGCGCCTGGGCCGCTTGCGCTGTTCCTGATGCTGTTTCCGGTCGGCCTGATGATCGGCAGCGTCGAGATCATTCTCAATGTCGAGGCCGATAGAACCGAATTCCTGCTCAAGCGCCGGATCATGAACCGGGCGCATTCGTTCTGGAGCATCGGCTTTTTCGGCGCCGGCCTGTTCGGCGCCGCGCTTGCGCATCTCGGCATTTCGCCGCAACTGCACCTGGCGATTGTCGTACCGATGGTGGCGACAGGAATCGCGCTGTTTCTCGGCGGTTACGAACCGGCGCCGAGCCGCTTCGCTGGCAATGACGAGACGGCGCCAAGGCTGGCGCGGCCGACGCTGCCGATCCTCGTCCTCGTCGCGGTGACACTGTCGGCGATGCTGATGGAAGGCGCCAGCATCGACTGGTCGGCAATCTACATGCGCACCGTGTTCGATGCGGGCCCTTTCGTCGCCGGCTTCACCGTGGCGCTGTTTGCATTCTCGCAAGCGAGCACGCGCTTCTTTGCCGACTCCTTTGTCGACCGCCACTCGCCGAGCGTCGTGGCGCGGGTGCTGCTGGCGACGATGGCGGTCGGCGTGCTGCTCGTCTTCTTCTCGCCTGCCCCGCTCGTATCGATGCTGGGCTTTGCGCTACTTGGCATCGGCAGCAGCGCGATCTTTCCGCTGGCGATCTCGGCGGCGGCCCAACGCACGGACCGCTCCGCGGCAATCAATGTCGCGGCGCTGTCGCAGATCTCCTTCGTCGCCTTCCTGCTCGGCCCGCCATTGCTCGGCTTCGTCTCCGACCATTGGGGCATTCGCTCGGCCTTCGGTATCGGCATCCCCTTCATCATGCTCAGCCTGCTGACCGCCGGCTCGCTTGGCCGAAGGGCTGCCCGGGGCAAGCCTGCGCCAGCGAGCGAAGCTTTGGCGAGGGCCGACGGAGCTTGAACGGCCGCACTTGAAGCCACACACCTGTTGGCGGCGGGACAAGCCACTGGCATTGGCCACACCGATAGTTCAGAACTGTGGAGCCACCTAAGCAACGGTTCCGTATGTCCTCCATCCGCCCGCTGATCCCGCTCCTCATCGCCGCCGGCATCCTGCTTGGCGGCAACGGGCTGCAGGGCACGCTGATCGCGTTGCGCGGCGCGCAGGAAGGGTTTTCGGCCGCCGACATCGGCCTGATGGGCACGTTCTATTTCGCCGGCTTCCTGCTTGGTTGCCTCGCAGTCACCCGCATCCTCAAGGCAGTCGGCCATGTCCGGACGTTTTCAGCGCTCGCCGCCATCGCCGCGGCCAGTACGCTGCTCCTGGTGCTGATCATCGATCCGGTGATGTGGTGCGCGGTGCGCTTTGCCGGCGGTTTCTGCTTTGCCGGTCTGTTCACCGTCATGGAAGCCTGGCTGAACTCCGGCGTCGAAAACAAGGATCGTGCGCGCGTGCTGGCCATCTACCGCATGGTCGATATCGGCTCGGTGACCGGCGCGCAGTTCCTGATCCCGATCTTCGGCCCCGGCGGCTTTGCCATCTTCGCCATCATGTCGATGATGATCACGCTGTCGCTGGTTCCGGTGTCGCTCGGCGACCGCTCCAACCCGACGCCGCCGGAAGACGTCAAGCTCGATCTCGCCCGCGTCTGGCGGATTTCGCCGCTCGGCTGCTTCGGCTGCATCTGCGTCGGCGTCACCAACAGCGCGTTCCGCACGCTGTCGCCGGTCTATGCCGAGCAGATCGGCATGTCGGTGGCCGATGTCGTCACCTTCGTCAGCGTCGGCATCTTCGGCGGCGCCCTCATCCAGTATCCGCTGGGCTACCTCTCCGACCGCTGGGATCGGCGCGCGGTGCTTTTGGCCACGACATGCGGCGCCATGTTCGCGGCGCTGGCGCTGGTCTTCGTCGCCGGCGCCGATCCGACCCTCAATTTGATCATCGTCTTCATCTTCGGCAGCTTCGCCATGCCGCTCTATTCGCTATCGGCGGCGCATTCCAACGACCGCGCCGACAAGGGCGAGTTCGTGCTGATCAACGCCGCCTTGATGCTGTTCTATTCCTTCGGCGCCATTGGTGGCCCCTTCGCGGCGTCCGCAGTGATGCAACATTTCGGACCGGGCGCCCTGTTTGTCTTCAGCGCAGTCGTCTACGCCACCCTCATCGCCGTCATTCTCTACCGCATGCAGGTGCGCGGCAGCGTGCCGGCGGGCAAGCGCAGCCGCTTCACGGCGCTGCTGCGCACATCAACCGTCTTCGCGCGGCTGGCGCGCAGAAATGGCGATTCCGACGGATCGGCTGATACTTGACCGAAGGGCGGCTTGACGAAAGCGCCCATGGCTGAAATTGAAAGAGAACCTTACCCGTTACTAAAAAGCGATTTGATGCACGTCATCACCACCCAAAATGAGCTCGAGTCCGTTCTCGCCGCTTTTGAAAAGTCGGATTTCGTCACCGTCGACACCGAATTCATCCGCGAAACGACATTCTGGCCGATTCTGTGCCTGATCCAGATGGCGGCGCCCGGCGTCACCGCGCTGATCGACCCGCTGGCGCCCGACATCAACCTCGCCCCGTTCTTCCGGCTGATGGCCAATGAGGCGGTGGTCAAGGTTTTCCATGCCGCGCGCCAGGACATTGAAATCATCGTCCATCTCGGCGATCTGGTGCCCCATCCGGTGTTCGACACCCAGGTCGCGGCCATGGTCTGCGGCTTCGGCGACAGCGTCTCCTACGATCAGCTGGTGCAGCGCATCACCGGCGCACGGCTCGACAAATCCTCGCGTTTCACCGACTGGCGCCACCGGCCGCTGTCGGACAAGCAACTCGACTATGCCTTGGCCGACGTCACCCATCTGATCGACGTCTACAAGCATCTCAGCGCCGAACTGGAGCGGGAAAACCGCGCCCATTGGCTAAACGAGGAAATGGAGGTGCTGACTTCGCGCGAGACCTACGATCCGCACCCCGAAGACGCTTGGAAGCGGCTGAAGATGCGGCTGCGCAAGCCGCAGGAGCTGGCGATCGTGCAGACGGTGGCGGCATGGCGCGAACGCGAGGCGCGCGAGCGTGACGTGCCGCGCGGCCGGGTGCTCAAGGACGACGCCATATACGAGGTCGCCCAGCAGGCGCCGCGCGATGCGGCAGCGTTGGGCAAGCTGCGCACGACGCCGAAAGGCTGGGAGCGTTCGTCGACGGCTACCGCATTGCTTGGCGCGGTCAACACGGCGCTCGCTTTGCCCCGCGAAGAGATGCCGAAGCTGCCCAAGAGCTTTCAGCCGCCCGAGGGCTCCAATGCCGCCTCCGAGCTGCTGAAGGTTCTGTTGCGGATCGTCGCCGAGAAGGAAGGCGTCGCCTCGAAAGTGCTGGCGTCCAGCGACGACATCGACCGCATCGCCGCCGAGGGCGAGGATGCCGACGTGCCGGCCCTGCAGGGCTGGCGACGCGCCGTGTTCGGCGAAGCCGCACTGAAGCTGGTGCGCGGCGAAATCGGCATCAAGTTCGACAAGCGCAAGATCGCGGTGTTCGATTTGTAGACCCCCACCCCGCTCCGCTGCGCGGAGCGACCCTCCCCACAAGGGGGAGGGTAAACAACTGCCCTACACCGCTCCGAGCAGGTGTAGCGCGAACCAGATCCATGCCAACAAGAGAATGATCGCGCCGACGTAGAAGGCGCGGCTGCGAAACCGCAGATTGTTGCTGGTGAGGTGGACCCAGGCGTGGCCATAGCGGGAAATCACGAAAATCCACATCAACGCCAGGGTCAGATAATTGACGCCATTGGTCGCGTGCAGCGCCAGGCACAGCACATAGAACAGCACCGGCAGTTCGAACTGGTTGATGAGATTGTTGGCAACCGTGACGCTCGACCCGGGCTCGGTCGTGCGCACCTTGTATTGACCGACCTTGGCCTCGCCCGATTTGACCGCGCCGTAGCGGCGCCGGCCCATCACGACATAGACGATATAGACGAGCAACACCTGCGCCAGCATCGGCCAGAAAATCGCGGTCTGGCTCATGGCGTTGCCCCTGCTCTGTCGTTCATGCCTGTGGACGCCGCTGGGCGGCAAGGATCAAAAACGCGATGACGATGACGGGGATCGCCAGCAGCGCGAATTTGGTGACGATCAGCGACGAGGCGAAAGACAGAGAATCCGGGTTGGCCGACAGCGCATCGGACAGAAGCCGCGCCACCGCAATGTTCTGGGCGTAGTCGGCGCACGTGTAGGGCAGCACGATGACCAGCGCGAACAGCGCCTGAAGCTGCACCGGCATGGCACGAAAATTCTTCAGCCGCCGCCCGGTTGCCAGGATCAGGCTGACCATGGTCAGCGACAGCAGCGCCGGGAAGAGAAGGTCGAAAGTCAAATAGTGCCAGACCAGGATGATCTCGCTGCCGCGTCGGCCGAGTGCCGTCAGCCAGGCCATGCCCTCGTCGGGCGTGAACCCGCCAAGGCGCACGTCGAGCGACGGCAGGCCACCGCTCAGCCGGCGGAAATAGAAGAATTCCAGCAGCGTCATGATGATGAAAACCGCCGCGGCGGCAAAGCACAGCGCGCCGGCATGGCGCGCCAGCCGCAGCACGATCGTCGCCTGGTGGCGCCAGAGCATGTACCGCTCTGGCTGCCGGTCAGGCTCCGCCAGGATAGTTCGGGCTTTCGCGGGTAATCGTGACGTCATGGGCGTGGCTTTCACGAAGTCCGGCGTTGGATATGCGCACAAAGGTGGCGCGTTCGCGAAAATCGGCAAGGTCGCGGCCACCGACATAACCCATAGCGGCTTTTAGCCCGCCCGCAAGCTGGTGCAGCACGCCAGACACAGGTCCCTTGTAGGGCACCTGCCCTTCAATGCCTTCCGGGACCAGTTTCAGCGTGTCGCGAACCTCGGCCTGGAAGTAGCGATCGGCCGAGCCGCGCGCCATGGCGCCGACAGAGCCCATGCCGCGATAGGCCTTGAAGGAGCGGCCCTGATGCAGATAGACCTCGCCCGGGCTTTCGTCGGTGCCGGCCAGCAGCGAACCGATCATGGCCGCACTGGCGCCGGCGGCAAGCGCCTTGGCCAGGTCACCCGAATATTTGATGCCGCCGTCGGCGACGACCGACACGCCTGATCTATGCGCCGTCTCGACCGCCGACATGATCGCCGAAAGCTGCGGCACGCCGACGCCGGCGACGATGCGCGTGGTGCAGATCGAGCCCGGGCCGATGCCGACCTTGACGGCATCGGCGCCGGCGTCGATCAGCGCCTGCGTGCCTTCGGCGGTGGCGACGTTTCCGGCCAGGATGCGGACGGAATTGGAAAGCTTCTTGGCCCGCGTCACCGCATCGAGCACGCGCTGCGAATGGCCATGCGCGGTGTCGATGACCAGGAGGTCGACACCGGCATCGATCAACCGCTCGGCGCGCTCGAAGCCGTCATCGCCGACGCTGGTGGCGGCCGCCGCCCGCAGGCGCCCCTGCGCATCCTTGGTGGCGTGCGGGTTGAGCTGCGACTTCTCGATGTCCTTGACGGTGATCAGGCCGACGCAATTGCCCGACTTGTCCACGACGACGAGCTTTTCGATACGGTGCTGGTGCAGCAGCCGCTTGGCCTCGTCCTGGTCGACATTCTCCTTGACCGTGATCAGGTTCTCACGGGTCATCAATTCGTAGACTTTCTGCCCCGGATCGGAGGCGAAGCGCACGTCGCGGTTGGTCAGGATGCCGACCAGGCGGCCGATCTTCTGGCCGCCGCTGCCGCCATTCTCGACCACCGGAATGCCCGAGATGGAATAGGTGCGCATCAGCGCCAGCGCGTCGGCCAGGGTGGCGTCGGGGCCGATGGTGACCGGATTGATGACCATGCCCGATTCGAACTTCTTGACCTGACGCACCTGCTCGGCCTGTTCGGCCGGCGAGAAATTGCGGTGGATGACGCCGATGCCGCCGGCCTGCGCCATGGCGATGGCAAGCCTCGCCTCGGTGACGGTGTCCATGGCGGCCGACAGGATCGGCACGTTGAGGTCGATGTCGGTGGCGATGCGGGTGCGGATGTCGGTCTCACCGGGCATGACCTCGGAATGACCGGGCTGCAACAGCACGTCGTCAAAGGTCAGCGCCAGCGCGCCGGTGGACGTTTCGATGATTTTTGCCATGGCCAGTCCTCGGATACGAAAAGCGCCGGGAGAATACAAAAAAGCGCTGGACCGAAATGGACAGCGCCGACTCGTTTCTTCCCTTTCAGGATTGGCGCTGGCTGGTAACACGTCGCGGCGCCGATGAAAAGCCGGTCATCTCCTATTCGGCGGACCTGCCCAGGAGAGGGTCGATTTTCGCCAGTTTCATCCTTTGTGCAGAAACGCAGCAACGCCTCTTGTCCGCGCGCGGTCGCACAAAAGTGACAGCAAATTAATGCGACATCGCGCCTGAGGCGTGATAACCGCCGGTTCGTATCGCTTGCCCCGCCTTTTCATTGCCTGGATTGGTCGGCACGCAATTTTTGGCCAGTTCGGACGCGTTCGTTGAACCGCATCATTCCGCTCATTCTGGCGGTCGCCTTGTTCATGGAAAACATGGATTCGACCGTCATTGCGACATCGCTGCCGGCGATCGCCGTCGACATCCACACCAGCCCGATCGCGCTCAAGCTGGCGCTGACCGCCTATCTGGTGTCGCTGGCCATCTTCATTCCGATCAGCGGCTGGATGGCCGACCGGTTTGGCGCCAAGACCATTTTTCGCGCCGCGATCGGCGTGTTCATCGTCGGCTCGGTCTGCTGCGCCATCTCCAATTCACTGCCGGCCTTCGTCGTCTCGCGCTTCCTGCAAGGCATAGGCGGCGCCATGATGACGCCGGTCGGCCGCCTGGTGCTGGTGCGCGCGACGCCGAAGAGCGAGCTGGTTGCCGCCATGTCGTGGCTCACGGTGCCGGCGCTGGTCGGCCCGCTTGTGGGACCACCGATCGGCGGCTTCATCACCACCTATTTCACCTGGCACTGGATCTTTCTGATCAACGTGCCGATCGGCCTGATCGGCATCTGGCTGGCGACGCGCTTCCTGCCGCAAACCGACTCGATGGAGACGCCGCCGCTCGATTTCGTCGGTTTCGTGCTGAGCGGGCTGGCGGCCTCCGGCGTCGTCTTCGGCCTGTCGGTGGTCAGCCTGCCCTATCTGCCGCCGGCGACCGGCCTCATCACCGTGGCGGTCGGGCTGATTTCCGGCGTGCTCTATCTGCTGCATGCGCGGCGCGCCAAGAACCCGCTGCTGGCGCTGGAACTGTTCCGCAACCAGGTGTTCCGCTCCTCGGTGCTCGGCGGCTCGCTGTTTCGCATCGGCATCGGCGCGGTGCCGTTCCTGTTGCCCCTGATGTTCCAGATCGGCTTCGGGCTGACGCCGTTCCAGTCGGGCATGATCACCTTCGTCTCGGCCATCGGCGCCATCGGCATGAAGTTCGTCACCGCGCTGATCTTCCGGCTCGCCGGCTTCCGCCGGGTGCTGATCTGGGGCTCGCTGATCGCGGCCGCATCGATCGCCATCTACGGCCTGTTCACGCCGGAGACGCCTTACGCGCTGATGCTGGCGATATTGCTGGTCGGCGGGTTTATCCGCTCGATGTTCTTCACCGGCGTCAACGCGCTCTCCTATGCCGAGGTGACGGCTGAAGACACCAGCAAGGCAACGCCGATCACGGCGGTGTTCCAGCAGTTGTCGATCGCGCTCGGCGTGGCGCTGGCCGGCGGCATCCTGGAAGTCTCGACCTCGATCCATGGCGGCCCGCTGATGCTCGGCGATTTCCACATTGCCTTCTTCATCGTGGCGGCAGTGTCAGCGGCGGCGTCGGTATCGTTCATGCGGCTGGCACCGGATGCCGGCAATGCGGTGTCGGGCCACGGCCGGCTGACGACGCCGAAGACGCTGGAGCCGGTGAGCACGGCTGGGAAGTAAGGGGCGAGCGCCCCTCATCACTTCGTTCATCCTAGGGCGAAGCGACTCAAAGCGTCGCGCAGACCCAGGATCCTGTGTGTTGTTCCCATGCTATGTTTGGGGTGGGAAGGAGACCGACAGGATCCTGGTCGTCCTTTTTGAGGACAGGCCGTGGCATGGCTCGGTCCCTTCCCACCGGTGAACCATCAACCTGAACAGTTGCACGGGGCTGTTCCAAGCAGACCCCGCACCACAGGAAGAGGCGTGGACATGATAATGCAGAACTATGTCGGCTGCGACATCTCAAAGCAGTGGTTGGACTTTTTTGATGAGGCAAGCGGTCAATACCATCGCATCGACAATCAGGCCGATGCGATCGCTGCCTATGTGGCAGGCCTGCATCCCAGTCGAGACTTCGTCGTCATGGAGGCGACAGGCGTTCATGACCGCCTGCTGCGTCATGCGCTAGCCAAGGCCGGCGTGCCGTTCTCCCGGCACAATCCGGCGCACACCCACCACTATGCGAAGTCGACGAGACGGCGCGCCAAGACCGACCGTCTCGATGCCAGGATGCTGAGCGACTATGGCCGCCGCTATCACCCGGAAGCCGAGCCGGCACCGCGCGAAGAAGGCGAACACCTTCAATCGCTTGCCCGCCTTCGCGACCAAATGGTCGAGATCAGGGCAACGTTGAAGAAACAGCGCAGCGAAGCCTTCGGCGCGATTGTCATCGCCGAAATCGAAGAGCTGATCGCTACCTTCAATGTCCGCATCAAGGGTATCGAGGGGCAGATCGCCCAAGCCATTGCCCAAGCCGAGGACATGGCCCGCGACAACGCGCTGATGATCTCCGTACCCGGCGTCTCCAAGATCACTTCGTTCTCGCTGCTGGCGCACCTGCCCGAGCTCGGCCAACGCTCACCCAAGTCGATCGCGGCACTCGCCGGCCTTGCTCCCTTCGACAACAAGAGCGGCAAGCTCAATCGCAGGAGCCAGATCCAGGGTGGTCGATCACGCGTACGTCGCGCACTCTACATGGCAGCGCTCGGCGCCATCCGGGCTTGTGAGCGCTTCAGAACTTTCTACACCGCCATCGCAGCCCGCTCAGGTTCCAAGAAACTCGCCATCATCGCCGTCGCAAGAAAGCTTCTCGTCGTCCTCAACGCCATCATTCGCGATAAAAAAGCATTCGCATGAACACAGTCATGCCGTGATCTTGATCGCAGGATGCAGCGGCACAGAATTCGGCAGCGTTTTCAACGCGTTAACATCGCGGCATGGATCCTAGGGTCTGCGCTGCGTCGCTTCGCTCCTTGCTTCGCCCTAGGATGACGATGCCACTGGTGGCTCTCTGCCCTTAAAATCCTTCGCCAGCAAATACAGTTCCACCGACTCATCGCGCGACGCCGGCGGCTTCACGTGGTGCACCGAGCGGAAGTTCTTCTTGAGCATCGACAGCAGCTCGTTTTCGGCGCCGCCTTGAAACGTCTTGGCCAAAAAGTGCCCGCCCGGCTTCAGCACCGACAGCGCGAAATCGGCGGCCACCTCGCACAAATGCATGGTGCGGATGTGGTCGGTTCGCTTATGACCCGTCGTCGGCGCGGCCATGTCCGACAACACGATATCGGGGTCGCCGCCCAGCGCTTCGGCGAGCTTTTGCGGCGCATCGGGGTCAAGGAAGTCCATCAGCAGCACCGGCGCGCCGGGCACGGCGGGCATTTCGAGATAGTCGATGCCGATGACATGCGGATTTTCCGCCGTCGACTTGGTCCTCGCCGCCGCCACCTGGCACCAGCCGCCGGGGGCCGCACCGAGATCAATGACCTTCATGCCGGGCTTCAAGAGATGATGCTTGTCGTCGATCTCGATCAGCTTGTAGGCCGCGCGCGACCGGTAGCCGTCGGCTTTTGACCTCTGGACATAGGGATCGTTAATGTGGCGCTGCAGCCAGCGGCGCGACGATTCTTTGAGGCCCGACTTGTTCTTGATTCGTGTTTTGAGGACGCGAATGCTGGCGGAGCCCGGCTTTTCCGGCTTCTTGGTCATGACGTTATTTCTTGTTTGAGTTTTTGCGCTGGCCGAGTTGCCGCCGTTTTTCGGCGGCTTCGCGTTTCGCGAAGGGCTTCCCCCACTCCGTCGCCGCTTCGCGGCGCCACCTCTCCCCCCTCCGGAGGGAGAGGAAAGGCGCCGGTCTGCATAAGTTCGCGCCCTTCCTCTACCCCGTCGATCGGGGGAGAGGTGTGGGGGGGAGCTCGACGGGGGGGGGGGGGGGCGGGGACCAAAGCAATGCGGATCATGCTCGGCCCCGCCCACTGTTGCGCCAGATGCCGTCATCGGCCATCAGCTCGCTCAAAATGCCTTCGCGTAAGCCCCGGTCGGCGACGCGCAGCCGCTCCGACGGCCACACCGCACGGATGGCTTCCAGGATAGCACAGCCGGCCAGCACAAGATCGGCACGGTCGGCGCCGATGCACGGGTTGGCGCAGCGCTGCTGGAAGTCCCAGCCGACCAGCTTTTCGACCATGCGGTCGACGCTGTCGCGGTCCATCCACAGCCCGTCGACGCGGCGCCGGTCGTAGCGTTCGAGATCGAGATGGACGCCGGCCAGCGTCGTCACCGTGCCGGATGTGCCCAGCAGATGGAATTTCGGACTGGCCAGCACATGGCTCAGCCGGTCGCGGCCGTCGAAGGACTTTAGCCGCACCGCGACATCATCGACCATGGCGGCAAAGATCTCGCGCGTCACCGTGCGGCCGCCAAAGCGCTCGGCCAGCGAGACAACGCCGACCGGCAGCGACGTCCACGACACGATGTGGTTGGCCAGCCGCGGCGAGCGCTGGCCGGTGAGGTCGATCAGCGCGATTTCGGACGAGCCGCCGCCAATGTCGAACAGCACCACGCCTTGCGTGTCGCGCTCGACCAGCGAGCCGCAGCCGGATACAGCAAGCCGCGCTTCGGTCTGGCGGTCGATGATCTCGAGCTTCAGCCCTGCCTCGCGCTCGACGCGCTGCAGGAATTCTACGCCATTATCGGCGGTGCGGCAGGCTTCGGTGGCGATCAGCCGGGCTTTCCTGATCTTGCGGTTGCGCAATTTGTCGCCGCAGATTTTCAGCGCCTCGACGGCGCGGTCCATCGCCGCCTGGCTCAGGTGCCCATTGGCGGTCAGCCCCTCGCCCAGCCTGACGATGCGCGAGAAGGCGTCGATGACGCGGAACTGGCCATGGCGCTGCGGCACCGCGACCAAAAGCCGGCAATTGTTGGTGCCGAGATCGAGCGCGGCAAACACCGGCAGTTCCTGCATCGGCGGACGATGCATTGGCTGTTCCGGTCGGGATTGTGGCGCCGAGGGCAAAGGCACCGGCGCTGGAGCGGCCGGGCCGACGGAGGCCGGCGCACCAACCGCTGCGGCCGTTGCGAGAGGGCTGTCGTCGCGCGCAAAAACCTTGCGCCCACGCCGGCGCTTGCGCCGCTTTCTCGCCTTGCCTCGCTGATGCTGGGCTTCGCCGGCCTGTCCGTTACCGGACTGAGGCCCCGCCTGGCGGGGCCGCCCGGCGGATGGGCTTGGCCCGCCTGACGGCGGCGAAGCCCTGGACAAGCCCACTTCCGGCGCGCCAGCGCCGGTGTCGTGGTCTTCCACTTCAGTTCCTTCCGGCGCCGCGCGAACCGGAAAACCGGACGCAGCAGGCGCTTAAAAATTTTAAGTTGCCGCCAGAGTAGCAGCGCCGGACCGGATCACCAAGAGCAAGGGGCCAAATTTTGCCGGCTGCGTCCTGCCACGTCCCCGCTGCTTTGCAGCGTCCCGGCGTTCGCTAGCCTTTTCATCTTGCCACTGGCACGACGAATTCGCCGTTGGCGAACCGGCTGCTCACCCTTGCCGGTTGAATAGCCGGCTTCAATGAGGCATTTCTGAAATGAGGGGGAATTGGTGAATCGCGGACGTTTTAACGCCCGCCTGGGCGATGGGCAGCAACACATGACGACAACTCCATGAATTGGGGGGGCACGAATTGGAAGCGCTATCTGTGGCCGGTCATCGGTGTCGCGGCGGTCATCGGGTCGCTGTTGTTGCTGTGGCATGAGTTGCGCGGCATCTCGATCGACGATGTCTGGGACGGCATATCAGCCATCCCGACGCGCGGCTGGGTGCTGGCGGCGCTGAGCTCGGTGGTCGCCTACGCCTCGCTTGCCGGCTACGACCACATAGCGCTCTTGCATATCGGCAAAAAGGTCTCGTGGCTGTTCGTCACCTTCTGCTCCTTCACCACCTATGCGCTGTCGCACAACATTGGCGGCTCGGTGTTTTCGGGCGCCGTGATCCGCTATCGCGCCTATGGCACCAGGGGGCTGACCGGCCAGGACGTCGGCATTCTGGTGGCGATCTGCTGGATCACCTTCGTGCTCTCCAGCATTCTGGTCGGCGGCCTGGTGCTGGTGTTCGAGCCTGCGATCATCGACCGCTTTTCCGGCGCCCCGCACCACGGCCTGGCGATCGCCGCCGGCATCGCTTTGCTGATCCTGGTCGGCGCCTACATCTTCGGCAGCTGGCTGCATCTGAAGCCGCTGAAAATCGCCGGCTTCCAGCTGCACTATCCGGCGCTGCCGATCGTGGCGCGGCAATTGCTGATCGGCCCGATCGAGCTTCTGGCAGCAGCGGCGATCATCTTCTTTGCTCTGCCGGCGGCCGGAAATCCCGGCTATTTTGTCATTCTCGGCGTGTTCCTGGTGTCGTTCTCGGTTGCGCAGATCTCGCACGCGCCGGGCGGGCTCGGCGTGTTCGAGGTCGTGTTCCTCGCGGGCCTGTCTGATATGGACCCGGTCGGCGTGTTGGCGGCACTTCTGGTGTTCCGGCTGTTTTACCTGATCATCCCGCTGCTGATCGCGCTCGGCGTGGTGCTGTTCTTCGAACATTCGCAATACAGCCGGACGGAGAGCTGAGGATCATTGGGTGCGGCGCGCCACCCGGGCGTAATTGCCCCTATGAAACGCTGTGATTGAAACGCAGCTTAGGCTTGACTATTTTCCGGCGGCGGCTACAAGGCACGCGCGGCTGCTTCGGCGGCCCACCAGCGCGACAGCGCCTGCTGGGGAATAGGTTAACGGTAGACCCACGGACTCTGACTCCGTTAGTCCTGGTTCGAATCCAGGTTCCCCAGCCAAGTCTATTTTTATGTGTTATTTCAGCTACTTAGTCTCTCTACAAAGTTTGCATCCGTAACACCCTTCCGTCGTATAAGGCCGGCACAAGGAGGCAATTCTGATGGCAACTGATGTTGCGACGCGCGCGCTGAAACAAGCTTTGTTCGATGAGTATGACGGATTCTTCGACAAGCGGATCAAAAAACTTGATAGCGGCGACTTCTTTCTCGTGGATGATCGTGGAGGCGGTGACCACGACGCAAGGAAGCGGCTCTTCCTTTGGTTTTGCAGCATGACACTACGGGTAACCCGAGGCGACGCTGTAGAGCTCTATTTGTCCGGTGATGTTCCTAAGAGCAACGAGGTCAACGCACTCCTCGACGACATGCAAACCGAAGGTCACTATGGACGGCCAACGATCGTCATTGAGAAAGGCGAGCAAGGCGTGCTGATGGACTTGGCGCAGGCTTTTGCTGCGATTGTGGCTCGCGGTAAACGCTATCCTACGCCCTCTTATAAATATGTTTGCCCCCGAACTGCGAAGTCGTTGGTGCGCCTGAAAAACGCTCTGGATAAGGCCTGGCGCTAAGAGCGCTGTTTTGGCGTTGCCGCCGACTGACGAACTATCTGGCCGTTTCTGCGGATTGTCGTGGTTCCGAACGGTCTCAATGCGTTGGTGGCCTACCTCGAAACTGAACGGTGTCTGGGTGCTCGTCCTGGCCGCTTCATCAGCCGGTTGCGACTCTTCCCCCACTACTGATAAGTTAAGCGTGGGCGGAGGAACGACATATGCCAGAAAAATTGATCTTTCACTTTGAAGGTGCCCTTGCTGATCAGCACACCTTGAATTTTTACGAAGCGGCACGTTTCCAATATGCTGCAGCAAGATTGATCGTGAAGCTGCTGCAATTTCGCTCGACTGGCGGATTCGTAAAAAAAATTACTAACACCAGCAATCGAGACATCCTACTGCAGAGCCAGGATGAAGGCTCTTTTGACATTAGCATACTTATGCCAGCTCTGATGGTTGCGCAGGAAACATTTGTTTCCGTATCCGTCACAAATTTAATGTCATACATATTTGAGCGAATAGTAGGCAAGACATCGAACAGCGACGTAGCAACTGCGCTCAATGCCCATACTGAGGTGGTAGCTCAAATCGGGCATATAGATGACAACAATACTGAGTTAATAAATAAAGCTCTGAGCATTATACAAAATGACCAAGAAATTAAAGAGAATCTTCACGGACAACAGAAAGAATTGCTCGAAAGGCGAATTGCGGAATTAACACGAGAAAAGGAAATGACATCTGCTTCAGCACAACTTGGTCGCATTGATGGAGCGAGAGAGCAGAAACTGATATCAATGTCTGCGCCTCTTGTAAGCGAGATGGCTACCGCACTGCGCAGAAGCGCGAATACTTTACAGATTGTATCTGTCGCCGGTCATTCCGCGCCTAAAGGGATATTGTTTCTCAATCGCCGCATGGCTGAGGAGATAGAAGTATCTGCCGTTGATCAGCAAATTACCCCGATCTTGGGTGATATTATCCAATATAATAAGGAAACGGGGTGGGGGAAAGCTAGACTGACGATCAGCGCCCAGCCTCTCAGCTTTAACGTTCCTTCAGATATTAAAGGCCGTTTGCAAAGCCAGCTCTTGGCGGCAATGGGCAGGGACAAGGTATATCTGCAGACCTACATCGTGCGAGACAAGGTCGGCGAGCCTGTTCGGTTGATTGTCGTTGGTATCCTCCCTCCACCTCCAGCGTAATTGCAGGCTGCTAGCGCTTCCGGGCATTCGTCGTCGAGATAGAATCAGCTATCCCAACATTGGGAGATTGTCATGGCTGACGACAACGACGAGATCGATAGCGGCGAGCTTGAGCAAGCTTTTCCTGATACCTCGCTTTCTACCAAATTTGCCGATAATCAAGCCTTAGTCGACGCGAGGGTGCCCCTGGATATCCGCCAGAAATATGAGTTCTTCAGCTACAAAAATGCGGTGGTGGTCCTTTCCGAGACGCGGCCCGACGAGTGGGCCGAACTGCTTCAAGCCTTGCGCAAGTTCACGTTGACTAAACGCATCATTCGTTCGGCTGGGGGAAACGAATCCGAGGTGCCTAAGCGCATCAATGCGCTTTTAAGACCCAAGGGGTGGCATGAGACCATCGTGCGCGGCGATTTGCATGTGACACTCTTATGGAAAGAGCAGGTTGGAATCACAAAGGCAGGCAAACCAATTTTCAAACCGGACGCGAGAGAAGACGTCCGCAAAGGGTTCATCGACGGCCACAAGATCGACTACGTAAAGAACAAGGTTGCCTTCGATCTTGAGTGGAACAGTAAGGATCAGACGTTTGACCGCGACCTTTACGCCTTTAACGCCTTCTATCAGGCGGGGGCGATCGACGCCGGCGTGCTGTTGACCAGGAGCCGTGAGCTAAACGACGTCTTTAAGGCCATCGGCACAACCGTGGACAAGAACGGCGATGAAATCGCTGGCTCAAAGCTCCCGTCGAAGTATGGCGCGAGCACGACCTGGATGGGCAAGCTTCTGTATCGGTTGAATGCTGGTCGCAACGGCGGTTGCCCGGTTCTTGCAATCGGAATTCGCCCCGGCTGCATTGAGGACTGGTCGCCTCCTGACGGCCAGGGGTAGATCGTCGAGGACGCGGTTATCGAGGATTGTCGTGGATATGCTCGTCCAGGGTGTCGAGGATGTGCTCATCGTGCCGTGAAACACTTCGTGAGACACGCCGACGTGGGCGTCGAGGTAGGCGATCATCGACGGCGTCGAGGACGTGCTCGGCGACGTCCTCGTTGCCGCCTACTCAGCCGCGACGGCCCGCGAGTGGTTGCTGTAGGTGTCCCATGTCGGGGCGTAGTCGTCGTCGGCCTGATTACCCCACACCGTCCATTTCGGCCGCGTCCCGCGAGCAAACAGTTCTAGATACGGCCCGGGCGAACAAGCCTCGATGAGGTCATACTGCTCGTCCGGCTTCCTCGAATGCTCGCGCTTGCGCGTGGCTAGCAGGTTGACCTGGGTGCGACCGGCCTCACGAGTTCTGGCGTTCTTCCCTCGCACGCCGAACAGGATGATCTCGGTGACGTTGCGGAAATAGAAGCCGACACCGCGACCGTCAGAACCTCCATCCTTTCGGATCTTGTGCCAGATCAGGTTCGACTTGTAGGTGAAGCCCCAGCTCTGCATCACCTGTAAGCCGTCCGGCAGGAGCGCGTTCGGAACCCAAAGATAGAGATGCGACGTGTCGGCGCTGACCTGGTCGACCGGAAGCGCCTTGATCGCTTCAAGGCCCATGGTGCCATAGCGATTAAGACGCCTATGCTCTGGCGCCACCTTGCCGGTCCGGTTGATGAACTGCCAGGGCGGGTCCGCGAGGATGGTCTTAAACCGCTTCCCATTGGCCGTCTTGATCAGGTCTGAAGCTGGATCCGACATGATTCCCATCCCTTATGCATGTAAGGCATATCATGCCGATTGATCGATGCCAGCGGCAAAGGCCCGATATAAGAACCAAAAATAGGCTGGCATTCACTCATCGTTGCAGATCGTCAAGAAGACGGCGACATTGGTCAGCGCGTCAACACGCCCAGCGGGGATAGGTCTAATGCCACAATTCTTCCTCACAAGCTTGAAGAACCCGAAGATCGACCGCTCAATGGAAATGGATCTCATGCCTAGAGTGGGAGAGCACATTTTTCTCACCGTCGAAGGTGAACGGCATTTCGTTGAGGTGATGGCTGTCGTTCATTACCCATCTAGTGGCGATATGCCCTCGCTATATGTTGAAGAGTCGATCTTGGACGATTTAATGCGGGCCAGACGAGCGTTCCGGAACAGCGGAAAACATCCGGATGACGATCGTTAAGGAAAGCGGTGGGCTGGCCACCCACCGCTTTCGCTAGCGTCATTCGATCGCCTTGGGCAGCTTATTCAGCTTCGACCGCACTCGGACGTCGAGGCGCTTCATCGACTCCAGAGTGCGCCTAACGCTCGCCAGCCTGTTCCGGTCTGCATTGCTCTCGCAACGCGCATCGAGTTCGGCGAGGAGGCTCTGCATCTCCTCGTCGGAATAGTTGGAGGCGTGGTCGCGGATCACCGCCGGCCAGATGCCAGCTTCTCCAAGCGCCTCAATTGCCTCGTCGCGCCGGTTCCAACCCTGTCGCTCCGGATCCTGCGGCCCGGCGATGTGATCGACCAGGGCGTTCCAAGCTTCGTCTTCTAAATAGTGATCCATTGGGGTCTCCAATTTGAGAGGTTGCAGTCGATAGATGAATCTATCCAACGGCTGAGTCAAGAATAAAATTCAACAAAATCAATATGTTACTCACTGGTGACTTACATCCCGGGGCGCCGCTGTCGCAATCGGTCATTTCGGGCGAGGCTTCGAAAAGGCAATCGGCCGGGACAGGCCGTGCTCCGCGTAGTCGTGGCGGGCAATCGCCTTCATCTGCCGGGAATTGAACACGTAGCGATTGGAAGGCGTGGCCTTTCCCCAGCGACGCATCTTCGTGATGTAGGAGGTCCAGCCGGACGCGCTGGTGATCGCTCTCAGATCGAGCTGTCGGCCGGCCCAGACCCTGTCTTCGATCTTCCCACCGGCGCGTATGAGAGCTTCACCGACAAGGTCCTGGTCGACACCGTCGAGCACGATCACGCCGTGAGCGTGCAGCCTGTTGAAGCCGTGGCTGTCGCGGACCAGCTCAAAGACGAACGAGTAAGGCAGGTCCCGCCCGAGTGCACCACGGAGCTCCCGGCTGATGTAGGTGGACAGCAATCGCGCCGGATCGTCATGGGCCAGAAGTGCCCCTTCCCGCCCGATGCCGAAGTTGAGTGACCAGGCTAAACCGTCCAGGCGCCCAGCAGCTTCGACACAAGGCTGAAGCTTGCCTACCTCTCCGAGTTCGCGCCAGGGTGTCTTCGAGGTGCTTTTGGTGCTGGTGACTGGTCGGATGTCTACAGGGGTGCTGGTGGTGTCGGAAGGGTGCGGTAGACGGGGTGTAGGTAGTGGTGTGGTGCCGGTAACTGGCGCACTAGGATGGCGTGCCGCCATACCCTTTGTTCTCATGGCTTCCGGCTTGGGGCAGGAAATAGGGTTTGTCGCAAAATTGTCAGCGCCGATCGTATCCTCGACCGGGGTTTCGATAGGACAGTCGATCGGTGGAAAGTAGGTAGGAAGGTCCTCGATCATGGCGACGATGTCGTCGTCGATGTCGCGACCGAACTTTTCATGTGCCTCAGCCTGACCGGCCGGCGCGAAACCGCTATAATACATCTCACTACCTTCTAGACCGGCTGCCATTGGGAAATTGTGGCCGGTCTTTTTTATGCTCCTCTCAGTTATAGCGAGAACCGAGCGGGGTGATTGTCATCCCGTCGATTTTTCGTGTGAGCAGGGTCAAGGGCTCGATCAGCGCCCCCGCAAGACGCCCCCTGGGCGCATGGCTGTGCGCAATTCGCCCTGGACAATGGCCCGCACAGCGTCTTGCGTCTCGCGAGCTGTTTGGCGTGCCAGATCGGCGTTTGCACTCCTGTCGCCGCCCTGAGCATTTACCGTCACGCTTACCGGCAAGTTGATCACCTGGGCAGGGTTGTCGTTGGCCGGCCTGTGGAGCCGCCCTACGTTGCGTCCATCGAGCGGGCCACCAGATGCCAGGGCCGGCAAGCTGCCATCGTTGATCGCCTGTAGAAGGGCGCGGTGCTTCGTGGCCTGCTCGGCGCGAACGACGAACTCGCCATCACTGAGCATAGCCGGGACGCTATCGCTGGTGCCGGTGCCAGGTCCGCGAACATGCCCGCCACCGGCCAGGTGCACAATACCGCCCTTGCTGAAGCCAAGCAGGCCTCCGAACAAGCCGAAGATCCCGCCACCAGCCGAACTGAAGAGGCTGTTCAGCGCCATGTCGAGGAGCTTGTCAGCAATCTTGTCGAGCGCGCCCGCAAGTGCTTCAGCCGCCGACTTGCCGCTGCGCAGGTCGCTGATGAAGCCGCCGAGCACGTCTTTGCCGAGCCCTGCCCATTCATGGGCCGACTCCTTCGTCTTGTCCTGTGCCTCGGCGAGCTTGGCGGCGTCGACGGATGCGTCGGCGTAGTTCTGGGCGAGTGTGTCGATCGAAGCCGCGAGTTCCGGCGTGATCGTCTTGCCGGCCGCCTGGGCAGCGTTCAGAAGCTCCTGCTTGATGCGCGCCTTCTCGACAGCCGCGCCGTAGTCATCGACCAGCGGGTTGACGCCCGCCTGGGCAGCGGTCTCGGCGCGTAGTGAGGCAATGCGTTTCTGGATCTGCTCGACTTCGCGGGCGTAGTCGTCGGCGCCTTTTCCTTTCGTGCCGGCACCCTTACCTCTGCCGCCACCAGTCACTGGATAGTCTGCGAGTGTGATCTGCTCTGTTTTCGTCGCCGCCGGCAAGCGATCGGTTTTCGGAGTCGTGGTCGTGGCAGCGCCGTTGCCGTAGTGCTGCTTGGCCCATTGCTGGATCACAGCGTCGGCCTGCGGAACGTCGCCGGCCATGCGATCGCGAACGCCAGCCGGCGAGGTCATACCGATCGCCTGGCCAAGCTTGGTCGTCGCCAGCCACTTGCCCAGATTGTCCGTGCCGAGCGCCTGACCGATACTCTCGCCGAAGTTCTGAGCAAGGCCGTTCAGGGCGTTGAGCTTGGCGGCCAAGGCGTCGAGGTTGCCCATCAGCCGATCAAAGTTCAATTGATCGACGTAGGCGGCGAGATCACCAAGGATCGCGCCAAAGCGCTTGCTTGTCTCGGTGGCGGTGTCGAACTTGCCGGCCGCTCGAATAAGCGAGTTGGTCAAGATCGTGAAGCCCTGTGAGGTCGTCATGGTCGCACCGGCAACCTTCGCCTGAAGGGTCTCGGCGCCGGCCGCAAAGCCGTCGAAAAAAGCCTTCGATGAGACCTTGCCATCGACGACAAGCTGCTTCAGCGCAGCGACGGAACCGTTAGCCTCTTTGATGCCGCTGGCCGCCGCCTGGGCGATCGTAGGAACTCCTTCGAGGATAGAATTGAACTCTTCGGCATGAACCGTGCCAGAGCCGAGCGCCTGCCCTAGCTGTAGCAGCGCGCCGGATGCCTGGCTGGCGTCGGTGCCGGCCACGCGGAGCGCAACCGCCACGTCCTCGGTGAACGACAGCAACTGTTCGCTCGATACGCCCAATTCCTTCTGTTGCTGCGCAGCGCGGCCGTAGAGCGTGACCAACGCTTCGAGCGGAGCGGCGTTGCGTTGAGCGCTATCGAAGAGCGCGTCATAAACCTTGGTCAGGTCCGTGCCTGACAGGCCAGCGACCTTCAAGCTGTTGCTGATGCGAGTAGCGGCGTCGATGAGCTTTTGAGCGGCCTGAAGGCTAACGCCCGCGAGCAGGCCGGAAGCCATGCCTTTGAGGCTCGCACCGACACGGGTCGACGCTGTGGTGAACGACGATTCCAGCTTCGAGGCCGACAGCTTGGCGCGGCCCTCGATGCTGCCGAACTGCTTGCCGGCGGTCTGGCTGGCGCGAGCCATGTTTTTCTCGAATTGGTTGATTCGAGCTTCTAGTGAGACGATCAGTCTTTCTTCGTCAGCCATCGGTGATCCTCAGTGAAAAATGAAAAGGCCGGTGCTTTCCGGCGCGTTGTAAGCGGAGACATTGGTTTCACCGACGAAGGCACGGCCCACGGCCATCGCCGCCGCCTGGGCGCCGTCAATGCGATCGGTGGACTTGCCCTTATGAAAGGTCTGGTTGCCGGCCTTGTCGGTCTCGACGGCGATATTGCTGAAGTTCCACCGCAAGACAGGATGACCGCCATGCTGGAACTTGCCGGCGATAATCGCGCGTTCAAGCTCTTTAATGGCCGGCGCCATAGTGACCCAACCCTGACGCATCTCGACAGCAGGCAGGCCATCGGCAATGAGCCGGGTGATGGTCTGGCGAGCGAGGTGCGGGTCGAAGGCGATCTCCTGAACGTCGAACTCGTCGCACAGATCCCGAATACGCTGCTCGACGTAATCGTAGTCGACCACGTTGCCGGGCGTCGCGGAGATGAGACCGTTGTCGCGCCATAAGGTATAGGGAACGCCATCGATCTCCGCACGCCGTCGAAGGCTCTCACCAGGGCAAAAGAACCACGGCACGACGATGTAGCCGCCGGCATCGTCACGCCATGCGGCAACGATGGTCGTCAGGTCGGTCGTGCTCGACAGGTCAACGGCAAGCCAGCACGGGCGGCCGCGCAACGCCTCCAGATCGATCGGCGCGTTGCCCTGGTCATACACGGCCATGTCGACAAAGGGATCAGTGGAGCGGTCGAGCCAGATGTTCAGCTTCAGCTGCCGTAAGCTCTCTCGCTCTGACACGCTGCGCTCAGCGCGATCGGCGTGCCGGCGGAAACCGGCCAGAGACGGATAGCCGTGTGCCAGACCGGGGTTGATCCGCCGCCAGATGGCTTCATCGCGCCAATCGCTATCGCGGTCGGCTTCAAAAAGGATGGGCAGGATAGTCGGGTCGACCACGTCGCCACGTGCTACCTTGCGGGCATCCTCGACGATCTCCCAGGCGATATTGTCCTGGCCTCGCCCGGCAGTCGAGGCGACGACGAGCAGAGCGTCGTCGGTCTTGTCGAGGCCGGTCTGAAGAGCGTCCCAAAGGTCACGGCCGCGCCAAATGTGAAGCTCGTCAACCAGCACGAAATTTGGGGTGCGACCATGCTGCCGGTTGCCATCAGCCGAGATCGTTTCGAGTCTGGTGCCGTCGTTCTTGAAGGTGATCGACTTAGCCGAATTGGTTGCATCGGACACCTTTACAGCCGCGCTGATCCGCTTGTCGGCGCGAACGATCGACAGCGCCTCACGAAAGCCGATGCTCGCTTGGTTTCGATCAGACGCGGCGAAGATGGCCTCGCCGCCGGGCACGCGCTCAGGGCCGATGGTGTGGAGTAATGAGAGAGCCGCGGCGAGACTGGTCTTGCGATTTCCCCGCGGTAGGAGGAGCACGACAGTCGAGACGATGCGCTTCCCCTGCTCGTCACGCGGTCCATAGATCTTGCGCACGATGCGCTCTTGCCAATCGTCAAGCTGGAAAGCACGCTTCATAGCCCGGCTCTTCGGATGTTTCAGCGCGCGCAGAAAGCGCACGGCGCGGTCGCCATGGCCCAAAGGGTCATCGATCGGCGAGCCGTCATAGATCCACTCAGGAAATGTCGAGCGGATTGTCATTGTCGTTGTCGTTTTCGCCATCGTCACGGATCGACGGCCGCGACCGTGAGACAGGCGTGAGACCAAGCTCAGCGGCGCATAGGCGTGCGGTCGTCTGGGCGGCGTTCATCATGCCGAATGCTGGATGCCGCTTGCCAGCGACGACCAGGCCGTCGCGGTTCAAGGCACGGTGAGCCTCGCGCACGGTGCCGGTGGCGATGCAGTAGGATTCGAGGGTGCCAAGGTCAGCCTCAGTGAGCACCTTGCGCTCATTGACCAGGATGTGCGCCACGCGCCGCCATTCGGCTTTGGCGTCCTTCGATAGCCAGGCCGGCGGCGGAGGAGCCTTCGTCACGGTCGAGGTGCCGGCGACGATGCCTGCGGGTTTGCGGCCTCTCATGGCATAGGCCCGGCGGTCACCAGGCGGGAATCGAACCCGCACGGCCTTGCGGCCAGAGCGCTAGCCAAGGTTTCCGCAGCGCGGACCGTGGAGCTTTCCCCGCGTCTATCCATTTCGCCACTGGCACGATGATCATAGCAATGAGTGGATCTGGCTGTCATGTGCGGATCCTCTCGCAGCGCAGTTCAAGGCCACGCCGCCGGCCGATCTCGACAATGTCCTTGATGCCGTAGGCCACGCCGCCGTCGAGCATGCGGTCGGCGGTGGTAATCTCGAAGTTGTTCAGCCAGCGGATCCGGTAACTGCGGACGACGGTCTCGGCCTCGCCATAGCTGGTCCCGGCCTCGTCGGCGGTCGCCTGAAGCAGTTCGGCGCGGACCGTCGCCATGTCGGTCCACTCGGAAGAGACTGCACCAGACGGCGCGACGCTCTCAACGGAGCGCTGTAGGATGACGATGTGGTCGAGCTTGCCGGCGCGCATCAGACAATCCACCGGATGAGCGCATCGACTGATAGAACGCCGTGGCCATAGCGCGGGTCAGGATCACGTGGATACACGGCGCGGGTCACTTCGAAGTGGTCGCAGTGAGCACCGACGAGGTCGAGCTGACCGTCGAGCGCCTGGCATACCGCGAACGCGATCGCCTTCGCCGCCTCCTGGCCCTGGTCGAGCGTCCAGATATGCAGGTCGAGATTGACCCAGGCGGCGCGCTGGGCGGTGTAATCGTAGCCGTGCAGCGCCGTGGTGCCGTCGCTCATGATTATCGCGGGCGTCCGGTCAGGCCTGGTGCTGCCGGCGCGGATGTTGTCGGGCTGCACAAGCGCGGTGACGGCCGGTCTGTCGAGCAGGCGCGATCTGATGGCGGTTTGCAACGCAATGGTCGGTTCGATCATTGCTTGTTCCATCCATCGCGAACGGCCTTGCCAATGGCTCGCCTGGTGCGATTCTTGATCCGCTTCTGCAGTAGGCGGAAAGCAGGCCAGAAGAACGGTTGTGCTGCGGCTTTGCTGGTGCCGTATTCGACAAGATGGGGATAGCGCACGTCCTGATCGCCGGCTGTCACAAGCACCTCCAACTCGCCGGCCACGCGGGTGCCGCCTGGCTGGCTGTAAGGCGGCGTCGACGCGCCGGGCGTGGTGACCGCGATGCTCTCGATCAGCGCCCCGGTATCGCGCGACGTCTCGGCAAGCTGGCGCATGGTGCCGGCAAGCTCTTCGCCCGACTTCACCAGCGACGGCACGACGGCAGTCCGGACAGTCTTCGGAATCGCTTCAAGCCGCCGCTGTAGGCGGGTGATTTGTGCCGATTGTGCCATTTCAGAAGGACCAAACCTTATGCGGTGCGAGCAGATCCGTGACGCCGAACGGCAACGTCGAACCGGACGTGCCTATCAAGGTCGCCTCGCGGTTCTCATAGAGGTCGGCCGCTATTCGCAGGATGGCCTCGCGGATGCCGGCCGGGAGCGGGTCGAGGTCGACCAGTGACGCACCGATGTAACCGGCGCACCAGCCTTCGGCCGCTGCGATCTTCTGATCGAGCAGCACGTCGTCCTCGTCGTCGGACAGGTTCGAATGAGCCTTCAGTTCGGCCGTGGTGACGATGCTCATGAGTGGGCCTTCTCGGGCTTTTCAGAAAACTCTATTTCGGCGCGATCGCGCGCTGCGCTCCTCCCGCCGGTTCCGAAACGGTCGGGCAAGTCGTGACCCACCCCCTGGGTGCTGGTCATTGGCCTGGGGAAAGAGCGTCGTCGCGGGCCGCCCATGGCGACCGCCTCAGCGACTGTTCGGTTGCCGTCTCTCAGGCGCTTCAGGAATGCGTCGTAGCTAATGCCAAGGTGGTCAGCCCATTCGCCATAGGTCTTGCTCATCCCGTCGACGGTGTGCAGCAGGCTGGCACGCTTGCCGCTACTAAGGTGCGCCAGGGCATGTTCAAGCGTTTGGCCTTGCCTAAGTCTCTGGGCAAGCGAGCGATGGTTTACGTCATAGATGACGGCCCACTCGGTAAGGGTCTTGCTTACGCCGTTGACGGTGTGCCGCTGAGGCTTGCGACCAGGCCGGCCGTTGAAGCGGCGGGGCTTGGGCCTGAAGGCAGGATCGATTGCCTCTTTGAAGGATCGACCGGAGTCCAATCGGCTTCTGATCGTGTTGATGTTGATGCTCGTAAACTCGGCCCATTCCGATAGGGTCATCAAGCGGCCCGCATGCTCGTAGCGCGCTACTGGGCGTGGTGCTGGCGACAGCGGCCTGGTGATCTCGAAGTTGGTGCCAGAAGCCTCTGCCTGGTCATAGCGCTCGAATGCAGAGGCCGCACGATCTGCTACGGCTTCAGGGTCGAGGTCGGCGAGCGCGCAGACTTCAACAAAGTCGGGATTGGTGAGCTGAAACCATTTGCGCTCTTGCTTGTCAGCCAGACCGTCTTCGGTGGCCCGCAAGATGACGTTAACCCACAGCTCGCGCTCGGACGTGTGCTTCATAGCCGGCATTCCCTGGCCTGTTTGATGGATGAGTGGCAGGGCGTGCAAAGCGGTTGCCAGTTAGACCTGGACCAGAACAGGCGCATGTCGCGACGGTGTGGCTTGATGTGGTCGACCACGGTTGCTGGTGCCGGGCAGTAACGACAGATCGGGTTAGCGATCAGGTATTCTGCCCTCGCCTTCTGCCACTTGCCGTCATAACCGCGTTCGCGGGCAGACGGCCTGGTGAGATCGAAGCGGGCTTTGCGCTCGCGGTCGCGGATGATCTGGCAAGCACAACGCTCGCCGGAGGACACAACCTTGCCACAAGAGCAGACCCTTGGCGGACGGACAGGCATGCTAGAGCACCAGCCCGCGCAGCGTGGCGAGGCCTTCCTTGACTTGATCGGGGCTGACAGGCTGGCGCGGGTCGCCTCCCTGCTTGTCGTCAGGGGTGCCGTGGATGGCCTTCAGCTTGGCGATGAGGCCACGCTGGGCGATCATGATTTCGGTCGGGGTTGCGGCCCAGGTGTCGGCCGACGACCAGCCAAGCCAGCCGGTGCCGATCTCGAACAGCTGTTCAAGATGCGGTGTGATCCAATGGGACGTGTCCGGCGTCTTAGCGACACGGTCGGATGTTACTTCAGCCTCTTTGCGGTCGATGCCGAGCAGAGCGAAAGCGAAGTCAGACAGCGGCTCGACCAGTGCGCCAAGCTCGCGAACACCCTTCGAGGATATGCTGTTGACGATTTTGCTTGCGGTGGTCTGGTCAGTGCCTTCCAGGATGACGTCAGCGATCATGCCGAGATGGCCCTCCCCGATACCCTGCGCGAGCTTGCGCAGATCGTGGCGGGCATGAAGGCGGACAGCGGCCCGCAAAGACGGCCGCAAGCGCACGGAATGAGCAGAACCGTGCGGAATTGCGATTATGTCGTTTGCGAGCCGCATGGGTGTTAAGCCGCGACTTTCAGCTTCAGGAAGCGATCGGCGTGGGTGATGTCGCCGCCGACGCGCTTGCGGGCGTGGAAGCGGACCTGACCCTTCGTCGCCAGGCTGAAGGGGTCGCGCATGACCGACAGGCCGATGCGATCGACGATGCGATAGCCCGACAGATCGCCAAACATGACCGGATAGGCGTTGGCAGCCACGTCGGGCATGTCGACGGCCTCAACGATCGGTCGGCCAAGCAGCGTGACCGGTGCGCCAGCAGTGATCGGGTCGAGCATGATGAAACGGCCGGTGCCGTCCTTTAGAGTGCGGAAAGCGCCCAGCGTCTTGCGGTTCATCAGCCAGACACCGTTTTGCGCGACGACAGATGGGAGCGCATGGAACATGCCGATAATGGTCGCGGCCGGGTCGGTGCCGAGCGTGGAGGCGTTGCCGGTCTTGACTTCGGCAATGCCGGCGGCTGCGAGCAGGCCCTTCGGCTTGCCGGTGCCGTCACCGATCACGAATGCGGATGCTTCGGTCTTGCCGAAAGACTCGGCGAGGTCGTCCTGAAGCTCGCCTTCGAGATTGTAGGCGTTGTCCTCCAAAAGCTGCGTCGAGATGTCGGTGTAGGTGGCAAGCTCGTAGGGCGTAAACGTCGCCTGTTCGAACGTCATGCCCGACGCCGTGCGATCGTCGGTCTCGGCAACCCAGGTTGCAGCGGTGCCGGTAAGCCGGCGCGGCAGCTTGACCTCGGCCGCCGAGATGGTGACGACCTTTGCGAATTGACGGATCGGCGAGAACTCGATGATCTTCTTCAGAATCTCGCTGCCGAAGTCATCCGGCGCGAGGTAACCGCCATTGGCGTCAACCGCGACGGTGAGCGCCTTCACTTCATCAGCGCCCATGCGCTCGACGCCACGGCGCGTGAACGTCGAGAACGCCTTCGTTTCGAGCGCGACGTTGTCATTGTCGGCGGCCGGGACGTTGGAGTTGGCAGCGGAGGGGCGGTTGAGTTTCGCTTCGAGCTTGTCGAACCGGGCCGTGAGCGTGGCGACGGTCTTCACCTGATCGGCGACGGCCGCTACCTTCTTTTCAAGTTCCGTCCATTCGGCGACGGGTGCCGTATTTTCGTTGGGCATTTCATATCCTTGGGATTGTGCCGCGCCATCGGCGGACTTGACGGTGAGAATTCGCGCGTCCGGATGGCTAGGGTTCGCGACGATGGAGATTTCAGCGAGGTTGAGGGCGAGGATAGTGCGGTTGCCGTCCGGCCTGGTCTTAGTTTCCGTGGCGTGGAAGCCGATCGAGAGGCCGTTGACACGCCCGCGCTTCAAACTGGTGTGAACGTCGCGAGCACGCGGAACGCCGTCGAGGAACAGCCGGCCTTTGACCTGAAGGCCTTCGTCGGTTTCTTCGACCGACTCCCAATTGCCGACGACGCGGTTCGGGTCGTGCTCGAACAAGATCGGCATAGCCGCCGCCTTGGTGAACGCGCCTTTCTGGATAATGTCGCCGACGCTGTCAGGCGTGCCGAACGGCCATGCAAGGCCGGTGATCTCGCCGGCATCCGACACGCTGAAGGCGGCTTTGATTTCAAACTTATCCATTGGCGGTGTCGTCCAGGCTGGTCGTCGCCCGCTCGCCTGACCAGACGGCTTGCAAGACGGCGATTGCGATGGGGAATGATTCATTGAGCGGACGCTTGGCGGCGTAGGTGTCAGCGAGTGCCGCCGCATCTTGCGGGATCGTCCCCCCGCCGATGAGCGAAAGCCGGATGATCTCGACAAGCTCAGCGTGGCGGAAGTGACCTTCAGGCACGCGCATGCAGAGCGCGCCGATGCCGGCGCCGGTCTTGCGTTCAAGCTCCTGGATGAGATCCGGCGTCAGCGTGAAGGCGTGCTCGCGCTCGCCGAAGAAAGCGGTATGCGTCACGCTGCTACCTCGCCGGGCTGGCGGTTGTCGTTCTCGCCGGCAGGCTTGCCGGGCGTGATGTTCGGGTTTTCGAGGGTGTTGCCGCCGTCGATCGGCGCCCGGTTCAAGCCGGCGCGGACTTCGTTGGCGGTCAGCACGCCCATCGCGCGATATTGCTGATAAGTCGTGGCGCGGGTGGCCGCGTTGGCCGTCAGAAGATCATCGACCACGAACTCGACATAGTAGCCGCTGGTGCGCTCTTCAGATGTGAGCAGCACGCGGGCGTAGGCCCATTCCCAGGCGTCGAGCCATGGCCGCAGCGTGAGCGTAAGGAAGGATTGGAACATTTCCTCGGCGTTTGACCAGGTTGCGCGGGAAAGCTCGAAAAGCAGGTGGGGCGGAACGCGGAACAGCCGGGCGATCTCGACAACCTGCTCGGCGCGGGTGGCGGTGAACTCGGCGTCGGCCGCAGTCATGGCGTCGAGGCCTTCAAAGCTCATGTCCTCGTCCAGGACAGCAACACCACCGGAGCCGCCGCGACCAAAAGCAGCGTTCCATGCCGCCGCGAACTTGCGCTTTACGTCCTCGCCCAGAACCTTCCTGGTCTTGATAACGCCGCCCGGGCGTGCGCCGTTGGCGAACAGCGAAGCAGCGTGTTCTTCCATGACCTTGGCCAGGCCGATGGCCTCGCGGCCGGCCTTGATCGGCGCCATGCCCAGCGGTGCGGCGATGTGCAGGATCTCACGGTAACCGAAGCGACGGATCTGAGTGCCGACGCGCTGCTCATAAAAGGGCTCGCCGGTTGCCGGGTCGGCCTTGATCGTGACGGAGCGAGGATCCAGTCGAATGCACTCGACGACGTGATCGTTGACGCGGTTCGCGAACGCGAAGCCATGGTCGTGCAGAAGGGCGTCGGCGGTAAGAGCAGCGCGAAGAGCACCTGCAGAAGTCCAGTCGTTCGCCTCATTATGCACGAGGCGATAAGCCGGATGGGTGTCGGCGGTCCGCTTCCCGGAAGGTGAGGAGTTGAATACCTTGGCCGGAAGCGAACCAATCGTGCCAGTCACGAGCACGATAGCTGAATAGACGGCAGGGACGCGCAACGCCGTCACGGCGTTGATGGCAGGGCCAGCAACCGTATTCGGCGCGCCGAATATTGCTTCCATGCCTACTGAATCAGAAAGCGGAACCGATTTCTTTTCGATTCCGCTTCCGAAGATACCTTTCAGAAACTCAACTGGACGTGAACGCACAACAACTCCGAAAACTCATTTCGGAATAATTGTCTCACGACCGACGATAGGAACAAAGTCCCTTATTTACACTTGATAGGAATTTATTCCATTGACTTTTTCATGCTTTTGCTATCTATCTCGGCATAAGGTGCGATAGTTCTAGCTTTGGATAGGCGATCGAGTTCACGAGGGCCACACGCTGCGCAAGCATCCCCTGTGGCATGATCCCGTAGCGGCCGGTCATGGTGCCGGCGGTGTGGCCCAGGATGAAGCCGAAGTGCTCGTCCAGATGCCCTGCCCGGCGTAAGGCGTCAGCGGCACCATGCCGGAAGCTGTAGAGCGACAAGCCGCGACCGGTCTTCATTCCGAGCCGCGTGAGG
This sequence comes from Mesorhizobium sp. M0771, assembly GCF_040320155.1. Lineage (NCBI taxonomy): Bacteria > Pseudomonadati > Pseudomonadota > Alphaproteobacteria > Hyphomicrobiales > Phyllobacteriaceae > Mesorhizobium > Mesorhizobium sp. M0771. The sequence continues at coordinate 13,518 of NZ_JAMYPC010000032.1, read as the reverse complement.
TAGCGCCCGAACTCACGCGAGAACTCGGCGACCATCTGGCCGCGTGAGTTCCGCTTGGCCTCAGGGAATAGGCGCTTATGGCCTGCCGCTTCCATGCCGTCCCGATACTTGATGAAGCCCAAACGGATCAGCTCGTCATGAATAGGGACGACGCGCATTGAGCCTTCGGTCTTCACGCTCTTGTCGCCCTCGCCTTCCGTGGTGATGTGCATGATCCAGTGGCCGTGCTCCTGGCGCACATCGGCTACTGCAAGCTGCGCAATCTCCGCCGGCCTGGCTCCCGAGTAGAGCATGATGAGCGGGAGCCAGTAGCGATGGTCGAGGATCTTGACGTTGCCAGGCTTAGCAACGAAGCGCCACTCGTCGCCGTTCTGGCACCCGGTGAACAGTGGCGACTTGAACAGGGCGTTCATCTGGTCGACCGTAAAGGGGATCGTGGTCTTGTCCTTCGACTTCTTGAGGGACATGCCATCGGCCGGGTTGTGGTCGAGGTAGCCGTGGTTGACCAGCCAGCTACAGAAAGCGCTGAGGCTCGAGAGGTAGCGATTAACGGTGCGAGAGGCAATTACTGGCTTCCCAACCTTCTCATTGTGCTTGACGATTTGGGCAAGCTTCATGCCGGTGAAGGTGTTGCTCTCCGTCGCCTTCACCGGATATTTCATCAAGAGCGCCTTCCACTCGCGGACGGCTTTCTTGTCGATCCTATGGACGGGACATGTGGTGCCGACACAGTCGACAAAGCTGCCAACGTCGCGTCGGGCCTGGGCAATAGAATCTGTGGCAATGCCTTTGGGGTTCTCGGCGGCGTATTGCTCGAACAGGACCATGATCCCCTCTCCCGGTGCCGCCTGTTCGCGTGACGTGCCGGTGGCGGGCTTCACGATCGGGTCTTTCGGTGAGCCGCCGTAGTCACCCTGGTCGCGCTCGACGGTGCGCTGTAGGGCCTCGATCTCAGCGCGCATCATCTTCCGGGCGAGGTCTCCCCGATCTGGAGACAGCGGGTCGATCAGGAGCTTGTTGCGCTCGATGTAGTCGTCGAGCTCGTCTTCGATGAGCGCCGTCTCACCGGCCACCAGATGCTTGCGCATGGCGTCAAGCTTAACTCTTCGGGCGTGAGCGTCGAAGGCGCGACGTTTCTTCAGGACCATCACGTCAACGCTTGCGTCGAGCAACGCCAGGGTGTCGCGCACATCGATGCCGTCGCGCTGGACGCGCTCGACAGCCTGTTCGGTCGCAGCCTCAATGTCGGCATCCGTAGGCATCGTCTGCCGTATCTGCTCGTCGCGTTGAAGGGCGTGGGTGTAGTGCTGCCAGACCGCATCGGCCTTGTCATCGGCGGTGAGTTCTCGCCGGGTGCGCACGTCATCGAACTCCGCGCGCCAGGCTTCAATGACCGGCCAGAGCCGGGCCTTCGCTGTCGCCTCATCCTTCGTGCGCAGCGACTTCTTTCGCGTGGTTGTGTGGTAAAGTGGCACAAGATCAACGGGAATGTCGATCCGCGCATAGTAAGTTGCACCGCGTCTTTCGAGGTAAGTAAGCCTTGCCATTTCGCCCTTCCGTAGCACCATTCCGGAACACTAAACCGGAACAGTTTTACGCCGAAAAGACGTTTGAAAGCAATAGTTTGTTCAATTTCAAAGGCTTAAAAAGCGTTGGATTACTGTCCAGGTTCCCCAGCCAAATTGGATGCCTCGTCAGCGACACATCCCCGCGAGCTTGTGCAGCTACCGCAGACGCGGCCGTTTCCGCAAGTAAATCAAACGGTTGCCTGAGGACCGTGCGGACCTCGCCGCGATTCCATTCGCAGTTCGACAGCACCAGATTCAAAAGCCGTTTTTTCTCATTTGGGGCCTGGTGAGTGAACATTTGGCTGGCGTTGCGGGCTAGCTCAAGCAGTTGGATTCCATCGTCCATGTATGATTCCTGCGCCTCGCCATGGCGCTCTATCTCACGCAGCAGACGCGCTTGTTCGACGCGCCATTGCGCCGACATGCGGTCGTAGAAGGCATTGTCGATGCGGCCGTCGAGCTTGTCCAGGTACATGGCGTTGAGGCGGTCTTCGAGACGCTTGTACTGAGTCTGACACCGCTCAATCGCCTGTTCCTGCTCCCGCCGCTCATCTGCATGGCTCGCCTTCAGCGCGTCGCGTACCCATTCCAGAACCTCCTCATCGAAATGAAGTTGGTCTAGGAGCCCGGCAAAAGTCTTATCCAGCACCTCCTCGCGAACATATTTGCGACGACAGTCGGCATAGCCGCCCCGGCCTTTGTCGGCATGTCCCGTGCAGTGGTAGTAGATGTATTTGCCCTTCTTGACCTCCGCCACGACCGCACAGCCGCACTCAGCGCAGGTCATGAGGCCCGAGAAGGCGAACTCATAACCATAGGAATGGATAGGGGTCGCGTGCCGGCCTGCCAGGACGCCCTGGACTCGTTCCCAGAGGTCGATCGATACCAACGGCTCGTGCTTGCCGTGGTGCAGCCTGCCATTCCATTGAAACAGGCCCGTATAGAGCCGATTGCGCAAAATCGTGTGCACGGTGCTGACCGGTACTGGGTTGCCGCTCTTTGGATGGATGAGGCCGTCGCAATGCGCCGCCTTCGTGAGCGCCTTGAGTGAATACTGGCCGGTCGCGTAGCGCTCGAATAGCTTGGTGATAACCGACGCTACCACCGGGTCCGGCTCGATGACCTTCTTACCGTCCTTGGCCGTGACATTGAGATAGCCGAGCGGCGCCTTGGACGGCCAGATCCCCTGTTCCGCCTTTTCCATCTGCCCTTTCCGGGCTTCCTCAGAAAGATTGTCGATGTAGTTTTTGGCCATCAGCACCTTGATGCCATGCATGAACTTTTGCGAGGATCGCGAGTCTCGCGACAGCACCACGCCTTCCTTGGCGAGGTGGATCTCGACATCGAGTTCGTCAAGCGTCACCCAATCCTTGAGGTTGCGGTAGAGCCGATCGGTCTTCTCGACCAGGATGACGCGTACGCCAGGATGCTTGCGCAGATATTTGACCATCTCGCCGAAGTTGGTCCGCCCGGTGTTCTTGGCGGTCTCGACATCAACATATTCCTCAACAATGCCAAACTGCCGCTGAAGAGCATATTCTCTCAGCAGCTTACATTGCGCCGGGATCGAAAAGCCTTCTTTCTCCTGCTCTTTCGAGGACACGCGCGCATAAAGCAGCGCTTTCACCAAGCTGCCGGGCTTCGCCTTCGGTGCTGCTCGCTTGTCGATCGGCTTCATCTCCGCTCCTTCGCAGTCACGAAACGGCGCATGTGATTGGCATGTTGGCGGTCAGGCCTGGCCACAACATGCGAACCTGCAGTCGGCGGAACCGTTTTTCCTCATGTCATCTGAGGCGGCGAAGAGCCATAGCGCGATTTCACGTGCCGGTCGGTGCTACTCAATCCATCTTGTGCCATTCGGCAAGGATGCGAAAGAACCCGCTGACGTTTTCCACGATCTGGCGCGCTTCTTCCTTCGACAACAAACGACCGGTGCGTGCCTCGAAGAGTTGAACCGTTCGTTCCAGCAAGGCGTCGTCGACAGCGCGCCGCCGAGAATATGGGACGCCCTCGACCTGCCGACTGGCATCTCTGCGTGTTGCCTTCATTGCACTTGCCCGATTTCGAACGCGCGATTGCGCGGTCAGAGCAAGGATCGTCGAAATCTGCGTAATCGCGCATGACCGTTATGTACGCTCCCGTTTCCTTTTCTACTTCCGCTTTGCTTCCGGAAGTCATTCCGGGGCTCTGGAACTCCCGGCGCCTGTCAATCAATGAGGAGCGTGATGAAAGGAGCACTCGCGAGCTTTCTACAAGGAATCATCTACGCCAACCCTCCCTCGACCGGCATGGGTTCGGCGGACGTTCCGCTCTCCTGCTTTGGGTCGACGGCCGCCAGTTCCTCCCCTAATGCAGCGATCAAGGCCGACACACGGCCGCGCACCCGTGGATGAAGTTGCACCAGCCCTTCAATCAGGCGTCGGCCTTCCGCGCTGGCAATAAAATCGATGCGCTCATCGACCGCTAGCGTGGCAACGTCACGGTCAGTCTCATTGCCCGGCAGGCCTCCGAAGAAACGGCTGACTGGGACGGCCAGTGAACTAGCGATATCGTAGAGCATGGAGGCACTAACGCGGTTTTTCGCGTTCTCGTATTTCTGAAGCTGCTGGAAACTGATGCCTATGGATCGGGCAAGCTGGGCTTGCGATACGTCCGACTGGAGACGAACGATGGCGATCTGCCTGCCGACGTGCTGATCTGCGGGATGCGGGCTACACTCGGTTTCAGTCTTTGGCCATGCCTGGATGACGCGGGGGCGTCCTGGCTCCGCAAATACCTTTCGGGACTGCATCAGTCACTCCATGGATAGAGAGTTTGATTCGGTAAGCCCCGCGAAAATTACCAAACCGCCGAATGATCGCGATTTCGGAACCTTATTGCCGAAGTTCAGCTTGAGACTTTCTGCTCTCTAATCCGAGCTATATCGTCTAAGGCCGAGCGGATCTGTGGCCACGGGGGCTCACTGTCATGTAGCGAATACTCCCCTTCCCTAAGCGCTGCATTTAGCTTGGCGGCTATACCGGCGAGCGACGTTGCAGGAACTTGGGATAAGGCTTCGAGCAATTTCTTCGCCCGCTCGCCAGCTTCGCGCTCAGCAAGTAAGGCTGTCGAATAACCAATCTCCCTCGCGGCGGCATCCCAGCGCGCCTGATTGGCTACGATTTCAGCTTCAGCTTGGGTGCGGGCCACTGTGTTAACCGGACGAACACCGAGCAATTCCTGGAGGGCTTCAACGGAGTGAACTGTCACGCTCTCGCCGTCGGACAAGGTAACTGTCGTGCAAGGGAAGCCAACGGTCTCGATAAGTACACTCTCCAGCCGCTGCTGCTGAGTGCAAAGCCGTTCAGCCTCCTCCCAAGCCGCCTGCCATCGTTTCCACACCGCCACCGCAGGATCAATGGCGTCATCACCCTCCAAGTCGATGCGAGCAAACGATGTAGCCTGCGTCGCCGCCATTGCGATTGCTGTTCCCGCAAGCACCTTCCTGCGGGTGACGAAAAGCAAACTCATGGTATTGTCGGAATCAGCCATGATCCGAGCTCCAAACAGCTTGGGTTGTGGTCAGGTCGAACGGCGTGTGCGAGCACGTCGTTCGACCGTCTTATGTGCGGTGAAAGACTACAGGTCGAGGCGTGAGCGGGCAACAAAAATCATTACAGGGTGATGAAATTAGCCCTATCCAGTCCAGGATGGCGCGAGCAGCTCTTGGCTGGGGGGTGCGAGAACTGGCCGAAATTGCCCAAGTCGCAACGCAGACAATCACTCGCCTAGAGCAAGGCGATCAACTCAAGCCCAGCACTCTTCAGGCGATTCGTGCCACCTTCGAAGCGGCAGGAATCGAATTCATTCCCGAAAACGGAGGGGGGCTTGGCGTCCGGCTTTCGCGTCGCCGGGACGGGAAATGACACAAGCAGAACGCTGAGCGCGGAGATGCATCCGCGCTTCTCATTAACAAGATAGCCAACCACCAACGCAACGCCAGCCATTGAACCTCTAATGCATGTCGCTCAAAAGTGGCCCCGATTTTGAGACAGCGACATGCATAAAAACAAAGACCTAAAGCGGGTCGCCTGAGTCCGTTGGAGTCCGTTCAAACGCGACGCGCTTTAGACGGCGCAAGAACCTTCACGCCAAACTGGAATGAGGCAGGGGCCGTCCGGTATAAAGGTCGTTCCTATGAGAGATGGTCCAGTTCGATAGCGGAACGTTCGCCATGAAGTTGGCCAGCGCCAAGCACGCCGGTCAATCCTATTCGGCGGTGCAACTCAAAGCCGCTCATCCTGAAATTCGCCGGTCTCTGTCAGATCGGCTTGAACATGCTTTCCGCTGAGTCGGATTTCAAACGCGCCCAGAACTCGATGGAATACCGATCCGTCATCCCCGCCACGAAATCGCACACTTCGCGGGCCCGGCCAGTGATGTTGTCTGCTTTGTTGAAACGCTCTCTGACGTCCTCTGGCATCAGAATATCGCCCTTGTCAGCCATCAGCGCTTCGAAAAGATCGGTCACGACATCGTAACCTCGATATTCGCCGAGCTTCACGCGCGGGGCATAGATAGCGGCCTCATAGGTGTACTGTTTCAAGACTTCCTTCCTGCGCAATCGCCCTTTGGTCAGCTTCACCTGGCTCAGAGGCGGACATTGCTCATTGTAGTCCAACTCCACTGACGAGATGAATTCGTGCACCAGTTGCGACGACAACTCTGTGCGGTTGTATCCGTCATCACTGATCAGCCTGGACGTCTTATAGACAGCGGTAATCGCTTGAATCCTTCCCGCTCGGCCTCCAGCTTCTGTCTTCTGGCCGCCTCGGCTGGCTGCAGACTGTCCCGATCCTCGTGGTTGCGCATTCCGGCGCCATCCGAACTCCCAGTCGCATCTACCCCCGCGCTACTTTCATCGTTAACGGGCTCGCCCTGGAACAGTCCGGCAAAAATATCGAAGAATACGTCGAGCACATCTTCCTTGCTGACGTCCTCCTTGATCTGCTTCGATACGGTCGCTGCCACCTTTTCCAACAGCGCATCCTTGGTCGCCAGGATCTTCGCAGGACTGAGGAACCCGACCTTCAGGCAGTCTTCAAGATCGTAGACGGAATATGCAATGTCGTCTGCCAGATCCATTATCGAGCATTCGAGCGACTTGAACTCTTTTCCGCGCTTCAGTTTGAAGTCGCCTATTACTGAGCTTTTGATATTCTCGACGATCGTTTTTTCCGTAGCGTAGTAGCCCTTCTCCACCTTTGAGCCTTCAGGGCGCACGGCTTTGATCATGTTGTCGTACTTCAGGACAGAAGCCAGCGTCCGATGGCAGAGGTTTAGACCGGCCCTTATATCGCCATCGCCCTCGAGAGCTTTGGCGTATTTGACCTTCTTCTCTAGCCTGGTCAGGATTCGCAAGGTTTGGGCATTGCCCTCAAACCCGCCATATTCGAGCATCGCATTGTCGAGCGCCCGTTCACCGTTGTGACCGAATGGCGGATGGCCAATGTCGTGAACCAGACCAGCGGCGAAACACAACCTAACGTCAATAGGTTCAGGCAAAGTAGTCTTGTATGTGTGGTTGATGAACTCGGCTATTCCCTGGGCGATCTGGGCCACTTCAAGCGAATGTGTCAGCCGGCTCCTGAAAAAATCGGACTCGCGGCTGGGCGCACTCGTGCCACGTTGGGAACTACGCCTGCGGCAAATGCAGGGGTTGCGTGAAGCACTACAACACTTGGTCGGCTCTTGGCTGGACGCCTCACTGAAGAACCTGCTCCGAGGGAGCAGCCTCTTGACTGGTCTGCCTGGTTACCGGCAGGCGCGGTGATACGTGAACTTCCAAAGCCGGAAGAGCAGCGCGATCGGTCATTTATAGACGTAATGCAGTCGCGCCGATCCGCCACTGGAGGACCCGTAAGCTGGCGAGACATTGAAGCGTTGCTTTGGTACGCGTGCAGGACCCGCGAATCTTGTGGGATCGGACGTGCCGGCGTGCCTTTGGAACACCGGATTTCACCCTCAGCAGGTGGATTGCACGCCGTCCAGATCATTTATCAAATGTCGAACAGCGATCATGCGGCACGCGCGTATCTGCCCACGAGACACGCTGCAGCTTTACTCGGCGCCTCATCCCAGGCAGCCGAACTCAACAGAGAGCAGGTGAATGGGGTACTGGGAACCGCCCTAGGGTGCACCCTTCGGTTGGTAGCAGACCTGTCAAAAATTGATGCAGGCTATGTGAATGGAGAAAGCTTGGCCTGGCGTGATGCCGGTGTTGTTTGCGCTACCCTAAGTTTCGTAGCGGAGTGGCTTGGCCTGCGCTCCAACGTGCTGGGCTTTTCAGGCAACGCCTATCTACCCTTGATTGGGTTTCCAACGAACCGCTTCATGGCAGTCGGGGCCGTGCAAATCTCCAGTTCCGGTTAGTGGTCGCACCAAACGACAACCTGGAGATACATGAATCGCCAAACAAGATATCCGCGCAGATGGGGCACACGTGATTTCTGGCCCTCGACGGTTGTTTCGACTGGCTGCTGAAAATGTGGAATCGACTGCATCGCTTCGCCGGCTCGCACCGACAGAAAACGGCTGCCGCTAACTCTCCAATCTTGAAGGCCTGCCCCCTGAAAGCGACAATGTATGGACGCGGTTTTGGCAGTTGCGGCCCGTCGCTGATCCTAAGTGGCCAGTCCGGTCCACACTCCCAACAATCAATCAACGTCGTTTCCGACGGGCACATCTGAAAGTTGCTGACCGCTTCCTAGGCCACTCGCGAAAAAGTCTCACGCGCCTCCCTCCCTAAAAGATATCGACTTGGACAGACGATCCCCTTCCCTGACCGATTATATTCGCTGCTGGTGAGCAGTACCTCTCCTCCTCCCGGCTGACTCTGTCGGCGTCGTCGCTGCTACAGCCTATTTCGTAAAGGGCGAACCCGGCGGCTCTGTACCGAGCGCCTTTTGCCCCAACCGTCGAGGCGACGACAGCGCTGCCGGAGTGTGGAAAAGCAAGGCGCGGCGGTTCATCCTGGACGTGGCAAACTCTCCCATATGCTGTGATGGCGATCAGTCAGTGACGTAAAACCATCAGTCGGCAATACGACGGTTGCGATCCGCTTCAAGATTGCGAGACCCCTGGCAGCCGACAGCCAGTTCAGTTGGCAACGCGCGGCGCCTGCATCTCGGACATATGCCGCGCCCGACCGCCCTACGACGGATTCTCGTTTTGGGGCGGGCTTGTCGCGACGAGGCGCTTCCATTGAGGCCGTGAAGCCTTGCAGCCGCAGTGCGGCTGGGGAGTGGCCAACCGACAAGCCTGCGCTCGGCCGCCATCCTACGGCCGGCGCTGGCGACGTCGACTCTTCGGGCCGAGGTGAAGGAGCCGAGGTGAAGCCCCTCTGCTGCAGCGAGCCGTTCGCCGATCGCGGGCCACCTCAGGCTAGGTCGGCGAGGTTTCTAACGTGGTCTATCCAATAGCTCCTTGTCTACCGACTAGCGGCTACCTCAAGAACAGTCTCTGACCACGCCGCCCTCCTTTCCCGGCCCCAACTCAAGGTCAGCCAGGCGGCCGCACATCGCACCAAGCTACGGACGAAGAACGAAAATCGACGATTTGAGAGGTGCAGGGAAAACCCGCACCTCGCGAAATCGCCGGAAATTCCATTAAAAAACAACGACCGATCGACGCCGCACCTCGCGGCCTTTTATCTAGCCGTCTTAATCGGTCGTGCTAGGCGAGAATTTGTACGCATCGTCGTTTCTCCTTCCATCTACGATAATATACGAATTTATTCTCCACGCTACGTTTCCACGTTTTGGCGTCGAGTTCCGATGCGCCGAGCAGTCTTACGCGCTCTGCGACGGGTGTTTCGGCTGCACTGTGGCAGCGCTCGAACCGTCGTGGCGCACTTTTCCATCGGACTGGCGGAGCATCGTCACAGGCAATCGACCGCGGTCCGGCCGTCTGTGGATCGGCGCGGCCGCAGGCAAGATAACGTGCGTTCCGTCGTTCCTGGTCTGCATCGGTCCTCATCCGCCAAGGCGGATCTTCGTGTTCAGCTGGCGTCGTTCACGTTGCTGACGCCCTGCGTTTCAACTGACGATCCCCTGCTCATCGATGGGCTCCGAGCAGCTTGCGGTCCTTGAGATGAGCGCGCTGGGCAGCGTCGGTTGGGCTTGCCGCCGGATCGCCGACGTAGAACGTTCCGTCGCTCCACATGGCGTGCATGATCACCGCCAGCTTGCGCGCCACCGCCACGCACGCCTTGCGATGGCAGGAGCGTTTGGCGATTTCCCGGCCCAAGCTTTTGCCCTTGTCCATGCCGCGGAGGCGCGTCATCAGCGCCGACGCCGCCTCGTAGAGCGCGCGCCGCACGGCCGCGTCGCCAGCCTTCGAGATGCGTCCCTGGACGTCGATCGATGTGCTCGACTGCCATCGCCGCGAGGTCAGCCCGAAGTAGGCGGCGACGTCACGCGAGCGGCGGAAGCGCGATCGTCGATCGCCGTCATGAAGGAGAGCGCCGTCACCGGGCCGACGCCGGGGATGGCCATGAAGCGTCGGCACAGCTCGCTACGCGCGACGATCTCACCACCAGATCGTGCAGCCGGCAATATTCCCGCCACTGAACGGCGCGCCCCGACAACATGGCGTCCATCAACTCGGCTGACAGCGGATCGGCCGCGAGCACCGCCTGGTCGAAAGCGCCACGCGACGTGCCGCCAAGCTTGATGCCGAACGCCTTCAGCGAGTGCCGGAGGCGTTCTCAAAATTGACGAACTTGCGCTTCAGGTTGCGCCGGTGGGTCAGTAAAAGCCGCATCCGATAGCAATCCTGCGTCTTGATATGGGCCTGACGAAACCAGCCGGTGCGCATGATGTGGGCGATGCCGAGCGCATCGGCGGCATCCGTGTTGTTGCGCTGCGCCGACATCGCGGCGCCCACGTGCTGTGTCTCCAGGCAGATCGCCAGAAGGCCGCGTTTCAGAAGCTCGGGATTGAGCCAGGGCGACAGCGATCCGGCCTCGTGGCCGACGCGCCGCAGCCGCGCCACGAACGGCTTCAACACCACGAACAACGCATCCGGATCGGTCTCCACCTTGACCGTCAAATGCACCTCACCATGTTCGTCGACGACGGACACCGCAGTTTCGTCCACGCAACATCCAGTCCGCAAAAATATTCCATCAGCCGCCTCCTGCGTGGCTTGACAGGTGATTTCTTAGCAGTTGCCCTGCTGTACTTATATATACTACTCCACAACAAAGGTAATTTGAAACGGACTCAGCATTATGCCGCAGTCTCCATTCTCAGCGAAGACAAACCTGATACCTCCCTCCTCAAGAGTTTTTTCAATCGAGCTGAGTGTTCGTGGACCTATTGGAGTGCCAGCTTCCAATCGCGTGATCGTTGTCGGGGCGACCCCCGCAAGGCTGGCCAGCTCGCTTATTTTCAGTCCCAGCGCCGCCCGAGCCATTCTGCATTGGACACCTCGGATCGTCATTTCTCGTTGCCCCGGTGAACGAAAGTCCCTGGCAGAGATCATATAACTGCTATTCGCGCCATGGTTTCCCTTTCTGTTTTTTGAGAAGGCATAATCCGGCCATTTTGCCCGTCAGATCGTGTCCCGCGGCGTGGTGTAGCTGGCGGCATTAGTCGCCGTGCTCTCCGGCATGGGCCGGGCTGATCAGCGCGCCACGGCTGGCAGGCTGATCAGGGGATCATCGCTCATCTGGCTGATCGTTTCCAGAGTCATATATCTGGCCCGCTGCACTGCCCATTCAGCGTTCTGTTCGAGCAGGATTGCGCCGACGAGGCGCACGACCGCATCGTCGTTCGGGAAGATTCCGACGACCTCGGTGCGCCGCTTGATCTCGCCGTTGAGACGTTCGATCGGATTCGTCGAGTGGAGCTTGGCGCGATGTTCCTTGGGGAAGGTCATGTAGGCCAGCACGTCGGGCTCGGCGTCGTCCATGATTGTCGCCAGCTTCGGCACCTTCGGCTGGATCTGGTCGGCGACGGCGCGCCATTGTACGGACGCGGCCTCGGGCGTTTCCTGGGCGAAAGCGGTGGCGATGAAGGCTGAGACGACCCTGCGGCCGCTCTTGCCGGCATGGGCCAGCACGTTCCTCATGAAGTGGACGCGGCACCTCTGCCATGTCGCGCACAGCACCTTGGTGACGGCCGCCTTGAGGCCTTCGTGAGCATCGGAGACGACGAGCTTGACGCCGCGCAGGCCGCGACGTGTCAGCTTGCGCAGGAACTCTGTCCAGATCGGCTCGGCCTCCGAGGTGCCAATCTCCATGCCCAGTACCTCGCGCCGGCCGTCCGCGTTAACGCCGACGGCGATGATAACGGCGACCGAGACGATCCGCCCACCGCGGCGGACCTTCAGGTAAGTGGCGTCGATCCACAGGTATGGCCAATCGCCCTCGATCGGCCGATCGAGGAAGGCCTTCACCTTCCCGTCGATCTCCTTGCACAGCCGCGAGACCTGGCTCTTGGATATGCCGCTCATACCCATGGCCTTGACCAGGTCGTCAACCGACCGGGTCGAGATGCCTTGCACATAAGCTTCACTGGATGACGGCGGTTAGCGCCTTCTCGGCCATGCGGCGCGGTTCGAGGAAACCTGGGAAGTAGCTTCCCTTCCTGAGCTTCGGGATGCGCAGCTCGACCGTGCCGGCCCGCGTCTCCCAGTCCCGGTCGCGGTAGCCATTGCGCTGGGCGAGCCGCAGCGGGTTCTTCTCGCCATAGCTGGCGCCGGTGGCCGCGCCCACCTCCATTTCCATCAGTCGCTCGGCGGCAAAGCCGATCATCTCCCGCAGCAGATCGGCATCCGGGGTCTTCTCCACGAGCGTGCGCAGGTTCATCATGTCGTCGGTCATCGGTGGTCCTTCCGAAATGGGTTGGCGTCAACAACCAAACCCTACCGGAAAGCGCCGATGACCACCCACACGCCGCTCGCTCGCTACAGCGCTACTAACGGCGCGCTCGTGAGCGGCTTCGCTACTGCCGAGCTACACCACCTGATGGGACACGACCGCCCGTTCACGGCAGGTCGCGCATAACATAGTATATCTCGGAAGTTAACTAAGCCTAAACATTCAACTGCAGCGTCATACCTGATTATATCAATCAGCCTTACAAGTGGTTGCAATTCTTTGGAGGTGCCTGTCTCTTGCCGGGAAATGCCGGAGGGATTTCAGCAATGACCACCAATATCGATTTGGACAGTTTTTCGGGTTTGGCCGACGAGCATTCCGGGCCGAATGAACACAGCAGCCAGGCAACGCCGGTAGAGATCCAGGTTGCGCAAGCAACTTCGACGCAGCCGCCCGCGCCGCCAGCCTCCGAACCGGTGCCGGTCGACGTCGGAAGCGGCGCGCCCGTTCAACCGGCGGCTCCCGCGGCGGCGAACGCAGCGGCGGCGCCCCATGAATATGTGGCCGACGCTAGCAACATGGTCAGGCTTCCGTCCAGCGTTTCCATCGACAACATCAAGGTCGACGGCCACAACCTTTTGCTCGAACAGGCCGACGGCTCGGTGATCGCGATCAAGGATGGCGCCCTGAACGTGCCGACCTTCATCATCGGCGACGTCGAGGTGCCGCGCGTTGCCTTGCTGGCCGCCCTTGAAGCAAGCCACGTCGATGTCGCCTTCGGCGCCGACGGTTCCATGTCGGCTGGTCCGGGAGGTGCCCCGGGCAGTGCTGGTGGGGACTTTACGGTTCCCCCAGGCGGTATCGGTGACGGATTCGACCTTTCGGCCTTGCTCCCCCCGACGGACCTGCAGTTTGGGCAGTTGGAGCCACGCGAGTTGACCATCGGCGTCTTGGGAAAGGACTCCACGCCATCGATTGGGCTCATAGGAGAGACCACCGTCTATGAGGCCGGCCTTCCGGCACGCGGCGGCGAGTCCGCGGGCTCGAACGCTGCCGCCAACTCGGAGACCACCTCGGGCACCATCG
>NZ_JAMYPC010000031.1:0-51052 GCF_040320155.1 Mesorhizobium sp. M0771 | reverse complement strand
CCTTCGAGGTCGCCGATCTTGTGGCCGTCGACGCGCCCGAGCCGCTCGCGGCGTTCCTCGCCGATCGCGGCTATCTGCCGAGGGGCGTGCCACTCCTGAAGCGCATCCTTGGCGTATCGGGGCAACGGGTCTGTCGCTCGAACCTCACCATCACGGTCGATGGAAACGAGGCGGGGATGGCGTTGACGCGTGACCGGGCCGGTCGTGACCTGCCGGTCTGGCAGGGCTGCCGCCGCATCGCGAGCGGCGAAGTCTTCCTGATGAACCGGCATGTCCGCGACAGCTTCGACGGCCGCTACTTCGGCCTCCTCTCCACCAGACGGATCATCGGCCGCGCCGTTCCGCTGTGGACAGACGAGGACGGCAACGGCCGCTTCGAATGGCGCGCGCCAACGCGGTGAGCGCGCGACCAGCGGCGCGCGTCGTGGCGCCAGTCTTCATCACCGCACGACTCGAAAACAGGAACCTGACATGCAACAGATCGGAGAATTCACGCGCCAGAAGACAGGCTATAGCGGGCGCATCCACACGCTCAGTCTCAACCTAGATATCGCCATTGTGGCGGCAGAGGCGAGCGAAACGGAGAATGCGCCTGACTACCGCGTTCACGCCTCAAGCGAGGACGGCCCCGAGATCGGCGCCGGCTGGAAACGCTCCAGCGAAAAGGCCGGAGACTATGTCTCGATCCAGCTCGACGACCCGACCTTCGCGCAGCCGATACGCGCGAACCTCTTTCGCAATGGAGACGACCAGACGTCCTGGTCGCTGCACTGGGCGCGGCCGCGCGACCGCAGCGAGAAGGATTGAACGATGCGCGCTCGCCGTCCGTCGACGAGCCATCGCGGTGCGCCCGGGCCGCTTCGCGCTGCCTGGCGCATGGCTCTGCTCCTCCTTTGCGGCCTGTCCGTCGCGACCGTCATGCCGGCGGCAGAGGCGCAGGACCTGGCCGTTGCCCGGTCTTCCCAACGCGATCCGTTCGGCGCGCATATCGCAGAAGCCTCGCACCGCTTCGGCGTCCCGCGCGCGCTGATCCGCGCCATCATGCGCAAGGAGAGTGCGGGTGATGTGCGCGCCGTCTCCAGCGCAGGCGCCCGCGGCTTGATGCAGATCATGCCCGGAACATGGAACTATCTGCGCGCCCGCTGGTCGCTTGGCCGCGATCCATTCGATCCCCGGGACAACATCCTGGCTGGAACGGCGTACCTGCGCGAACTGCACGATCGCTTCGGCTCTCCGGGATTTCTGGCCGCCTACAATGCGGGACCTGCACGCTACCAAGCCTACCTCACTGGGCGTCCGTTACCGGCCGAGACCCGCGCCTATGTCGCCGCATTTGCGCCCCTGATCGGTGAAAGCGAGGGTATGCGCCCTTTCGCCGTTACGTCTGTCGAGGCCATTCCCTGGAAGCGCGGCTCGCTGTTCGTCGGTCAGCCGGATCGCAAACAAGCTGTCGCTCGGGTGCCAACCGAGCGACCACCAAATGACGCGAGCTCTGCGCCCACCGTGCGCGATGTGTCCGCCATCGTGCCGCTGTCCGAAGGCCTCTTCGTGGCGCGAGCGGGCGAAGGGATACAGCCATGAGCGCACATGGGCGTCTTCGCGCAACCGCAAGCTCCAGCGCACCATGGCGTGGGTGGAGGCGGAAGGTGGGCAGAACAACCGGAAGATGGCGAGATAAAAGGCCGCGAGGTGCGGCGTCGATCGGTTTTGCTGTTTCAATAGGTTATGCAGGATTTCCGCGAGGTGCGAAGGTTTCGCGCGCCTCGCCGGAACACCGTTTCACCTGTGATTTCGGTGCCTTGAGACGATGTGCGGATCTTCACGATGACTGACGAGGATGGTTTCCGCATCCGGCCCGGCCGCATCCGCTCGCCCAGTGCCCAGCGCGCCAGACCCTTCATCGCGCAGGCGCTTGCCGCCGCCCAGAAGGCCGGCGCCCGCATCTCTCGCTCCGGCCGGATCAGCCCGGGCAATCGCTCGACCTTCGGGCGTGGCCGCTCGGCGAGCGTGCGCGCCAATCGTCTCCTCACCGGCCGCTCGCGCGCCGTGATCATCAAGACACGGCTGGTGCGCCATCACGCGCGCGCCGCGCCGCTTGCCGCCCATCTCACCTATCTGCGCCGCGAGGGCGTCACCCGTGACGGGGAGAAGGCCAGGCTGTTCGGGCCGCAGACCGGGGAGGTGGATGGCGGTGCTTTTGCCGAGCGGTGCGGCGATGATCGGCACCACTTCCGCTTCATCGTCTCGCCGGAAGGTGCCGTCGACATGGCGGACCTCAAATCCTTTGCCCGCGATCTGATGGGGCAGATCGAAAAGGACCTCGGCACGAAACTGGAATGGGCTGGCGTCGATCACTGGAACACCGACAACCCGCACCTTCACATCATCCTGCGCGGCCAGACTGATGACGGGAAGGATCTCGTGATCTCGCGCGATTACATCAAGGAGGGGATGCGCGCCCGCGCGGCCGATCTTGTTACCCAGGAGCTCGGCCCGCGCACCGATCTCGACATCCATCGCAATCTGCAGCGCCAGGTCGAAGCCGAACGCTGGACCCAGCTTGACCGGCAGCTTGTTCGCGACGGCCGCGACACAGGCGTTGTCGATCTTGGGTCCCCGGCGAGCGCCCAGCCCGATGAGTATCACGTGCTGAAGGTCGGGCGGGTGCGCAAGCTCGAAACCCTTGGCCTTGCCGAACAGGTCGGCCCGGGCCAATGGATGATCGACGACAAGGCCGAGGCGACGCTGCGCGAGCTTGGCGAGCGCGGTGACATCATCAAACGGATGCACCGCGCCCTGACAGAACAGGGCATCGAGCGCGGGGCGGCGAGTTATGTGCTCGCGGCGGAGCGCCTGGACACGTCGATCGTCGGGCGGCTGGTCGACCGCGGTCTCGATGACGAGTTGAAAGGCAGCGCTTACGCCGTGGTCGATGGCATCGACGGCCGCACCCATCACATCAAGCTGTCCGATCTCGATGCCGCCGGCGACAGCGCTCCGGGTTCGATCGTCGAACTGCGCAAGTTCCATGACGCGCAGGGACATGGGCGCGCAGCACTCGCTGTCCGTTCCGATCTCGATATTGAGCGGCAGGTTACCGCCGCCGGCGCCACCTGGCTTGACCGTCAGAATACTGCCCGCGAACCGATTGCGCTGTCGGAATCCGGTTTCGGCGCCGGGGTACGGCAGGCAATGGAGCGCCGTACCGACCACCTCGTCCAACAGGGCCTCGGTGAGCGGCACGGCCAACGCACAACCTTCACCCGCGGCCTGGTCGACACGCTGCGTCGCCGCGAACTGGAAGCGCTCGGCCAAAAGCTCTCGGCCGAAACCGGCCAGCCTTTCAACCGCGCCCGCGGCGGCGAATATGTCACCGGTTCCTACCGGCAGCGCTTCATGCTCGCGTCGGGCCGCTTCGCCATGATCGATGACGGGCTCGGGTTCCAACTGGTGCCCTGGACGCCGTCTCTCGAAAAACATCTTGGCCGCCACGTCTCTGGCGTCGCTCGCAATGACGACGGCATCGACTGGAGTTTTGGCCGCAAGCGAGGCCTCGGCATCTAGTCTCAATTTGAAGAAAGGACTGCAGCATGTCCGCCACCAAAATTCTCTGGGGCCAGATCCTCGCCGTCTTGATGATCGTACTGTTCACGACCTGGGGCGCGACGGAGTGGGTGGCCTGGCGTCTGGCATTCCAGCCCGAGCTGGGCAGGCCATGGTTCCGTGTCCTGGGCTTTCCGTTCTACCTTCCGCCGTCATTCTTCTGGTGGTGGTATGGCTTCGATGCCTACGCGCCGTCGATCTTCGTAGAGGGAGCCTTTATCGCGGCTTTCGGCGGTTTCGCCTGCGTCGCCGTCGCCATCGGCATGTCGGTCTGGCGGGCTCGAGAGGCCAAGAAGGTCGAGACCTACGGCTCCGCCCGCTGGGCCGACAAGCAGGAGGTCAAGGCAACGGGCCTTCTCGGCTCCGATGGGGTGGTGCTTGGGCGCTTTGACGGCGCCTATCTGCGCCACGATGGACCGGAGCATGTGCTGTGCTTTGCGCCCACACGTTCGGGCAAGGGTGTCGGCCTGGTCGTCCCGTCGCTGCTGACCTGGCCGAGCTCCGCCGTCGTTCACGATATCAAGGGCGAAAACTGGCAACTCACCGCGGGCTTCCGCGCCATGCATGGGCGGGTCCTGCTGTTCGATCCCACCAATCCCAAATCCTCATCCTACAACCCGCTGCTCGAGGTGCGTCGCGGCGAATGGGAAGTCCGCGACGTTCAAAACATCGCCGACATCCTGGTCGATCCCGAAGGCTCGCTCGAGAGGCGAAACCATTGGGAGAAGACCAGCCACGCCCTGCTGGTCGGCGCGATCTTGCATGTCCTCTACGCCGAGCCGGACAAGACACTCGCCGGCGTCGCCGGTTTCCTTTCCGATCCGAAGCGTCCGATCGAATCGACGCTGTCAGCGATGATGAAAACCGCGCATCTGGGGCAGGCTGGTCCGCACCCGGTCATCGCCAGCGCCGCGCGAGAGCTCTTGAACAAATCAGACAACGAACGCTCCGGCGTGCTGTCCACCGCCATGTCATTTCTTGGCCTCTATCGCGATCCTGTCGTGGCAGAGGTCACGCGCCGCTGCGACTGGCGCATCAGCGACCTTATCGACGACGAGCATCCGACGACACTCTACCTCGTCGTGCCGCCGTCCGACATCAATCGGACCAAGCCGCTCATTCGCCTGATCCTCAATCAGATCGGCCGCCGCTTGACTGAAGATCTGCAGGTCAGGGCGAAAGGGCACCGGCTGCTCCTGATGCTCGACGAGTTCCCGGCGCTTGGCCGCCTCGATTTTTTCGAATCGGCGCTCGCCTTCATGGCCGGCTACGGGCTGAAAAGCTTCCTGATCGCTCAATCCCTCAACCAGATCGAGAGGGCGTACGGCGCCAACAACTCGATCCTCGACAACTGTCATGTCCGGGTAAGCTTTGCCACCAATGACGAGCGCACCGCCAAGCGCGTGTCCGACGCGCTGGGAACAGCGACCGAGATGAGGGCCATGAGGAACTATGCCGGCCACCGGCTGTCTCCGTGGCTCGGTCATCTCATGGTCTCCCGCTCGGAGACGGCTCGCCCGCTGCTCACGCCGGGTGAAGTCATGCAGCTGCCGGCGACCGACGAGATCGTCATGGTCGCGGGTGCTCCGCCGATCCGCGCCAAAAAGGCGCGCTATCATGAGGATGCTCGCTTCCGGGAACGTATCCTGCCGCCGCCGCTGCTGAGGGCGGCGGCGGAGGAGGGGAGGCCGGACGACTGGACGAACCTGCCTCTGCCTTCTCGTCCGCAGATTGCTGAAGCCATGTCGGCGCCGTTGGCCACGGATGACGACACAACTGATTCCGAGCGTCGTCGGCAACCCGAGCTCAGTCGCGTCGAGCAGGTCGTGAAGCCTTCGACCGAGAACGAATTCGAGATCGATCACCTGGATGACGTGGAGGACGAGGTTGCCCGCAACCGTCGACTGACGCGCCTGATGCAGGGCGTTGCGCGGCAGGCGTCGCTCGACCCCGGCGACGGCGTGGATATGTGAGGCTCCCATGGTAAAGCCACCTCGCAAGCAACGCCTGTCCGTCTATCTCGATCCGAAGGTCATGAGCAGGCTGGCCGAACATGCGGCGCGCCGTGATTTTTCACGGTCGCTCGTCGCGGAGGCGGCAATCGAGTCGTTCCTCTCACCCGATGCCGCCGAGCGGCAGGAGGCGGCGATCACCAAGCGGCTTGACCAGCTGGACCGCCGTATGGCGCGCCAGGAGCGCGATGTCGCGATTGCCGTGGAGACGCTCGCTGTTTTCGTCCGCTTCTGGCTGGCGACAACGCCGGCTTTGCCCGAGCCCGCGGCACAGGCAGCCCACTCCAAGGCTGGCGAGCGCTATGATGCCTTCGTCACCGCGCTCGGCCGGCGCCTGGCGAGAGGTCCAAAGCTTCGGCAGGAGATCTCCGAGGACATCGATGGCGGTCTGGACACACACCAGCCCGGCACGCCCGCGCGCTGAACGGACTGGCGGACCGAGATTTTGCAAGCATCGATATGTCAAGCATATCAAAGTATTGTAACGATATGTTGTCATGGAACTCGCGTTGCCAACCTGTCGGGGGGTTTGGCAGACAAGAGCTAGACAGCCGCAGGGCAGGGTCGCTGATACGGGAACCATGTTGGGCGCGAAATCCGCAATTCAAGATCCGTGATTGCATGAGGGACCACGCCTTTATGAGCTTCTAGAAAAAGCAGCCGTCTGAGCCGAACCAGTTATCTCAGTGGCTAGGCGGTGTCAGGATCTTTTCGTTGAAAATTATAGTCTGTATGCTATAAGGCAAAGGGCGAATGAAAAACCAAAAGCTCACGGTATGGATGGGATCGTCGAAGGATGACCTGCGCGAGTTTCCGGTCGATGTTCGCCGGTTGATGGGTGTCGCAATCAACGACGCCCAGAATGGTGAGGAGCACCCGGCTGTCAAAGCCCTGAAAGGGTTTGGGGGCCGCAGCATCCTCGAGGTGGTCGACGACTTCGACGGAATACCTACCGCGCCGTCTACACCGTCCGCTTCGCTGGCGTGATCTACGTCCTTCATTGCTTCCAGAAGAAGTCGAAGAGGGGCAGGGAGACACCCAAGCATGAAATCGATCTCGTCACAGTACGATTGAAGGCGGCCGAGGCGCACTATCGTGAAAACTATGGGAAAGGAACAAAGTCATGACGGAAGACATCACCGCCGAAGTGAGCAGCGGCAACGTGTTTGCGGACCTCGGCTTTGACAATCCCGAAGAGGAATTGCTCAAGGCCAAGCTGGCCCGCGAGATCCGCGCCATTATCAAGCGCCGGCGCCTGACCCAGGCGAAGTCGGCTGAACTGCTCGGAATGAAACAGCCCGACGTCTCCGCGATCGCCACAGGGCGAACGGGTAAGTTTTCAATAGACAGGCTGGTTCGCTGTCTGGACCGGCTCGACTACAAGGTCGACGTGGTGGTTCGCCACAAGCCTCGACGGTCAACTCGTGCTGAAGCCGCGTGATCTGACGGCTTTACCGACGAGCGCACAATTGACGGCGAGCGCCGCCCTTGCCTGAAGATCGCCGGCCTTGATCACAGGTCGGCACCGCCAATCTCCTGTATTTGCACGCTACGCCACTACGCCTCGATATAGGTGTTGAAACCACTCGAGATGCGGCTCTCTTAATCATCCCCGTCCAGGGGCCGTCCATGTTCCCCCGGATCGAAACGGGGACAGGATGGCAGCTTCGCCTCACAATTCAGAAGGTCTGGCGCGCGGCGCACGCATGCTGCGCACAGCGCTCGGACCTGCGATCGCGCGCTATCTCGACGACGCCGGCATCGTCGAAGTGATGCTTAATCCCGATGGACGTTTGTGGATCGACCGCCTGTCCGAGGGGTTGTCCGACACAGGAGAGCGTTTGTCAGCAGCGGACGGCGAGCGCATCGTTCGCCTCGTCGCTCATCATGTCGGTGCCGAAGTCCATGCCGGCGCCCCACGTGTCTCGGCCGAGCTGCCCGAGACGGGGGAGCGGTTCGAAGGGCTTCTTCCTCCCGTCGTCGCGGCGCCCGCCTTCGCGATCCGCAAGCCCGCCGTCGCCATCTTCACCCTCGAAGATTATGTCGCGACCGGAATCATGTCGGCGCAGCAGGTGGACGCGCTGCGCCAGGGCGTTGCCAACCGCGCGAACATCCTCATTGCAGGCGGCACCTCCACGGGCAAGACCACGCTGATCAACGCGCTGTTGGCCGAGGTGGCCAAGACCGTCGATCGCGTCGTGATCATCGAGGATACGCGGGAACTGCAATGCGCAGCGCCGAATCTCGTGGCGATGCGAACGAAAGACGGTGTCGCGTCGCTCTCCGATCTTGTTCGCTCATCGCTGCGCCTGCGCCCCGACCGCATTCCAGTCGGAGAGGTGCGCGGGGCCGAGGCGCTCGAACTGCTCAAGGCCTGGGGCACCGGCCACCCCGGCGGCCTTGGCACGATCCACGCCGGCAGCGCCATAGGTGCGCTCCGAAGGATGGAGCAGCTGATCCAGGAAGCCGTGGTCACGGTTCCACGCGCGCTGATCGCCGAGACGATCGACCTGGTTGCCGTCCTTTCCGGCCGCGGCTCAGCCCGCCGACTGTCCGAACTCGCCCGTGTCGATGGCCTGAGCCCGGACGGCGATTACCGGGTCGCGCCAGCCGTCCTCGAGGGCGACGACAGCCCGACCTTGCTCATCCAAAGCCCTGAAGGAGAAATTCCATGATCCAACGCCTGCGCCTCGCGCGCCATCGTCTCGCCATGACCGTCTCCGGTGCCACGCTCATCCTGGTGATGGCCGCGCCCGCTTATGCCTCCGGCTCGTCAATGCCGTGGGAACAGCCGCTGCAACAGATCCTCCAATCGATCGAAGGTCCGGTCGCCAAGATCATGGCGGTGATCATTATCATCGTAACCGGCCTGACGCTCGCCTTCGGCGACACGTCTGGCGGCTTCCGCCGGCTCATCCAGATCGTGTTCGGCCTGTCCATCGCTTTCGCGGCGTCGAGCTTCTTCCTGTCGTTCTTCTCGTTCGGCGGCGGAGCGCTGGTCTGATGGCGGGCGCTGTCGAACAGGGCGGCCCAATGCCGGATTATACAGTGCCCGGCTATACGGTCCTTGTACACCGCGCGCTGACGGAGCCGATCCTGCTCGGTGGCGCCCCGCGCGCCATTGCGATCATGAACGGGACGCTCGCGGGCGCCGTGGGGCTGGGGCTGCGTCTGTGGCTCGTCGGCATCGCCATCTGGGCGATCGGCCATGTTGCCGCAGTCTGGGCGGCCAAGCGCGATCCGCTTTTCGCCGACGTCGTTCGCCGGCACCTGCGCATACCCGCGCATCTCACGGTCTAAGCGAGGTCGCACCTATGATGAACCTTGCCGAATATCGCAACCGCAGCAGCCGGCTCGCCGACTTCCTGCCCTGGGCGGCATTGGTCGGCGCTGGAATCGTCCTCAACAAGGACGGCAGCTTCCAGCGCACCGCGCGTTTTCGCGGTCCCGATCTCGACAGCGCCGTGCCGGCCGAACTGGTCGCCGTCGCCGGCCGGCTCAACAATGCCTTCCGCCGCCTCGGCTCCGGCTGGGCGATCTTCGTCGAGGCACAGCGCCATGCCTCGACGCGCTATCCCGACAGCAGCTTTCCGGATGCGGCCTCGACGCTGGTCGATGCGGAGCGCAAGGCGGGCTTCGAGGAGGCCGGCGCGCATTTCGAGTCCAGCTACTTCCTGACGCTCACCTATCTTGCGCCCGCCGAAGACACCGCCCGCGCGGAAAGCTGGCTCTACGAAGGGCGGGAGAAGAAGGGCCTCGACCCCAATGAGGTGCTGACCGGGTTCACTGACCGCAGCGACCGCGTCCTGCGCCTAGTCGAAGCCTTCATGCCGGAGTGCCGCTGGCTCGATGACGCCGAGACGCTGACATATCTGCATGGCTGCGTCTCGACCAATCGCCACCGTGTCCGCGTTCCCGAAACGCCGATGTATCTCGATGTCCTGCTGGCCGACCAGCCGCTGACCGGCGGGCTTGAGCCGCGGCTTGGCGCGTTGCATCTGCGCATTCTCACGGTCACGGGGTTCCCGACCGCGACCACGCCGGGTCTGCTCGACGAGCTGAACCGGCTGGCCTTCCCGTATCGCTGGTCGACACGCGCGATCCTGCTCGACAAGACTGATGCGACCCGGCTGCTGACAAAGATCCGGCGTCAATGGTTCGCCAAGCGCAAATCGGTCGCCGCGATCCTCAAGGAGGTGATGACCAACGAGGCGTCCGTCCTCGTGGACACCGACGCCGCAAACAAGGCCGCTGATGCCGACATGGCGCTCCAGGAGCTCGGCGCCGACTATGCGGGCATGGCTTATGTCACCGCGACGGTGACTGTTTGGGACGATGATCCTGGCATCGCCGACGAGAAACTGCGCCGGGTCGAAAAGGTCATCCAGGGCCGCGATTTCACGGCAATTATCGAAACCATCAACGCCGTCGACGCCTGGCTCGGCAGCCTGCCGGGTCACGTTTACGCCAACGTCCGTCAACCTCCCATCTCCACCCTCAATCTCGCCCACATCATTCCGCTTTCCGCGGTGTGGGCGGGCGAGGTGCGGGACGAGCATCTTGCAGCGCCCCCTCTGCTTTTCGGCAAGACCGAAGGCTCGACCCCGTTCCGGCTTTCGCTTCATGTCGGCGACGTCGGCCACACGCTGATCGTCGGCCCGACAGGCGCGGGCAAGTCCGTGCTCTTGGCGCTGATGGCGCTGCAGTTCCGCCGCTATGCGGGGTCACAGGTATTTGCCTTCGATTTCGGCGGCTCGATCCGCGCGGCGGCACTCGCCATGGGCGGCGACTGGCATGATCTCGGCGGCGATCTCAGCGATGGAGCGTCCGATAGCGTCAGTCTCCAGCCGTTCGCGCGCATTCACGATGTCCCCGAGCGCGCCTGGGCCGCCGACTGGATCGTGGCGATCCTGACGCGTGAGAATGTGACGATCACGCCTGAGATCAAGGAGCATATCTGGACGGCGTTGAGTTCTCTGGCGTCCGCGCCTGTCGAGGAGCGCACCATCACCGGCCTGGTCGTGCTGCTGCAATCAAACGATCTCAAGCAGGCATTACGTCCCTATTGCGTCGGAGGTCCCTATGGCCGCCTGCTCGATGCCGAGCACGAGCATATCGGATCGGCGTCGGTCCAGGCATTCGAAACCGAGGGGCTGATCGGAACAGGTGCCGCGCCCGCCGTCCTGTCCTATCTCTTCCATCGCATCGAGGACCGGCTCGATGGCTCGCCAACCCTTCTCATCATCGACGAAGGCTGGCTTGTGCTGGACGATGAGGGCTTTGCCGGCCAGCTCCGCGAATGGCTAAAGACGCTGCGCAAGAAGAACGCCAGCGTCATCTTCGCCACGCAGTCGCTCAGCGACATTGACGGCTCGGCAATCGCGCCCGCGATCATCGAGAGCTGCCAGACCCGGCTTCTCCTGCCGAACGAGCGCGCCATCGAGCCGCAGATCACGGCGATCTATCGTCGATTCGGCCTCAACGATCGGCAGATCGAGATCATCGCGCGGGCGATGCCAAAGCGCGACTATTACTGCCAGTCCCGACGCGGCAACCGGCTGTTCGAGCTCGGTCTGTCGGATGTGGCACTCGCGCTCTGCGCTGTATCCGCGAAGACCGACCAGGCCGCGATCGCCAGCATCGTCGCCGAGCATGGCCGCGACGGGTTCCTCGCTGCCTGGCTCACCCACCGTGGCGTCGGCTGGGCCGCTGAACTCGTTCCCGCCCTAACCAGCCCCGCCCTCACCAACAAGGAGAAGTCCCCATGAAACAACGCCGTTCCCTTGGCATGCGGTTCGCCGCCGCACTGCTTGTCGCTCCTGCCGCGCTCTCGCCGATGCTGGCGACGCCGGCACAGGCCTTGATCGTTTTCGATCCCTCGAACTATTCGCAAAACGTCCTGACGGCAGCGCGCTCGCTCGAACAGATCACCAACCAGATCACCTCGCTTCAGAACGAAGCGCAGATGCTCATCAACCAGGCCCGCAATCTCGCGAGCCTGCCGTTCTCCTCTCTGCAACAACTCCAGCAGTCCGTGCAGCGTACGCAGCAACTGCTCGGTCAGGCGCAGAACGTTGCCTATGACGTCCAGCAGATCGATCAGGCTTTCCAGCAGAAATACGGCAACGTCTCGCTGTCGGCTTCGGATCAGCAACTCGTCGCCGACGCGCGCTCGCGCTGGGGCAACACGGTTGGTGGCCTTCAGGACGCTATGCGTGTGCAGGCGGGCGTCGTCGGCAACATCGACACCAATCGCAGTGAGATGTCGGCGTTGGTCGGCCAGAGCCAGGGTGCGACCGGCGCGCTTCAGGCAACACAGGCCGGCAACCAGCTCCTCGCGCTCCAAGTGCAGCAGCTCGCCGATCTCACCGCTGTCGTCGCCGCGAACGGTCGGGCGCAGGCGTTGCAATCGGCCGAACAGGCCACCGCCGTCGACCAGGGCCGAGAGCAGCGCCGGCGCTTCCTGACGCAGGGCTCGGGCTACCAGCCCGGCAGTGCGCAGATGTTCTATGGCAAGAACTGAGGTCGGCGCGATGGAAGGCAAGCTCCTCGCTCGCATCGGCGCGGTCATCTTCATCGCGGTCGCTTTGACAGTGACCGCGATCGAGATGAGCAGCAAGGACGATGAGCCTGACGCCCTTGGGACACGGGACCGTTCCACCGCGTCACAAGACCCGCTCGCGTTCGAATTGCGCCGCTGTTCCGGGATCGGCGAGGCCGGTCCTCGCGATCCCGGTTGTCTGAAAGCGTGGGGAGAGAGCCGGCGCCGGTTTCTCGCTCCAGGTGACTCGGCAACGGCGCCTGCTGCCGTTGCCCCGAAAACGTTATTCCCTGATGTGCCGGCGTCAGCCGACCGGAAAGGAGGGACGCGGATGGATGTGACCACTCCCGCGATGCAGGTCGAGCCTCCTCGGCCGGAGGCTCGCTGACATGGGCGGCATGGGCGTCATCGACCATTTCCTCGAAGTCTTCACGCGCTACATCGACAGCGGCTTCGGCCTGCTCGGCGGGGAGGTCGGCTTTATCGCCACAACCCTGATCGTCATCGACGTGACGTTGGCTGCGCTCTTCTGGTCCTGGGGTGCGGACGACGACATCATGGCGCGCCTGGTCAAGAAGACCCTATTCGTCGGCGTCTTCGCCTATCTCATCTCCAACTGGAACAATCTCGCCCGCATCGTCTTCGAAAGCTTCGCCGGGCTCGGCCTGAAGGCCTCGGGTACGGGTTTTACCGTCAACGATCTCATGCGCCCGGGCAAGGTGGCGCAGACCGGGCTCGATGCCGGCCGGCCGTTGCTGGACTCGATCTCGAACCTGATGGGCTATTGGTCCTTCTTCGAGAACTTCATCCAGATCGCCTGCATGTTCTTCGCCTGGGCGCTGGTGCTGCTGGCCTTCTTCATCCTGGCAATCCAGCTTTTCGTCACGCTGATCGAATTCAAGCTGACCACGCTCGCCGGTTTCGTGCTCATCCCCTTCGGTCTGTTCGGCAAATCCGCCTTCATGGCCGAGCGGGTGCTTGGCAACGTCATCTCGTCCGGCATCAAGGTGCTGGTGCTCGCCGTCATCATCGGCATCGGCTCAACGCTCTTTTCCGAGTTCACCGCGGGGTTCAGCGGCAACACGCCGTCGATCGACGATGCCATGGCGATCGTGCTGGCCGCGTTGTCGCTGCTCGGCCTTGGCATATTTGGACCTGGCATTGCCAACGGCCTCGTCTCCGGCGGCCCGCAACTCGGCGCGGGTGCTGCGGTCGGCGCTGGGCTCGCCGTCGGAGGCATGGCAGCAGTCGGCACTGCGGCCGGCGGCGCAGTCGTGTCTGGAGGCGCGGCTGTCAGTGGCGGTGCTGCAGCGGCGGCCCGTGGCGGTGCCGCCATGGCGGGCAGGGCGTCCACAGCCTACGGCCTCAGCGCGGCCGG
Source organism: Mesorhizobium sp. M0771 (assembly GCF_040320155.1). Lineage (NCBI taxonomy): Bacteria > Pseudomonadati > Pseudomonadota > Alphaproteobacteria > Hyphomicrobiales > Phyllobacteriaceae > Mesorhizobium > Mesorhizobium sp. M0771. Next base: position 37,518 of record NZ_JAMYPC010000031.1, on the reverse strand, counting down.
AGAGTCTGGCTTTTCCGGCGTCGCATCCGGGCTCGGCGGTGTCATCAGAGCCGGCGCCCAAGGTGCCATCTCACCGCTGAAGCGCGCGGCCAATAATGCGGCAGGCAGCATGAAGCACAGCTACCAGTCGGGCGCTCGCGCTGCCTTCGAGACGACGGGCGGGTCATCCACGGCTGGCACAATCGGCGCGAACGCGCCCGAAGCCGGCTCCGCACCCGTCGCGTCCTCCGCAACCGAAAGTCAGCCAGCCTGGGCGAAGCGCATGAAGCGCTCGCAACAGATGACCCATGGCGTCCAGGCCGCCGCCCACGCCGTTCGCAGTGGCGACAGCCATGGCGGCGGCTCCTCGATCAACCTCTCTGAAAGTGACTGAGCATGTTCAAACGACCGTCCACGCACTACGGCAAGTCCCCACAACCCGAGACCCCCTACCAACGCGCTGCTCAGCTCTGGGACGAGCGCATCGGTTCGGCTCGCGTGCAGGCGCGCAACTGGCGCACCATGGCCTTCGGTTGCCTGGCGCTCGCCGCGGGGTTCTCGGCCGCGCTCATCTGGCAATCCGCCAAAGGCTCGATCATGCTTGGGTGGTGCAGGTCGATCGTCTCGGCCAGGCGCAGGCTGTGGGACCTGCGGTCGGCGACTATCAGCCGAACGATCCGCAGATTGCCTTCTACCTGGCGCACTTCATCGAACAGGTGAGGTCGATCCCCGCCGATCCGGTCATCGTGCGGCAGAACTGGCTGCGCGCCTACGACTTCGCGACGCAGGGCGGGGCGCTGGCTCTCAACGACTATGCGCGCGCCAATGACCCGTTCACCAAGGTCGGCAAGCAGCAGGTCGCCGTCGATGTGTCGTCGGTCATCCGCGCATCGCCGGTGAGCTTCCGAATCGCCTGGGTCGAACGCCGCTATCAGGACGGCTCACTGGCTTCCACGGAGCGCTGGTCCGCCATCCTCACCATTGTCGTCCAGCCCCCGCGCGACGCCGACACGCTGAGGAAGAACCCGCTTGGAATCTACATCAACGCCATCAACTGGTCGAAGGAGCTTGGACAATGATGCCCGTACTCTGCAAAGCCGCCCCCTGGGGGCGTCCGGTTTTCCTCATCCACGCAATGCCGGCCTTCCGCAAAATGGCCCTTCCAGCGCTTTTGCTTTGCACTTCGGCGCTTGCGGGCTGCGCCACCAGGCAGAAGCCGCCGGAGATTTCCTATGACGATCCGGTCCCGGCCGTGCATGCCGTCGATCCGCCACCGCCCGTCAAGGTGGTGGAGCTGTCGAAGCCGCTGCCGCTTCCAGGCCAGTTGAAGCCGGTCGGCAAGGCCGCAAAGCCCGACCCGGAACCGACCGATCCGACCGCGCGCGTGAACTTGGCCAATGCGGCCGCGCGCGTCCAGCCTGTCCGCAACGGCTTCATCAACTCGATGCAGGTCTATCCATTCGTCGATGGCGCGCTCTATCAGGTCTATGCCTCGCCGGGGCAGATCACCGACATCGCGCTCCAGCCCGGCGAGCAGCTCGTCGGTTCCGGTCCCGTCGCCGCCGGCGACACCGTGCGCTGGATCATCGGCGATACCGAGAGCGGTACGGGCGCGGCCAAGCAGGTCCACATACTCGTCAAGCCGACGCGCGCCGACCTTCTCACCAATCTCGTCATCAATACCGATCGGCGTACCTATCACATGGAACTGCGCTCGACGCCGTCGACCTATATGGCGTCGGTTTCCTGGCAATACCCGCAGGACCAACTCATCGCCTTGCGCAGGCAGAACCAGCAAGCTGAGGCTGCACAGCCGGTCTCGACAGGCATCGATCTTTCTCGCGTCAATTTCCGCTACGAGGTGACGGGCGATCGCGCACCGTGGCGGCCGCTGCGCGCCTTCGACGATGGCAAGCAGGTGTTCATCGAGTTCCCGCGGGGCATCGGCCAGGGTGAGATGCCGCCACTCTTCGTGGTAGGGCCGGAAGGCGACACGTCCGAGCTGGTCAACTATCGCGTGCGCGGCAACTACATGATCGTCGACCGGATGTTTGCCGCCGCCGAGTTGCGCCTCGGCGCCGGCAAGAACCAGAGGCGCGTCCGCGTCTCCCGCACCGATGGGGTAAGGAGCAGTCGATTTTCATGGATGCATGGCCCTGGTGAGACCCCGCCAGCGACGAACCTCCGAACAGGCAGGGGAGGGTCGTCATCATGAGCGACAAAATGGATCCCGGGAAGAAAGAAGGCCGGGGGCCGGCGAATGACGCCCGGCCGGAGGCACCGGTCGAGGATGACGCCCGGCCGTTGACAGGTGAGCCGGCCGCGGCCATGCGGCTGCGCGCCGAGCCGTCGCGCGTGACGCGTCTGTCCCGCAAGGCGTTGGCCGGATTGGGGCTCGCCGCTAGCCTCGCTGTCGGCGGTGCGCTGATTTACGCGCTTCAGAACCGTCAGCAAGGCCAGGGTCAGGAGCTCTATTCAACCGATAATCGTTCGACGCCCGATGGGCTCGCCGGTCTGCCAAAGGACTATACGGGCGTTCCAAAGCTCGGCCCACCGCTTCCCGGCGATCTTGGCCGCCCGATCCTCGCCGCGCAGAATGGCGGCCCCGCGCCATCGACAGGTCCCGTTGGACCGGACCAGGAGGAGCAGCGCCGGGAGCAGGAACTGGAAGCGGCGAGGACCGCGCGTCTGTTCGCGTCCACGCAAACGCGGCCCGCAAGCGACGCGACTGCCGCTCAGCCTGGAACAGGCGCGACAGGCACCATGCCACAGACCGAGCTCGCCAGCCTTGGCCTCGCGCCGCAACCAGCGACGCCCTCGGCGCAGGACCGGCAGCGCGCGTTGCTTGATCAGCCGGCGGACAAGCTAACCGTCTCACCTGATCGCGTCGGGGCGCCGGCGTCGAAAAACGTCCTGCAGGCGGGCGCCGTCATCGCAGCTGCCCTCATCACCGGCATTCGCTCAGACCTGCCCGGTCAGATTACCGCGCAGGTGACGGAGAATGTCTATGACAGCCCCACCGGACATATCCGTCTCATTCCGCAGGGGACGCGCCTCATCGGCCAGTATGACAATGGGGTCGGCTTCGGCCAGCGTCGCGTGTTGCTGGTATGGACCAGGCTGATTTTTCCTGACGGCCGCTCCATCGTTCTGAACGTGAGCCTGGCGCGGACGCTGAGGGCTATGCCGGTCTCGAGGACGGCGTCGACTATCACTGGGGCGAGTTGTTCAAGGCTGCAGCACTTTCCACGGTTCTGAGCATCGGCGCGCAAGCAGGCTCATCGGGCCAGGAGAGCGACATCATGCGCGCTCTTCGCCAGGGTGCTTCCGACAGCATCAGCCAGACAGGCCAGCAGATCGTCCAGCGGCAGCTCAACATAGCGCCGACGCTCACCATCCGACCGGGATTCCCGGTGCGGGTGATCGTCACACGCGATCTCGTGCTCGAACCTTATGGGGGGCTGAAATGGCCAAGCTGAAACTGGGGCCAATCGCTGACGACAAGCCTGTCAAGGTCATGGTGGAACTCCCTGCGGCACTGCACCGTGATCTGACGGCTTATGCCGAGATCCTCGGCCGCGAAGCGGGGCAACGGCCCGCCGATGCGCCGCGCCTCATCGTTGCGATGCTGGAGCGGTTCATTGCGACGGATCGAGGCTTTGCCAGGGCAAAGCGTTCGGAGGGTGGTTAGAGGCTGGACGACTGAAGTCAAACCGGGTCAGTCGCACCTCCCAGTCATGGCGTGACTTCAGAAATCGCGCCGCGGCGTCCCGAACTTCCTCCATTGACAGGGGTAGGCCCGGGTCGCGTTGCGGCCACCAGGTTTCTTGCGGTCCCAACCAGGCGCAGAAGCGCACGCTTTGGGTTCGATTCCAGCCACACCGCCTTAATCGAACTGATGCTGTGCTGACCGTCGATGGGTTTCCATACTGTAGCGTCGATGGCGACTGTCCTGGCAAAACCTTCGCCCGCCAGAGTAACGCCTTGACCGAGTTGCACCTTGAGGATGACCGTCGCTTCGCTCGCGCGACATATTTGAATAGCGGGGCCACCACCTGCGGCAATCTTTTCCAACAAAACCGGATCCAGCGGCGATCCGACCGAAACCAGCAGGCAGGTATCTGCAAGATCTGCCCATGTGACCGCAGACCTTTCAGCAAGCGGATGGTAACAGGGCAGGAGAATGAACAAGCGCTCGTGTCCAAATAGCTCGCTGCGGCATAAGGCGCCGTTCTCGAGCCCGTGCGTGAACACGATGTCAAGGCGCCGGCGACGTATTGCCGCCAGACACTGATCATGGGGAACGTCCTCGATGGCGATGCTCACGTCCGGATGCAAGCCGCGAAATCGATCGACAAGCCGCGCCACGAACGCCCGTCCTATCTGACCGCACAACCCTATCTTGACTGTTTTGGCATCCTGGTCGCCAGGACCACCTCCGGCCATGGCATCTTGCAACCCTTCATAATGAGCCCGGACGAGGTTAGTCCAGGCCCGGCCTGCTTCGGTCAGCCGAACGCCATGGACGTCGCGGTCAAACAACTGCATGTCCAGCAATTGTTCGAGAGCAACGATGTTGCGGCTGACACAGGATTCCCTCACCCTGAGAACTCTTGCGGCCTGCCTGAGGCTGCCATGGTCGACAGCCGCGAAGACATGGTCCAAACGACGCAACGTGTTGTCGACCTGTCCCAAGGCTGAGGAGCCTATTCCTGCGCGGCAGGGACGCTAACGGGCAGGGGCGGACACAAGCTCGTTTCGTAGACGTACTCGTGCGGAATGGCCGGAGCGGCCATCTGGGAAAGGTATCGGTTCAGGTTTTCCTCGCTATTGCTCGCCGCGAGACTACAGAAATTTCCGCTGTTCCAGGTCAGGGCGCAGTAGCTGAAATGCGCGCGTATGGCGTCAGCCATCTTTGCCAAAGTCACCTCATTGCCGAACATCGTATTCAGAACGAGGGTTTGCTTTTTCTCGATTTCGTCTGGGGGAAAATAGCGCGCCTTGAAGCCGAAATCCTTCTGGTATTCGCGACGCCTGTAGTCCGGCTCCTCGGTTGCCCGGAACTTCTCGACGAAGACGAAGATTCCGTCCGGCTTGAGGTGCTGTGTCACGAACTCGATCTGGCTTGCTCTGTTGGGCGAGTACATCTGAAAGGTGGTATCTTCGAGAATGATGTCGAACCCGTGGGCAAAATTTGCCAGTCGCGGATCCGAGCCCAGGACGTCCTTTGTCAAATGATGGAAGGGACCAATGAAAAAGTCGGCGTGCGGTGGTTGGCCATAAGCCATGAAGCATTTGTAATTCTCCGCGTTCGGGCTGCACGACAGTGAGCGTACCTGCCCATCGGACAGTTCCGACAGTGTCCTCGCCATCGTGCCTTCCGCTGTTCCAAGGCTATATAGCGAAAGCGGACCACCACGATGCCGTGCGTATTTCAGCACTGCGTAGGCCATCCGGCACTCTTCCTCCAATCTGTAGGGAATGCTGCCGTGGTAGTGCTGGTCGAAAAAACCTTGTCGTGCCGCATGCAGGCTGACCAAGCCGTGCAGCAGTTCATCGCTCGGCAGAAGGCGGGCGTCCGCGACGGGCTTGCGGATTGGCATCCCGCTCTTGCCAGCGGCGGTCGCGGCGAAAAAGCCTGCCAGTCCGTTGATCCGTGGGCCGTGGTCGCACTCAGCCAGAAAGTCGTCGAGTCCACGCATCGCAGTATGCCTCCAACACCGTTCCATTGGTGAGATGCCGATACGTCGATGGGGGAAATTCCACCAAGATAAGTGGGGTCTAATATTTCACCGGGCTCAAGTATTGGCTGAGCCAACTGGTAGGCCTGCCGGATACAGGCGGCTTTCACTCGTTTGCCATTTTTTCGCTAAAGTCACATCTTCTACCAATCCAGAGTTATTTGCGTGTTGTTCAGCAACCCATGGTTCGCCACATCATGCGACGACTGGCCGCTCGCCAGTAAGGAGGCTGCGGATACGTGAATACTCTTGCCCTCGACCCGACCGAGAACCGCCGGTCACGCCACCAATCGCTTGCCCACAAGTATGAGAATTGGGGCAGCGTACGGGCGGACGTGGTCAAAAGAACCGGGCTTGAGCGCCAGGAAACAAGAATCCTGCAGCCAAACCATTTGTTCCTGATGAACCTGAAGGGCACGGCGTGCCGCGGAGAAGACATCGTGGATGGGCGCCGGATTGCCTTTTTGCCGCGCCGGGCCGGTTCGATAATCTTCATGCCCGCCGGCAGTGATTGGAATGGGTGGGACGAGGGGGACGCGACCGCTTCCTACCTCCTGGTCTCGATTGCAAAAGAGTTCGCCGACGATGTGTTTGCGGGAACGGCTCGCCATCGCCCGGCAGTGCTGCCGCCGTCGATCGGGTTTCGGGACGGCACTGTAGAGTTGGCGTTGCAGAGGATTGCCTTGGAGCTCAAGCAGCCTGACCCCATCAGCGCAACGATGGTGGAGTGCCACGCCACGCAATTGCTCGGCCAAATGTTGAGGTTGAACGGCTTCCATCAGGAGCCGGCAAAAGGCGGTTTGTCATCGTTCGATCTCAAGCGGGCGGTGGACATGATCGAGACGTTGTCGGACGGCAGACCTACGCTCGCCGATCTGGCGAAAGAAATTGGGGTTAGCCGGTTCCATTTCTGGAGGGCCTTCAAGCAGTCGACAGGCATGACGCCGCACGCATTCATTGCGCAGCGACGGCTGGAGCAGGCCGCGGACATGCTGCGATCGACCAGTCTGTCGGCGACGGAAATCGCGATGGAATGTGGTTTCGGCAGCTCGAGCCATTTCACGACCGCCTTTAAGCGGGCATTCGGCGCGGTCCCGACGGAGTTTCGTCGTAACTGCAGAATCTAGCCCGCCGCTTGTCGGTTCTCAGCAAGTATCGGAAAACCCCAACATCACAGTAAAGCAGGCTTGGCGGAAGACGGTATCCATCGGCGGTCAGCCGGATACGCCGCTCATGTCAAACCTGGTTCGAGTTCATCATGGCAAAGGACGGGCCGGCCGGTCCAGTCCCTGCCTCGGATTCCTGGCCAGCACGCTATCGGCGGCCGTTGCCCGAAACGGCTACTACATCGCCTCCGCCTGGATTCTCGTCGAGCGAGGGTACGGAACCGCCGGCGTGGCGACGTTCCTTGCGATCGTCAGCGTTGTCGAATTCATCGCGAGCCCTCTGGCCGGTGTAGCGGCGGATCGATTTGACAGGCGATGCTTGAACGTTGCGGCAGACCTCAGCCGCTTCGTCGTTATGCTGGCTACCGCTTGCGCGCTTCTCGACATGGACGTGTTTGTGATTATCTGTCTGTCAGCGGCCCTCTTTTCGTTTTGCGACCGTGTCGCGCTTACAAGCTCTCAATCAATGATCCCCGTGATAGCTGACGGCCGCGATCTTGTAGCCTCGAATTCCGCCGTCTTCTTCGTCATGCAGGTCGGCAATCTCGGCGCAGCTTTGCTTGCAGGGCCTTTGCTGCATGATCGCTCCCCAGTCCTGCCATTCACCGTTATTGCTGCCTTCTTTTTGTTTTCATCGGGCTGCCTAGCCTTGATGCGGCTGCAACCGGTTTCGCGTGATGTCCGCTTCGCCAAAATCTCGGCAGCACAATTAGATCCAAGCCTGCGTCGTCTCATCGGCGTCTACGCGCTTCTCTACACAAGCGCGGTGCTTGTCAGCGTCATGGGATCTAGCTTCGTCTTCCAGGAGCAGAAGGGTACTGCCGCGGATTTCGGCTACCTTGAGGCTGCATGGTCGGCGGGCTCACTGATCGGTGCGGTCTCTCTATTCCGGATTGAAAGAGCGATGAGTACCCACGTGCGGCATCTCATGCTTTTGGGCTTAACGGCGCTGGTACTCATGGCGCTGGCATCTCTGCCCACGCCCTGGACAGTGATCCTTTTTGTCGCGCTCGGATTTCTATACAATCTTGGACGCGTCAGCGTTGAAGTCACATTGCAGTCGCATGTATCCATTTATCTTTTGGGCCGGGCCAAAGGCATTATGCATAGTGTGGCCGTGGTGCTCGGGTTACTCATCTTCGGCATCGCCGCCGCTGTCGGAGATCGAGCATTTCCTTCGACGATTTTCTTGAGCTTTGGCGTGGCGCTCCTCGTCAGTATTTTGTGTTTGAGCGTGGGTGTAATTCAGACACGAGAAAAAGGTGAAACGTGAGGTGGAAGAGCTAACAGCAGGCGTAGATGCGAAACAGGCAGTCCTGGGGTCGCTGACGGCACTCTACCCCTGGATGAGCCCATACCATTCCCGGCCGATCCGTGATTATGCGTTTCGCCTGTTTACGGCGCCGGCTTCGGTTCCCATGCCAGAAATCCGGCTCCGAGCCTTCACCAAACTACTCGACATCATCAGGAAGGCAGCGACACGAAACGGGTTGTCTGCCGATACCGCCTTGGAAATCTGCAGGGATTTCCAAAGGCGCCGCGTGTTGCAGACAGGCCCTCATTTGTTTCTCCTCCTGGAGCCGGAAGCCTATTATACGCATATCTTCAGCCTCCTTGGTCTCTCGGCGCATGGCTGTTCGACCTACGTTTCCTACGCCGTTTCGACGGTGAGTCTCGTCGAAAAGCCACGCAAGGGACCAGGCTGGATCACCGTTGACGGCAAGCCGGTCAACGTCTTTGGCCTGAGCCGAAGCCGGATGATCGGATACAGCCTGCTAGCCGGGCCGGGACCTTACAGGTTCGAGTTGTTACCGACGGAGCCAAGCACTGGCGGAGACGCGCTCACGCTGCTTCGTAGCCTTCTGCCGAAGACGCAATTCGAGCGGCCCGCGCACGCCATCAAGGCAGCCAATCTCATCCTTTGGCCAAAAATGTTCGGAGGCCGCTTCGCCTTCCTGCAGATCGACGACGAGGATGTTGCCGACCTGGTGGCCAACCATCTGTCGGAGGAAAATTCCTGGCTACGCATGAGACTGCTGGAAGACCCGAAGTTCGCTTCCAACATCCTTGCCGGCCTCGACGGACTCGCGTCTGGCCCGTGGAGTGGCTGGCTCGCTCGGGGTACTGATTTCTTCTGGTTCTATGAAAATGGCAAACGCCGTCCGTTGCGTCTGATCGCCGGCGAACTCATCGATCCTGCGACCGGTATGAAGGTGGCGTGCTTCACAGCCCCCGACATTCTCGAGCGGCTGGCAAACCGCAGCCTTGTCCCGAATCTCCTGCTGATGTTTCTGGTTTTGTCGATCCTGCCCGGCGTGCGCGCGCTTGGAGGCAGCTATCAGCCGATCTACTACCCCCTGATGCGCTATGTCGTCTGCCGGGCGCTCAAGGCCGCAGGTGTGGATGAAGATCTTCGGCAGGCTCTCGCAAACGAGGACATACCGGGTGCCTGGGGACATCGGGTAATTGAGTGTGACGATGATCCGCTCGAACTATTCCTAAATGGCAGGAACCGTGGATTGAGTGGTCTTATCGACCGCCTGGGCGACATTTCCTTCGCCGAGGCATGTGGAACCATGAGAGGCTTCGTGACTGATCCGTCGTGGCATGAACTTCACAGCCGGTTGCGGAACGGGCTGATTGCGCCGACCGATGAGGAATGGGCTTTTTCCTGAAATGTCCTATGCACTTCCTATGTGTACGCCGGTTACGAATGGCAGCTTTGCGCCCCATGTCGGTCATTGAGCAAGCCATAGTTGCATCCGAAAGCGGACACTTCCGCCAACGGCCACCTTTGCGCTTACCGGCTATCCCAACGGAGCAACAGGCGGTTACGCTCGACGCCGCTCGGCGCCTCGGTAATCGACGCTCTTCAAAATTCAGCCTGGATTGGTGCCGTACTGACGAAGCCAGTAGCACTAACGCCTTCCCGCCCTGGGCCGCGTTCGCTATGTCTGGCCGCGCCGTCCGCCTTGGATCCACCTGATGTGCCCAGGACAGCTTGTATGACCACAAGCTAATATGCTACCTTGCACAATGCGCGGATTGCTGGCACTTGGAATGCTGGTTTTGACGGCTACAACAGCAGCCGCAGGTGAGCAGTTGTTCGACTCCATCGCCGCCGGCGACAAGGGTGCCGTGGAGCAAGCCCTGGCAGGCGGTGCCGACGTCGACAGCCGGGCGCGCGACCAGGCAACGCTGCTCATCGCTGCAGCGCTCGATAACCAGCCGGAAATCGCCGACTTCTTGCTGGCCAAGGGTGCCGACATCATGGCGCGTAACTCGGGCGGCTTTACCCCGCTTCATGCGGCGGCCTTCTCGGGCAGCCTGCCGATCGCCAAGCTGCTGCTGGAAAAAGGCGCGGTGCTCGACGATGCCGCCAACAAGGCGGGTGCTACGCCGTTGCTGGTGGCCGGCGAGGAAAACCACATTGAACTGGCCGAGTTCCTCATTGCGAAAGGTGCCAATGTGAACCATGCCGAGGGGCATGGCTACATGCCGATAACGCGCGCATTCTGGAAGGGCAACACGGATATCATACGACTTTTCAAACGCCATGGTGCTACCTGCCAAGCCAAAATTCTTGGCGAGGCGAACGCGGCGAAGTGCGCCGAGATCCACGATTAACGGAGGATACAGATGAGCACGATGATCAAGCCACGACTGGTTCGGAGTTTGGGGACGGCTGCCCTGGTCGCGGTAGCTGTGGTCGCCGGCGCGGGATCGGCATGTGCCGACGATTCGGTAAACACCGGCTATTTTGGTGGTGTGGCGATCATGGGCTACGACACGGTCGCTTACTTCACTGACGGCAAGGCCGTGAAGGGCTCCGAAGAGTTCACTTATGAATGGCTGGGGACACCTTGGCATTTCGCCAGCAAGAAACACCAGGAAATGTTCATGAGCGAACCGGTCAAGTACGCTCCTCAATATGGCGGGTACTGCGCCGGCGAAGTCGTGGGCGGGGGGGTCACGGTCAATGTCGATCCTGAGGCATTCAAGATTATCAACGGCAAGCTCTACCTGATCTACGACGTCGACAATGCGGATGATTTCGCCGCGCATGCAGCTGAAAATATCCCGAAAGCCGATGCCAACTGGCCGAAGGTCGCGGCCAATTTGGAACTCGATCACTATCATTGAGACGCGCGTGTGCGTCTACCGAACCACGGTGAAGTGAAACACCTTGCTTGTATTGGCATAGGAGTAGCTTTTGCCGGCTGCGTCGTTGCGTCTGTAGACGGGACCACAGTCGGGGCGACCGAACAGGTTCTCGCTCTGCTCGCACAACAGATCGCCATCGACGTAGACGGTCTCGGTGACTAGCCGCGTCGTAGAGCGGAAGGCCGCCTTGCCGTCGCTTCCGATCTGAAGGAAGGCTGGTTGGAGACCGGGTTCGATCTGGCCTTGCAGTGTATGGCCAATGACGAGGGACGCGATCTCGGCACCCTTTAACTGGTCCTGTTCGGCCGGGGTAAAGCCGAAGCGCCATTGGGGGAGGCCCGCCTGGCGCAGTGCGGCGACGAGTATCGCCAGATCCTGCGGATTCCGAAAATGTGCATGAGTCATCTCCCACCCAGCCAAAGAGTCCACGTAGCTGGACCCTGCTACGAGGCGGAGCCCCTCGGCGATTGCGGCTTTCGCATCCGGTAGGCGGCCGCCGCGGACATACGCCGCAGCGAGCGTAAACCGAAAGTTGCCAACCGTGGACGCATCGTCGCGTGTGTGCTCGAGAGTCTCGATCGCTTTCTCGACATTGCCCTGGAGCAGAAAAACCAGCCCAGCAGTTTCCCGGTTGATCGCTGAGAGGTCGGGGTCGAGCCTGAGCGCCGTCTCGACCGCAGTGGCTGCCTCGGCATGATTGCCGGCGTAGAACTGAACATATCCAAGGGCTGCTTGCGCCTCTGCATCGCCCGGACCGATTGAAACAGCCTTCTTGGCAGAGGCAATCGCATCTTCGTAGCGGCGATTCACGACCTGCATGATCCCAAGAATAGCATAGGGCGACGAAAGGTCAGGGTCGAGTTCCAAAGCTCGGCTCGCCTTCTCATATGCTCTCTTTCGTGCTGGCGCGCTCTGGATGACGTCGTTGAAGGCCTCCCGCCAGATATAGATTGTGGTGCGCGCGTCGGCCGCGAAGGCTTCGGCAAAGGCGGGGTCAAGCTCCTCCGCCTTGTCGTAGAGCGCAAGCGCCTCCCGCAGCCCGGCCTGCAGGACGCTGCGTGACGCCGTCTCGGCTTGTAGATAGTAATCATAGGCCTCGAGATTGCTCGTCGGCGGCCGCGCCATGCGCTCGCTTTCCGCTGCCGAAGGTTGCATGCCAAGCGCCTTGGCGATCTCGCCGCTCATCTCGTGTTGGACGGCAAACACGCCGGCCATGCCACGGTCGAACCGGTTGGCCCACAGATTGTCGCCCGTTGCCGTATCGATGAGCTGGGCATTGAGGCGGATCTGCTCGCCGGTGCGGCGGACGCTCCCCTCGACAACGAAGCGGACGCCAAGGTCGCGCGCGACGTCCGCCAGCGCTGCAGGCTTGTTCTTGTAGGCGAACACCGAGTTGCGCGCGATGACGTCCAGACCGGACAGCTTGGTGAGGTCGGTGATCAGATCCTCGGTGATGCCGTCAGCGAAATAGTCCTGGCCTGGATCGCCGCCGAGGTTTGCAAACGGCAGCACGGCAACCGATGGCCGCGATGGCACTGAGAACTTCTGCCATGCGAAAATGCCTGCAATCGCGGCGATCACCAAGGCGGCGGCGCCTGCCAGGATGATGACGCGCGAGCTCGGCCGGTGTGGCGCGGCCGTGACCTTTCCCGATGCTGCGGGATCCAGCAGCAGTCGATAGGCGCGAACCGGATCGGCGATGTTCTTGAGGCGCTGCTCGCCAAGACTGGCAAAGCCGACATCAACCTTGTGAACGGCATGATCAAATGCGGTTCCGGAGATACATACACCCCCCGGCTCGGCCATAGCCTCGAGGCGCGCGGCGATGTTGACGCCATCGCCGTAGATGTCATTTTCCTCTACGATGACATCACCGAGATTGACGCCGATGCGAAACCGGATGTGGCGGGGGTCGGAGGTGCCCGGGTCTCGGACAGCCATCCGGCGCTGAATCGCGGCAGCGCATTGGACGGCATCAACGACGCTGGCGAATTCGACCAGCGCCCCGTCTCCCATGAGCTTGATAATCCGACCGTGGAATTCCTTGATCGCGGGGTCGACCAGTTCTCGACGGCAACCCTTCAGTCGTTCGAGCGTGCCGACCTCATCCTCGCCCATGAGCGTGCTGTAACCGACCACGTCGGCAGCAAGGATCGCGGTAAGCCTTCGCTCCATACCTGCCTGCGCCCTCCTTGGTCGATCAAGCGGCTTCGCGCAGCCTATTCTAGTCCCGCATCGGACGCGAGTGTGTGCGTCCGTTATGACGCGCGTGTGCTTCTACTGAACAACCGTAAAGTGAAACACCTTGCTTGAGTTGACGAAGGAATAGCCGCCGCCTCCATCGTCGCCGCGTTTATAGACGGGTCCACAGTCGGGGCGCCCGAACATATTCTCGCTCAGCTCGCACAATAAGTCGCCATCGACACGGACGGTCTCGGTGACCAGCCGCGTCGTGGAGCGGAAGGCTGCCTTGCCGTCGCTCCCGATCTGGAGGAAGGCTGGTTGGAGACCGGGCTCAAGCTGACCCTGCAGAGTATGGCCCAGCACCAGCGAGGCGATCTCCTTGCCCTTCAAGCGGTTGTGCTCATCGCCGGTGAAACCGAACGGCCATTCGGGCAAGCCCGCCTGCTGCAACGCGTCGACGATGAGAGCCAAATCCTGCGGGTTACGATATTGGGCACCGTTGAGTCGGTATGCGGACAATGAATCGAAACCTGGTGTGGACATGGCACCTAGCCCCTCGGCCACTGCCGCCCTGGCATCCTGCAGGCGGCCGGCGCGGGCGTAGGCGGCACCAAGCGTGATCGTGAAATCTCCGACTGACGGCGCATCGTCGCGGGTGCGTTCGAGGGCCTCGATCGCCCTGTCGTTGCTCCCTTGAATTAGAAAGACCAGACCGGCAATTTGCCGGTTTACAGGTGAAAGGTTGGGATCGAGCCTGAGCGCCGTCTCGACCGCTTCGGCAGCCTCAGCATGACTGCCGGCGAACAGTTGCACGTATCCCAGGGCTATTTGCGTCTCAGCATCGCCGGGGCCGAGTGCGACGGCTCGCTCGACCGAAGCGATGGCTTCCTCGTAGCGGCGATCCACGACCTGCATGATCCCAAGAATAGCATAGGGCGACGAAAGGTCAGGGTCGAGTTGCAAAGCTCGGCTCGCCTTCTCATAGGCGCGCTTGCGCGCAGGTGCGCTCTGCATGATGTCATTGAACGATTCACGCCAGATATACACCGTCGTGCTTGCATCCGCCGCGAAGGCTTCCGCAAAAGCGGGGTCGAGCTGCTCGGCCTTGTCGTAGAGCGTGAGCGCCTCCCGCAGGCCGTCGCGCCGACCGGTCCGTGCTGTCTGCTCGGCACGAAGATAGAAGTCGTAGGCTTCGAGGTTTTCGGTCGGCGGCCGCGCCATGCGCTCGCTTTCCGCTGCCGAAGGTTGCATGCCAAGCGCCTTGGCGATCTCGCCGCTCATCTCGTGTTGGACGGCAAACACGCCGGCCATGCCACGGTCGAACCGGTTGGCCCACAGATTGTCGCCCGTTGCCGTATCGATGAGCTGGGCATTGAGGCGGATCTGCTCGCCGGTGCGGCGGACGCTCCCCTCGACAACGAAGCGGACGCCAAGGTCGCGCGCGACGTCCGCCAGCGCTGCAGGCTTGTTCTTGTAGGCGAACACCGAGTTGCGCGCGATGACGTCCAGACCGGACAGCTTGGTGAGGTCGGTGATCAGATCCTCGGTGATGCCGTCAGCGAAATAGTCCTGGCCTGGATCGCCGCCGAGGTTTGCAAACGGCAGCACGGCAACCGATGGCCGCGATGGCACTGAGAACTTCTGCCATGCGAAAATGCCTGCAATCGCGGCGATCACCAAGGCGGCGGCGCCTGCCAGGATGATGACGCGCGAGCTCGGCCGGTGTGGCGCGGCCGTGACCTTTCCCGATGCTGCGGGATCCAGCAGCAGTCGATAGGCGCGAACCGGATCGGCGATGTTCTTGAGGCGCTGCTCGCCAAGACTGGCAAAGCCGACATCAACCTTGTGAACGGCATGATCAAATGCGGTTCCGGAGATACATACACCCCCCGGCTCGGCCATAGCCTCGAGGCGCGCGGCGATGTTGACGCCATCGCCGTAGATGTCATTTTCCTCTACGATGACATCACCGAGATTGACGCCGATGCGAAACCGGATGTGGCGGGGGTCGGAGGTGCCCGGGTCTCGGACAGCCATCCGGCGCTGAATCGCGGCAGCGCATTGGACGGCATCAACGACGCTGGCGAATTCGACCAGCGCCCCGTCTCCCATGAGCTTGATAATCCGACCGTGGAATTCCTTGATCGCGGGGTCGACCAGTTCTCGACGGCAACCCTTCAGTCGTTCGAGCGTGCCGACCTCATCCTCGCCCATGAGCGTGCTGTAACCGACCACGTCGGCAGCAAGGATCGCGGTAAGCCTTCGCTCCATGTGCGGTTGTCCTGCCTCCCTAGCTCAAAGCTTCGCTGAGCGTATTCGACTGGCGTTTCGAATGCGAGCATGCTTGGCCTACTGGACAGCGATAATGCAACCACGTCGTTTTGAAGACATTGCCCTCATGGCTCAGCCTTGTGCGAAACCGGATGTTGCCGCATGGCTGATGTGGGTCGAGATCGGCCTCTGTCGTTCTTAACTGGCCACAAGCGGACTTACTGGTCCCGGCCCCAAGGCTGCCGGTCAGCAATGCGCCTCATTTCGGTCGTTCAGGCCGCGCTGACGGTTTCCTGAAAGCTGCCTGTCCGTTCAGCCTATTGTCCGGCGAGGAGATCGGCACAATTCGGCATCCGCCATCGTAACCGCAATTCGTCATCTCTCACCGGGTTGACAATCGCTCCTCAGGCGCCATGCTGCAGTGCAACATGGCTAGCTACGAAAACAGCATCATTAGGTCGTCGCGCATCGAATGCCTGGACGGGCTTCGCGCGCTTGCGGCGATCTGGGTGCTGGTCGGGCACTGCATGCTTTTGACCGGCTGGCAAATTCCGATCGTCGGCGAGCCGGATCTCGGCGTCGACCTGTTCATCATGCTGTCCGGCTTCCTGATGGTGTTCCACTATCAGCTGCGCCAGGAAAAGGAGCCTTGGCAAAGACCGGAAACCTGGCTGAAATTCTGGACGCGCCGCTATTTCAGGATCGCGCCGCTGTTCTATGTCATGCTTTTCCTGGCGCTGGCGCTTGGCCCCTATCTCTACGATTGCAGGATCATCATCGACGATTTCCTCTCCAGATCGCACCAGGCGCCGGAACGCTACCTCGACGGCAGCCTGAAAAACATCGTCGCTCATCTCACCTTCCTGTTTGGGCTGGTGCCGAGCCTCGCCTATCGCACGCCGCTGCCTGACTGGAGCCTGGGGCTGGAGATGCAGTTCTATGCCGTGTTCCCGGCCGTCATGCTGCTGGTGCGCAGGCTGGACTGGATCAGGAGCGCCCTTGTGGTCGCGGCGGCCGGCTGCGTCATCGTGTTTGCGATGCGGCTGTTGTCGATCCATTTTCCGATGCCGTCCTTTCTGCCGCTGAAGATGCAGATATTCCTGTGCGGGATGCTGCTGGCCGGAGTCGTGCATCAGAGCCAGCCGCGATCTATCCTGTACTTGGCACTGGCGCTGCTGCTGGCGGCGCTGCCCTTTGGCGGCGATCAGGGGCTGGGCAAGCTTCTGGTGCGCGAAGCGCTGGTGGCGGGCTTCTTTGCCCTGGTTCTCTACCGCATGCTGCCTGGAAGGGCGGGAACGCTGGCGCGAGCGATCGCCGTGACGCTCAGCAACCGGTTCTTCCACCTGATGGGCGAGCTTTCCTTTAGCATCTACCTGATCCATCTGCTGGTGCTGCAGCCCGTCGGGGCGTTCGTCATCAGTGAGTTCGGCCACGAATTGTCGGCGCCGCTGCGCTTCGCCATCGTCGTTGCCGTTGTGCTGCCGACGGTGACGTTGCTGTCCTGGATCACCTACACTCTGATCGAGGTCCCCGGCCAGAAGGCGGGCCGCTTCGTCGTCCAGCGCTTTGGCCGGAAAACTGCGCCGGTGCTCGAGAAGACCCCGGCGGAGTAGGGCGCCAAGTCAGCCAGTTCCCTCGATTGAATTCACCTACGACTGTGTCACGCCCTCTTGTGTGCGGCGAGATGAAGGCCGATGCCGCAGCAGGGACCGGATAATGTTGTCGTAGATGTAATTGGCGACAAGCGCGAGGCCACGAGAATGAGACAGGGCCAGATCAGCTTGTCGTCAACTGTCGCTTTGACGAATTTTTCCGAAGTTCAGCTTAAGACGGTGCGCCGACTCAGCCGGAACGGGCAGGCAAACCCTTCCCCTGCGCTGGCGCATGTCGCGGCGATTTCCTGCTGTGGTGGATAAGGCAACCGAACCGATGATCAAGATGAACATAGGGGCTGACCAGGCTAAGCGCTGGCGAGATCAAGCGGTACGCGGGGAGAAAAGGCGCTTGTCGCCCGCAACCTGTTCATGGGCAGTGGTTTTGGCGGTGATAATCATCTTGGCTGGTCTGATCGGGCACAAGGCCCACATCCTGCTGTAGTCTTCGGATCAATGGATTGCGCCAGCCCTCGATCGGGTGCATCTGCAAAGCAAAAGCCCGCCGCGTCTGGGCCGAGAGCGGCGGGCCGTCTTATTGCCGAGAGTTGAGCGCCCCTGCCACATGCAACTTTCGCGTTGGTGCACGAGTGCGGGCACATTCGACGAAAGCGATGCGCCTCGCGTCTGCCGTTTGGATCAGCTTCGCCATTGCCTCGCGCCCGCCGGTCGGCTGGCTGTCGAGGTGGCTGCCGATAAGCAGCGGCGGCAGGGTGGCATCCGTGCCCTCGCGGCGGATGAAAAGGTTTGCCATGGCGTCCTGGAAAACCGCGAAGCCGCGCGCGAGCGCCAATTCCGCCAACAGGCGCCGGGCGCCGCGATCCTCGATGCTGAACGCCTGTCGGTTTACGCCACCGGCTGGCGTCGCGCCGATCCGGGCGAAGGCATCGAGCCGGCCCAGCAGCCGCTCGCCGTCGATCTCATCTCCGACACTAAAGTCACCGCTTGAGGCCGCGGATGAAGGCCTTCACCCGTTGCGGATCGACCTGATTCCACCACACTCCATCATGTTTCAGCGAGCTGGCGACAATGACGCCGTCGACGATGTCCAAGATATCGTTGGCGTTGTCGGGTGTCACCCCGCTGCCGACAAGCGTCGGCAGTCC
This sequence comes from Mesorhizobium sp. M0771, assembly GCF_040320155.1. Classification (NCBI taxonomy): domain Bacteria; kingdom Pseudomonadati; phylum Pseudomonadota; class Alphaproteobacteria; order Hyphomicrobiales; family Phyllobacteriaceae; genus Mesorhizobium; species Mesorhizobium sp. M0771. Next base: position 19,255 of record NZ_JAMYPC010000031.1, on the reverse strand, counting down.
GGCGGCGTCCTTGATCATCCTGATGTAACTGAGGTCGGCGGCGTGGCCAGTGCGCTGGCCGGTGGCGATCACCGCGTCGGCATCGAAGAACACGAGGTCCTTGACCTGCTCCTCGATCGGCCGGTCGCCGACGATCGCGTGGGCGCCATGCTTGACATGCGCGTCGGCGAAGATGCGGATACCGTTGGCCCGAAGCCTAGCGCGGAAACGCATGGCGCGCGCCGCTTCGCCTTCGATAAGGCCCTCATTGGCGACATAGGCGTTGGCCCATTGATTGACGCGCACGAAGGCTGCACCGGAGGCACTGGCGATCGACAGCGCGGGAATGGAGGCATTGGCAAGCACATTGATGCCGATCGGCCGGCCGAGTTCGCGGCGGATGCGGTCGGAGACGACGGACATATAGGCTGAAGTTCGACATGCCGGGGGCGGCATTCTCTCCCGATATGGTCAAAACCGTCGAGGAGGCCGCCAATACCCTACAGCTGCCGCACAAACAGATGATCTCGGGTGCATTCCATGACGCGCTGTTCCTCGCCCGGGTGGCGCCTGCCGTGATGATCTTTGTGCCGTGCCGTGACGGGCTGAGCCACAACGAGGCGGAATATGTGGAGCCTGCCTACGCGGTTACCGGCGCGCGGGTTCTGCTTCAAGCGGCCACCGTCGCCGCCTCTTAGGCAGCGACGGTGGCACAGGCGTGCTGGCGTGAAGAGGCAACCTGTGGAGGTGCCCGTCCGTCATTTCGTGACGTCGGCGGGCTGCAACGGGTGGACAAGGCCGCCGAGCTGCGGCGGATTGATCGCGGACGTATGATCGGCCCACATTCAACACCTGCCCCAGCAGAAAAGCCCACCAGATCCCTGGGCCGTCATTGACGCCGTGGTTGATAAGGCGGTGACGATCTCGTCGGCTTGTCGACATAGCGATCTGCTGGGCCGCCTCGGCCACCGGCAGGGAATCCCCACGCCCGCCATGGACCTTGCCCGTGCCGATCGCGAGTAACTGGTCGAGGTGTGCCTTCCAGCCGTCCAGCGTCAGGTGTGGTGCGCCGTAGCCCCACATCGTTGCGGGTCCGTCGCGGGTCAGCCAATCTGGCAAGCTGTTACATCAGGGACGCGGTCGCCAGACGACTGCGAACGCCGTTCGGCTTCTGGTCGCCAACGTACTCGACTTTCGTGTCTACCAGACGATCGCTGTCGATCCCGGCTGCGGTCAAGATATCCTCGACCGCCTTCAGGCGCTGCTTGGCCAGTTCCTTGTTTGTCTTTGCAGCGTCGGCGCCGGTGAGTTCCATGGCCGCGAGAGCCGTCAGTTCGACATTGCAACGTGAGTCTCGGATGCTGGCGGCGAACTTCTCGAGGTCGGCCTTGACCCGCGGTGAAATCACATAGGACTGGCTATAGAAAAACAGGTCGACCTGCACAGGGCTGCGCTTCTCATATTGCCGGCAAGATATGCCTTGCTTTGGCAGCGTGTACAGTATCGCGCTCCGCGCCGTATTGGTGTCGGCGGCGCCGTCGTCAACCCAATGCGAAAGCACCAGCACCATTTCGGGCTTGACGCCTTGCGCCTTGAGAAAATCGCCGGTTGCATCGAGCCTGAGACCAGCGATGTCGTAGGCTTTGTTGTAGTTGCCTTCCTTGCTCGCCGTTGCGTAGAGCCGGTAGCCGCAATCATGCCCAGCATCCTTGACGAAAGCTGCCAGGGCCTTCGCGGATTCCTCGGATATCTTGCCTTCACCTTTTTTGAAGAGGACGCGATGTGCATTCCACTGCGTGCATTTAGACCCCACGTCGCGTTCCTGGGCGGCCGCGCCGAAAGACATTGCGCATCCGGTAATGACAATAAATGCCAGAACAAGGCCGAGTGATTTCTTCATTGTCTTGGCGCCTCCACGCGGACTTAATCTACTACCGCACTTAAAAGTCGACAAGGCGCGACGCGTCCCGACAACCCGCGCCCCTCAGTCCCACACCAGCAACAGCTTGCGCCAGAAAGCATTGGACGGCATCGGCTTCGAGCCGAATGGCAGCCGGATTGCCAGATAGATCGTCAGCCACTTGCGATCGACCTCCCGGGTCGAAACTTTCAGGTCATGCAGTTCGAACGGTCTCGAGACGCGCGTCCATCCCGAGAATGACAGCGCGCCGACAGGTGCATCGTGTTTCCACACGAGTTTTTCTTCCTGCCTGCCGAGCGCCATGGCGAACTCGAATGGGGATGCTTCATCGTGGGCGATCTCCACTGTCGCGATGACACTTCTGGCAAAGGCCGGGAAGGCCGAATTGAGGGCGGCAACAACCGGACCGTGCGTATTCGGCCGCAGGAATATACCGCCATTGTCGCCGGCGATGAGCAGCGTCGGCAGCTCGGAGGGATAATCCGTCACAAGCGCCGCACGCTTCAGGTCATCATTGGTCATTCGGCGGGTGCGTTGGCGCTGTTGGGGTGCGTTGAGGCGCGGGCGCCTGGCATCGTTCGAAACGACATGGCGGATATGGACGCTTGAAAAGCCGCCGAGGACGCGCGCCTCCGGGCGGCTGCCGCCGCATTTGACTGCCAACAACAAATCGCGTCGGCCGGTAGCCGGCGAACTGACCATCGCCCCTATCTCACGCGCTTCGTGCCGTCGGCTGACATCAGCCCAACCGCTCCCGCTGCCATCCTCAAGCAGCCGGGCGAAATTGCTGAAGGTCTGGTTTTCTGCGTCTACGATCGCGAGCTGAAACTGCGCAGAGCCCGTCAGTTCCTCGTCGAGGTAAACCCAACACGTCGCGCCTACGGTGCCCGGCGGGCAGACTCCCTTCAGCAAAGCCATGGTGACATTGCTGCCCCTGGCTTCGAGGAACAACTGGTCTGGAGACAGTTCGACATAGCTCAGCAGGTCCGGATCGGCATCCGGATACGAACCGACATGAGCTAGGCGCATGGGCTCGGCGGAAAGATACTGCTCGCTGTACAGCGAGGAATTCAACTCGGGCACCGTCTCTCCGGTCGCCGCGTTGAGTATTTCAACCACACCCACAGCAAAGTCGCTTCGTCCTGCACGGGCGAGAAGCGAAATTGCGGTATCCGCCCTGCCTTCGCGTGCCGCGATCTCGGCCAGCAACTGCATGGCGTCCGCGGTATTGGCGGGACCTGTACTCAACCTGAGATACCGCTCGTCGTTAACCCGCAGCTCCAGATTCCAGAGGTTGAGCTCCTTCTCATGATTATCGGTGTTCGAGCTGATGGCGAGTTGCACGAACATTTCCGTTTTCGCGAATCGATGCTTTCGAAAGACAGCGATGATCGGCTTGCGATTCCTCAGCCACTCGGCATTTCGGTTCATGCCCGTCGGTGCCGACCGGTACCAATAGAGCGGCTCCGGGACGGGGACGATCTCCAGGCCTGCCAGATCCGCGCGAAGGAAAAACTCCCAGTCGCTTGCGGAAAACCCCCGCTCTTCGTTGAGGTAACCTATCTTGTCGAACACCTCACGCCGGAACATCGCATTGGCATCGCCATACGGATTGTTGAGCATGGCGATGTCCGTCGGCCCGCCGACCGGGAAGTAGAGCACATAGCCGCTCCTGGTGTCCGGCGGCACGAAGGGCTCGTTGAGCCACTTGGCGAAGGTCGTGCAGATATCGGCGCCGGAATTTTGCATGCCGGCGACGAACGTACTGACGGCGTTTGGGAACAGCACGTTGTCGTCGTCCAGGAACAGGATCAGCGAACCCCTGGCGGCGCGGATACCGGTGTTGCGCGCCTTGCCGAGGAAGCCGTTCTTCTGCTGGATGATCCGCCATCCTCGCTGCTCGAACTCCGGTTCGAGTTCCGCCAACAGGTTGATTGCATCGGGATCGGTGCTGCCGTCATCGACGACAATCAATTCGATGTTGGGATAGTCCTGGCGTCGAACCGAGGCAATCGCCTGCGGCAACAGGTGCACCCGGTTGTAGTGCGCAGTGATGATCGAAACGAGCGGCCGTTGGCTCCGCCTGCGACTGGAGACCTTGCCGGGTTCGCGGGAGAATTTCGCGTGCAGCCCGCTCCAGGCTTTCTCGAGCGCTTCCCGCTTTTGCAGGGGCTTTGCCGGACGAAACGATCGGCTTTCCAGCACAGACGCAATTTTGGCCGCGATGGCGGAGGCCGACGCATCCATCAGGACGGCATCGGCCGACTTCGGATGGAGCACGTCACGAATGCTGCCGACATCTGTCGCAATGAACGGGATCTCTTCGTTAAGGCACGTCATCACTTCCAGCGGCAGCTGAGCCGCTGAGTGCGTCATCGCCACCAGAGCATGACTCTGCCGCAGGTATCTATAGATGTCAGGCTCATCTCGAATGGGCAGGAGCTTCAATTTGAACGGCCATTGCCGCGCACGCCGAACGATCATGCCACCCGAATGCTCGCCCAGGACATGACCAAACGCGCCGACTACCGTCACTGTCAGATCGGTGACGCCGCTGTCGGCCAGACGATCGAGCGCATCGCAGAACAGCGTCAGCCCATCGCGCGCCTCTGTGCCTGAAAAATGAATCACTTCGGCGGTTGGCCGATCCCGCGGCCTGTAGTGATCGACAGCGAAGTTGGAACGCCACTCCTCCGGCTCGAGGGGCGCAGCAATGTGATGGCTGGTGGGCAACTTCCATCCCGCCTTGGCCATCCAGTCGAGCAGCGACTGGCCAGCGATGACAAGATGGTCGCACGTCTCGGCCGACCTCTTTTCCATGTGCGCGACGGTCATCTGCTCCTTGCGTTCGACCGCCCGTGAATTGGCTTCCAGCTTCCACACAAGGGGCTCATGTGCGAGCACGATGATCGTAGGAGGATCGGGAAAGACACCTGTGCGCTTCGCAAGGGTGGAGAAATGCGCCAGTCCGCCTTCAAGCGCAAAATAGACGACGTCGAATGTATTCTGCTTGAGGTAGTGGTAGGCGGCCAATGAGTTCTTATCGCCAGACTCCGTGCCGCGCAGCAACTCGGGCGAGGGCGGCAACAATTCGAGCCGCACCAGGAAATTGTCGAAGCACCATTTGCCCAGCCTGACTATTTCCTGATCATCGGGCTGGCTGCCGAGCGGGCCCGGCGCCCAAAGCAGCGTCACGGTATCGCCAGTTCCGGCCAGATGCTGCGCCAGCGCGTAGGTTACCGACCCGTGATCGCCAGTCGCCGTCGAGCCGAACTCAACCTCCGAAACGACACACACATTGCGAGGCTTCTGGCTTGCCTGTCGCTTGCCCGTGGGCATGGCGCCTGCCTTGGAACCAATGCTCAATGACCCCCCCTTGTCAGCCCGCTTCGTTCGAAACAGTCTTGCCAACAGTTGGATAACACTTTGATAATCGTTTCGCGGGACTCTCAGCAGCGTACCTGCCTTTCGCGTAAACTGGTTGATGACCTCGGATGGTTGAACTTCGATCCCCAAAACATCTCGCGCGACTGGACGACCGGCCCATTGACGTGACCGATGGCGAGATCTTGTGCTTTGTCGGACTGCGCAACGAAGCCCAATTGCTGCGGCAACTTCTCGACCACTACCGCGGCCTGGGCGTCGATCGGTTCTTCTTCCTGGACAATGGCTCCACGGATGGGACCCGCGAATTGATCCTGGAGCAGCCGGACAGCCACTGCTTCCACACGGAAGGATCGCATTTCGCTGAAAACATCGATCCGCCGCGATGGATCAACACGCTCATGAATGTGTTCGGCACCGGCCATTGGTGCCTTTCGATCGACGCCGACGAACTTCTCGTCTATCCCGATTTTGAGCGGGCAAATCTCCAGCAGCTTTGCAGCTACCTCGATTCGACCGGCGTCGACGCTGTCATAGGCTCCATGATCGACATGTACGCCGATGGCCCGTTGGCCGAATACAGCTATGATGGCAAGATCCCGCTTGTTGAAGCTTCACCCTACTTCGACCCGGAGCCGGGATGGCTGCGCCCGCGCGACGGTATGTACCCACCCGAGCAGATGTTCGGTGGCGTGAGGGAACGGGTCTTCTGGCACGGCCGGTTCAAGCAAACTTTTCCCCCGTGCCTGACAAAGGTGCCGATCGTGAAATGGGGGCGCGGCACGCGTTATCACGTCGCACAGCACACGATCAGCAAGGTCCGATTCAGCGAACTGCGCGTCGCATTGCTGCACTTCAAATTCGTCTGGGGATTCCGCCAGAAATCAGCGTCGTCTCTGAGTGAAAATGCGCAGCTCAAGGAAAAGACGCTTGAGGAGCGCGCTGCCTACATGGAGGCCTTGGAGCGCAATCCGAAACTCGCGCTTCGGAACCAAAGCTCCGTCTGCTATCGGGGTGACGGCGCGCAACTCGTCGAACTCGGCTGGATGACGACCTCGGAGCCCTTCGCCGGTTTCGTTTCGACCCTGGCCATGCAACACCAGCGCAGCGACTACGCCACCTGATGTGCTCGAAATACTGAGGGAAAATCCGGCTGATGCTTATCCGCCGTAGCGGCCGCCACCTTCACCGTGGCCTTTGCCCTCTTCACCGCCCGCAAACTGGCCCAAACTGTTGAGAGCAAGCGCCTTGCAGGCTGTCGGAGCGTTCGGGTACCGGTGCAGATAATCCTCAAGTGCCTCGATGGTGCCGGTTTTAAGGGCCTGCTCGCAGGCAAGCTCGGCTTCCTTGACGCCAACTTCGGTCTTCGCCTGCGCCGCGTCAGAAAAAGCGACGCTCAACCCCAGCAGACTAAGTCCACCCAACAGTAGAGAATGAATCCTACGCATAACGCACCCCACCTACTCAACCCACTGAAACATTAGCGTCTGTTAACGTTTTGTCAACCATTCTTGGAAGGTTCCACCAACGTGGTTAACGCGCACGACCGATGAACGGGCCTGGCTTGCGCTCGGATCTCCCTTGCCTGGTTGGATCGACGTTTAGTCGCTGAACAGTGTCAGCGTGCGGAAGAACGCATTCGTGGGAAAACCGTTGGACGTTGCGGTGAAACGAACGGCGAGAACGATTGAAAGCAGCATCTTCCTTCGTGTGCGAAGCGTTGCCACCAAGTGATGACGCACAAATCTGTCTTCGATGCTCATCCAGCCTGAGAAGGCGATCGTTTGCTTGCCGATGTCCTGTTGCCAATCTATGGGCTGGTCGGGTCGAGCAAGGGCGAGAGCAAAATCCATCGCCGGCGCATCGGCATGAGCGATTTCGACGGATGCTTCAACCTTCCGGAAGAAGGCTGGAAAATGATGATCAAGCGATGCAGCGACCGGGCCGTCCGCATGCGGACGCAAGAACACCCCGCCGTCGTCCGGTGCGACAAGCAGCAGCGGGAGAGCCGAGACGCGGGGTGTAAGCAACCGCGCACTCCGCAGCATGTCGTAATCGAGAATGATAGAACCGCCGCCGACATCAGGACGGTCGGCGGCATTGTGGTCTGTGGCGGGGCGCCCAAGCAAAGTGGCAGCCGTATCGGGGCGGCCGATCGACCCAGCAATGCTGGCAAGCTTCTCTATGGCCGCATCGCTGTTCGGCTCGATGCCGCAAAGCTCCAGATATTTCCGATTGCCGGGGGTATATTTCAGGTTTTCACGGGCACTTTCAATTTCAGACCGGTGCGCGTTCTGGGCAATGGCCAAATGATGCAGCAGGCGGGCGCCATCGGGCAGGCTCGACCTGAACGCCTCCAGGATCGGAAGCCGGTTGTCGTACCAGTTCGACGTCCGAAACATGCCATCCGGTTTCGAGCGATACCAGTATAGCGGCTTTGGAATCGTCCTGATCTTGAGACCGGCGAGAGAGGCTCGGGCAAAGAATTCCCAGTCGTGCATGGCGTAGCCCGGCTTTTCGATCAAGAACCCGATCCGCGAGAAGACAGACCGGCGCATAATCGCATTCGCGTCACCGTAGACGTTATGGATCAGGCCGAGCGCGTCGGGACCACCCAGAGGCAGGTACTGGATCAGCCCGTCGGCGCGATGTTCGGGCACGAAATCCTCGTAGAAGATCAGTTGGAACGCAGTGCAGATGTCGGCATCCGATGTAGCCATCGCACGCACGAAATGATCGACGGCCTCCGCAAACAGCGCGTTGTCGTCGTCGACGAACAGGATCAGCTCGCCATGCGAAGCGCGGATGCCGGCATTTCGCGCCGCACCGAGGTGCTTGTGCGGTCGGCGCAGAATCTTCCACCCGCGCTGACGGAAGGTAGGTTCCAGCGTATCCAGCAATCGCCTGACTTCATCCAGGTCGCTTCCGTCGTCGACCAGAACCAGTTCCAGGTGATCATAGGTTTGCGCTTCGATCGCAGCGATTGCCTGTTTCAGATAGAGCGGCCGGTTGCGATGGGCCATGACAATAGAGACCAGGGGTGACGACCCGGCACTTTTGTCGACGCGCCAGCGCCTAGTTGGCGTCGGCAAGTTGCGCGTATCCAGCCAGGACTGCCGACATTGGCTCAGGCTGTCGACAGGCAGTGGGCGAGGCGGGTCATCGAGCGCCGCCGAAATGGCCTGCGCCAACGTGGCGGCATCAGGATCGACCAGCCGCGGCTGCCTCGCCTGCGCACACCAGCGCTCGGCGTTCGCGTCCACATTGGTCGCAACGAAAGGCAATCCCGCCTCGATGCATGCGGCAACGGTGCCGCCCGTCGATGCGGCGCGGGCGGGGATGACGGCAATCGCGCCGGCCCGCGCGACGTAGTCGAGCTTTGCGGCGGGGCTTGCGTGCGCCAACAGGTTGACCTTGAACGGCCACCGCTCGGCGCGTCTCAGCAGCAGTCCACCGCTGTGCTCGCCCATGATCTTTCCAAATGGACCGAATGCGGTGACCGTCAGCCCTTTTGGCGCCATTGGCGCTATGATGTCGAGCGCGTCGCAAAGCAGCGTCAGGCCATCGCGGAAGCGCCATCCGGCCAAGACGGCAAGTTCTCCGCCCGTCGACGATCGCGCACCGGCTGGAGCGAGACGATCCTGCAACGGCAACATCGGCGTCACGATCGCCTTCTTCACCTTCCAACCCTTCGACAACATCCAGTGTCGCAAGGCTGCGGACACACAGATCGTCCGGTTCGCCATCTCGGCGCAGTATTTCTCCATAAAGGCGACGGCAATCACCTCGGTGCTGTCGAAGAACGCCTTGTCGGCTTCATGTTCCCATTCTTCCGGAGCGTGAGCGACGACCACGATCGGCGGCGCGGCAAAAGCCGCAGTCTCGACAGCCAGCAGCGTGTAGTAAAGCAGCCCGCCCTCAAGGGGCGCGTAGACCAAATCGTGGCCGGACCGTTCGAGATAATGCAGCACAGCGGCGGACCGGCTCTCGGGTGTCGTCAGCGAAGGAAGCAGCTGATCGGACTTGTCGAGAATCACCAGCCGCACCGATGCCGCCTCCAGCTCGCGGTGGCGCGCGGCCTCCTCCGTTGGAGCATCCCTGCCTGGAACCCATAGCAGGGTGACGTCGTCCCCCTCTTCGGCAAAAAGCCTGGCCAACTCGACCATGGCGCCATCTTCGCCGCCATGGTCGATTGCATTCGTCACGACGCAGACCCGGCGAGGCTTGCCTTCCTTTGACCTCCTCTGCTCCTTGCCACCAACGGCCATCCGACTTCCTCTGATCCAAATCCGCCGATTGCGCTACGCAGCACAGTCATCTGCAATGATGCCTGCGACAGGTTTACTTTTCAGTGATCATGCTTGTGCGTCATTGGTAAACCAAATCGTCAATCAAGTTCTAAAACGACTGCATAATCGATCGACTGATTCAAATTTAGCGACACAGAATATTCAATTTTTACGCCTCCCAGCTAGTCATTGACGGAATAGCAGGAGGCGCAAATGAAAACGACAATGAAGTTTCTCGGTGCGCTCGGTTTGATCGGCGCACTGGTCTCGGCAAGCTCCGCAGGAGAATTGCTGCGTCCGCGCATCAGCCTTGGTACGGCCAACGTCAAGACCATCAGTGGCGATCGCGGCGGCTATGTGATCGACTATGCCATTCGTGCGCTAAAAATGCGTCGCAGTGGCACTTTTGTGCGGTTCAACGGTTCGTGCGACTCGGCCTGCACGCTTTATCTGTCGATGCCCAAGAGCAAGGTGTGCATTACGCAGAGCGCGTCGTTCGGCTTTCACCTGCCGTATGGCGTTTCTGCGCGCGGCAATCAGGTGGCCGCGAATTTCATGATGAAAAACTACCCTGGCTGGGTTCGCGGCTGGATCGCCAAGCGTGGGGGGCTAAAGAGCTCCATCGCGACCATGACATACGCGGATGCGAGCCGCTTTCTGCCGACGTGTCCTTCCCAACAGCAGGGCATGACCGTCGCGAGCCTGAGCCCAACGCGTCTGCGCGGCGGCTGATTGCCTGCGCAGTACTGAAACGTCATGACGGCGGGTGGTCGACGGCACCCGCCGTTCGTCAATTCATATGGCGGGTGCCCAGTTGATGGAACAGCTCACCTGGGAACAACGCCTCGCCGATTATCGCGTGGATTAACCAGTTCTCAAGAGGCGTGGTTAACGCAAGCTCCATTTCATTGACTCTTTTTTAGCGCAAGCCGATTCTGCGGGTGGGGGTTTGAAGGCTGTCGGCCATTATTTGGGGCCGAAGCGCAAACTGGCGGCGGGTAGTTTGTATGAGCATCGGCGGCAGTAGGGGGTCGGCGAGCCGACCTGAGAGCGGCCTTACGCAGTCGAAGGCGGGGACCGCTTCGGCGAAGAATGTGCGCTTCCGGCGCAGGAGCCTGCGGGTCATCTGCACGGGCCTGTTGTCGTGGCTGCTTTTGGGTGTCTACCGCGGCGCAATCATTGATCCGCAAACCACGGTTTCAGGCCTTGTGGCGGCCGTCCCCAAGGGATTGGCATCGAGCTACTATGACCTAATTGTCGTTACGTCCCTGACTGTGACGACTTTGGTCCTGCTGTTCCTGGCAAAGGCGAGCCGTCTCGGCTCAGCAATCGTCGTCTTGCTCTTCTATGTTGCTATCGTGGTCTCTCTGGGCTGGGGATTTGCCAACATCAATCTCGTCAAAATGCTGGGCGAACCGTTCACGTTCCAGTGGCTGGTCTATGGCGACTTCCTGCAGAATGCCGATGCCAGGAACGCGATGGGCGACGCGCTCAACATCAAGGACTTCGCTACCCTTTCCGGGTCCGTCATCCTGGTGCTCATTCTTGGCTATGCCGCGGCCAGTTTGTGCCAGCGGCTGAGCGCCGCTGGCTACGGGGCCTTCCTGGGCGTGCTCGTTGTGTGTGTCGGCGCTGCCATCGCCGGTAGTGGACACCACGTACGTGCGGAAGCGCTGCCGGCGGCCGAGATCGACAATCCGATCCTGTATTTTGTTAAATCGGCCCTGCTCAATCCAACGCCGGTCGTGCTGACGATGAATGCCAGCACCAATGACCCGGATGTCGCCAGCGTCGGCGAGCGACCGCCGGAAACGTCGACCTTCAAGGCGCCGACGCCGAACCCGATCAAGAACGTGCTGATTTTCATGATGGAGTCGGTGCCATCCAAATACATCGAGACGTTTGGCGGCAAGTATCCGGTCACGCCGAATATGAAGAGGTATGCAAAGGACTCGATACGATTCGACAACATATATGCGCACGCACCGTCCACGCATTACTCGATATTTTCTCTGCTCACCTCGATGTACAACGACATTTCATATTACGGCATGACGGCAAGGTACCCCTATCTGCCGCTGGACTCGATCTCCAACACCTTGTCCAAGAACAATTTCCGCACAGGGTTTTTCTGGAGCGCGGATTCCCGATTCCAACGGGTCGATGAGTTTTTCCTCAACAAGGGACTGGATGTGATCCAGGACTACCGGGGGCAGAAATGCGGCACCCCGACCTTCAAGCTCAGCTCCGAGCAGTGGAAAAACATGGACTACAACAGTGACCTTTGCACGGCGCAGTCGATCATCGACTGGATGAACAAGGACGAGGCAAAACCTTTCTTCGGCATCATGTTCACGGCGATGACCCATTATCCCTACATCACCGACAGCCCGATGTTTTCGAAGATGGCGCCTTCCTCCGATGGCAACACGCTGGTCCACTACTCGGACGACCAGAAATTCAATGCCTATCTCAACGCCCTGAAGGTCGGCGATACGGCCCTTGGCGAGATCCTTGAATCGCTCAAGCAGTCTGGCAAGCTCGATTCGACGCTGGTGGTCATATTGGGCGATCACGGCGAAGCGTTCGGGGAGCATGGCGACTACATTCATGCCAGCGCGATTTACGAGGAAAACATCCACATCCCGCTCATCATGATCAACAAGCATCTCTTTCATGATGAAGTTGCTCACCCGGTCGGCGGCATCGTCGATATCGCCCCGACGATCTTCGACATACTCGGACTTGCGCTGCCCAAGCAGTGGCAGGGGCGCACTTTGTTCAGCGAGCAACGGCCAAACAAGACCTTCTTCTTCAATCCCTGGGCCGGTTTCCTGTTCGGCTATCGCGAAAACGATCGAAAGGTCATCTTCAACGCGACCACCGGCAAGGTGGAGGAATACGACCTCAAGGCCGATTCCGATGAGCGAACCAACCTCTTCACTGATACCGGGGATCGAAACGCGCTGCTGCAGCCCATCGCCGGATGGGTGCAATCGCAGAGAGAGCGCGTGGCCGACCTGGTGGCCGCCGCGGCGAAAGAGACAGGACGTTGCGCCATCACCAGTCTGGAGGTCGACGCTGCCGGCATTAATCTCCGGGGCGCGCCTCGGTTCGATGTCGTGGTCGACGGAAAGACCACAGCCGAGATCGACGTCCCGGGCAAGGAAAGCGTCGCATCGACGCCGGAAGCCGCCATGGCGGAGCTGATGCAGGCGTCAACCCTGGCCAAGCCGTTCCACATCGATCTCAGCAGCGTGCCTAACCCGAAGACGATCGAGCTTCGCTACACCAACGACCTGTGGGGCGGAGACGGCAAGGCAGGTGATCGCAATCTGTTCATCAAGAGCGTCAAGGTGAACGGTCAGTTGGTGCCAAACACCAGACTGCGTGTCGACGAGCAATCGCACGGCTACACCGACGACAACGGGACCGCCATGTACAGCAACGGCTCGCTATGGGTTAGCGGCCCGTTCGTCGAGGGATGTCTATAGCGTGCCGCGTGGCAGACCGTCGTCCTCGATTTGCAGCCCGTGCGCGCCGCGACAGACACTGACCGTCCTACCGGTTGACATCTTCGAGGGGTACTCACTAGCATGCGAAACACTGACGGTTGCAGCGTGGAGCCACTTGTCAGCGCAGGACGGACCGGGCCCGTTCTTGCGGTATGCTCGGCTGGTCGACGCCCGCTTGGGAAGCGAACATTGAATGCGACCGCTCAGCATGACGAACAGGACCGGATTGCCATTTGAGTCAGCGAGCCGGGCGAGGCGACATCGACTTGCCATCTCGTTTGCGCGCGTCCTGGCCATTTGGTGCCAGATGGCGCTTTGCGGAGCCGCGCACGCAGCTGGTCCCAAAGACAGCGGCCCTGCAGATGCCGTTGCCGTTCCCACGGCTTTCCAACTTCAGCTTGTTTATGCTGACCGCACGTGGATATGGGATAACGGAGCGGCCTATTTCGGACAGAAGGATCGACCGGTCCGGGCCTGGACCTCCGAGCAAGACACGGCTTCTGTCGGCGAAGGCAGATGGCATCTGAGCAACGATGGCAAGATGTGCATGGATCTCGTCTGGCGGTCCAAGACCTACGCCGCAGCGCCGATCCGCACGTGTTTCAGCCACCGCTTCCGGAGTGGGACCCTCGAACAGCGCAAGGATCCGGACGGTGTCTGGTACAGTTTCCGGCACTCTCCGGGAGACCCTTCCGACGAGCAACGAAAGTTCGAGGAAGGCGATACAAAGGGCGCGCAGTTCGACAAGATCCGTACCTCGATCGATTCCAAAAGTTGAGGCTCGCCGAGAAGCTCACCCACCTCAATGAGCCCACGTCCCCGACAACGACAAACAGGGACGACTACAAGCTTTGCGAGCTGGTGATGTCCTCCGATGCATTTGGTATTCCTGGCGAAGTTGACCGGCGGCGCCTCGCTGTCGGCATCGGAATTGTGAACGCGGTGGCCTCCAGCCCGAAGAACGGGGCGGCTGTCCTGACGATGGTATCGATGTCGGAAAGTTCCGGCACGAAGCCCAGGTGTTCGCGCGCTTTGATCGGGTCCGCATAGAGCTCCGCCGGGTCTCCCGGGCGCCGGGGCCGGAAGACAACCGGAACCGATTTGGACGTCATCCGGGTGACCGCCTGGAGAATCTCCTTGATCGAAACCCCGCGCCCGGTGCCGAGATTGACCGACAGGTTTTCGCCACCCGCCTCCAGATGCATGAGAGCCCTCAGATGCGCGCGGGCCAGATCGCTGACATGGATGTAATCGCGCACGCAGGTGCCATCCGACGTGTCGTAGTCTGTGCCGAAAACCTCGATCTCGTCGATTGTGCCTGATGCGGCCATGAGCACGCGCGGGATCAGGTGCGTTTCAGGCGAGTGCCACTCACCGAGCTCGCCGTCGGGATCGGCGCCGCAGGCGTTGAAATAACGCAGGATCGCATATTTCATTCCGTAGGCGCTGGCATAGTCGCTGATGATCTGCTCGCCCATCAGCTTGGTTCGCCCATAGGGGCTGATTGGATTTTGCGCCAAGGTCTCTCGAATGGGCAGTGTTTCGGGAACGCCGTATGTCGCGCAGCTGCTTGAAAAGATAATGTTTTCGATAGAACTCGAGCGTGCCGCGTCAAGCACCGCGATGGTACCCGACACATTGGTCGAATAGTACTCTGCGGGCTCGTGAACAGACTCGCCCACATAGGCCAGCGCAGCAAAGTGGATGATCGCTTGCGGCTGGTAGGTGCTGATCGCCTGCTGTAGCGCCTCCCGGTCCCGGATATCGCCGACAACAAGCGGCCCCCAGGCAACGGATCTCTCGTTGCCACGGCTCAGATTGTCAAAAACGACGGGCAGGTAGCCGGCAGCTGACAACAGCTTGCAGGTGTGGCTGCCGATGTAACCGGCCCCACCCGTCACCAGGATTGCCGGGCGGCTCATTACATCGCAGCTTCTTTGACGCGCCGGTTCGGGTAGAGAAGGGCGTCAAAATACGCCGTGGTATGCGCGAGCCCCTGGCTCAGGCTGATCTTTGGCTCCCAGCCAAGATTTTCCCGGGCAAATGAGATGTCCGGCCGACGCTGCTTGGGATCGTCGACCGGCAGCGGCCGATGCACGATCTTCGAACGTGAGTTGGTGTATTCGAGCACCTGTGTCGCCAGTTCCAGAATGGTGAATTCGGCAGGGTTGCCGAGATTGACCGGGTGCTGCGGTGCGCTCGGTGCGTTCATCAACTGGATAAAACCTTCGATGAGGTCGTCCGCGTAGCAGAATGAACGGGTCTGCCGGCCGCTGCCGTAGACGGTCAGGTCGTCACCGTGCAATGCCTGGACGATGAAGTTCGAGACGACGCGGCCATCGTCTGGTTGCATGCGGCGGCCATAGGTGTTGAAGATCCGTGCGACGCGGACATCGAGGCTATACGTTCTCGAATAGTCGAAGAACAGCGTCTCGGCCGAACGCTTGCCCTCATCATAGCAGGATCGCGGACCGTGCGGGTTGACGTTGCCGAAGTAGCCTTCCGGCTGCGGATGTACCAGGGGGTCGCCGTAGACTTCGGACGTCGAAGCCTGAAATATCTTCGCATTGTTCCGCCGCGCGAGTTCGAGCAGGTTCAGCGAACCAAGCACGCTTGTCTTGAACGTATGGATCGGATTCGCCTGGTAATGCGGCGGGGACGCCGGACAGGCGAGATTGTAGATTTCATCGACCTGGAGATCCACGGGCAGAGGGTCGACAATGTCGTGCTCGATGCACGTAAATCGCGGATCGCGCACGAGGGGATTGAGATTGTATCTTTTGCCGGTGTGGAAATTGTCCAGCGCGAGAACGTCGTATCCATCCCGCAAAAGACGCTCGCACAGATGCGAACCCAGAAATCCTGCCCCACCGGCAACCAGCGCGCGACCCTGATTGGAATTCGCGCCCCTTCGGCTGTTCCCGGCCCCGAGTTTCAGAACATTGACAGTTCTACCCATACTCCACCCCTTCGCCCTTACGCTCTGCGCATACTACTGCCGGCCATAGCGTTGCCGGGCGACGTTCCTGAGAACGTCACAAACCTTCCGCTCCCGCGGAATCGTCCACTCCTGATGTCTGTCGATTGCTTTTTGAGTTGCTGGGCGGTGCTACTCGGCTATTAGCTGCCGTTCAGCATCCGATACGCCCCGAAACCGCGGTCACGCGCCTGATGCCACCATCGCCCATTGCTCGCCCAAATTGCACATCCCAACGTTTCGAAAATATACCTGTGCAAAACATAGTCAACTAAATTAGCGAATCGTTAACCGTGTTCATTCGGGAGTGGTTAATCGCGGGGCGGCAGCGCAGCCACATAAATCTGAGGATTGGGCTATAAACTTGAAAGTACCACAGTAATATAAAGACCATTTTTCTGATCTTTCGAGGGGCGATCGCCGGAAAGTTGATCATCAAGACACTCTCACCTCTGCAAAAAATAGGCAGATGTAAGACTAATACTTACGTTA
Organism: Mesorhizobium sp. M0771; assembly: GCF_040320155.1. NCBI lineage: Bacteria > Pseudomonadati > Pseudomonadota > Alphaproteobacteria > Hyphomicrobiales > Phyllobacteriaceae > Mesorhizobium > Mesorhizobium sp. M0771. The sequence goes on along the minus strand of NZ_JAMYPC010000031.1, from coordinate 2,698 downwards.
GCAAACTTTATACTAAGAGAGGTGTAGCATTTGAAATATCGAAAATATTCGTAGATGCGACCTTGTCAATAAAATCTTACAAGCCAATGCGGTTGGTTCCCGAAGCGTGCCGAAATCCCCGCCAGTTCAGCCCTCAACTGCCCGACGAGATCTTGCGCGACGAGCGGGGGTGATCGCGACCGATAGCCCCGGACGCCTACCTCTTTCACCGTCGGCCCGGGATTGACGCACACAACCGCTCTCCGCAGTCGTAGCCTTCGTTGGCAGATGCAGCATACCCCAATAACCCGGTCCATTCTGAAGCGATCCGCGTATGGTTTGCGGATGTCGGAAGCAGAGATCCAGTCGAAGCCGCGCGAAAACGGTCGTCGTCCCTTCTGTCGAACGGCTGTCTCAGGATGACTGTGGCCGGCAGCGAGCGTGGAGATGCCAGGATATGTGCTCTGCCGAGCTTACCGCGGCTGATCCCTATTGATCGCGGCAGCTTGCGGCCCCAAAAGCTGCCTGGCGGGAATGCGCCTCATATCGGCCGATAGGGCGTTCCTATCCGTGCCGATAAGCGGACGTCGATAAACAACCCGCCATGAACGGCTTTCGTCATCAGGGGTCGCCCGAGGCGTTTGTAGCGTTCGGATCGGGCGGGCGGGTTGATATGAGACCCGGCGTCTTGGCGATTTAGAATGGAATCGGCCGCTATGAGCGCCGCAACCGTCTCCCTGTCCTGTTGCCGGCGCTCGCGGGAGTGTAACCCTGTGCCGGGTGTTCTTGCCCGGCGCAGGGTAGGTTTCCACGCCCGCTCAACTGCTTGACGCCGGATTGTTTCAGAGGCCGGCTGGAAACGTGCCGTGCCCACTTTCGATCGTTGCCAATTGACCACTAAGGACTGCACCATTCTTAAGGTCGTGCAGGAGCGCCACCACGCCCGCAGTGACACATTCTCGGATTTACTTGACCGGAAGATTACGAGCGCGATTGTGATGTTTTCGGGAAGACATCCCCGAACGTGGTGACCCTCAGCGCCCGCGTCGCCTCTCGGGTAAATGACGGCCCTGCTGAAACCCGTATCGTGGCACATGACGAGATGCGCGGTCTTGTTGGCATGCTTTTCTCGAAGCGCCGCGACAGCAAATACCGCAGCGGCCGGTCGACCGCCTGGCTGAAGATCAAGAGCTATATGGTTGAAGAATACGATTTGCTCGGCGTCGAGCGTGAAGCTGGCAGGCCGGCTTTCGCTCTGATGGCTGAGCGCCGCACCGGCGTTATGTCGGAAGCGCATTCGTCACCTTGAACCGGGAAATGCGCGAGAGGCTATGGAAACGCGTCCAGGAGCACTCAGGCGGCGCCCAAGGGCATCATGAAGCGGCCGGCGACGCAATGGGTAAAGCCGGGCCTCATTGGACGCGTGAAGCACCTGCGCGGCGAGGATGGCCTGCGTCATGCCTCACTGCAGGATTTCCGCGAGGAAGATTGAACGCTATATCGGAGCCATGCCAGCAGCAGATCGCCCTACCGTCCGCTTCGCCTATCAACGCGGCTTTCAGGTCCTCGACGGAAGCGCGATCCTCCAGACGTTCGAGAAACAGGACGAGGCGTTCAAGTTCGTGCTCGGCCGAGGTGCTCGCGTTTGGCTGGCATGGTCGCGGACCATCATAGGAGGGCAGACGGCGCCCTTCGATTTCGCCGCAGCGTTCCAGCAGGAAAAGGTCGGCCGCATCATGAAGACGATGCACGGCCCAGCCGCAGGCACTTGGTTCTGGACCTGCCATGACGGCGGCGCGCACGGAACAGTCGAAACGAAAGATGAGGCTGTTGTTGGAGTCGAGCGGCATTCACGCGGCGCATCGCCGGGGCGCAGATCTACGCTAACCGGCCAGCGCGATCCAAAGCCAAAGCCTAGGCCGCTGGTGAGGCCTAGGAACAGCTTGCCGGCCCCAGCATGGTCCCAATTTGGGACGAATATGTTTGGCACCCATATTGCATCCACATCTTTCGCCGGCTGATCCCCGGTCCTGATCGCGTACTCTGATCAGGTGTAAGGCTCGCCGGGCTCGAGGTAGTTGGGGTCTTCGCCCGGCGAGTTGTCTAGCAATGTTCAGTCATGTGATGCCATACTCCGAAATGGCGCAGGCACTCCGCAGGTTGTGCATCGCCCGACCAAGGTCCGATCGGTATAGGACTTCAGTCGCGAAGAGGGCCGATACGCTGTACGATTCCGAATAGTTGTTACATTTCACACTGTTACAAAGAGCCTCGCGGTCGTTAGTCGCCCATTGCAATGAGCATTTATCTAAAGTTCATTCATTCGAATTAGGAAACACTTATAAGCCGCTCTATAACGAATCGGCGAGGTGGCTATTCGCCGAGGAGGTACCATGACGTCCCGAAAAACGCTGTTGGCAGCGCTTGCCGCGCTTGCGCTAGTGACCGCTCCTGCTTTCGCTGGCGCGGGTGGAAACGGTGGTGGTCACGGCAATGGTGGTGGTCACGGCAATGGTGGTGGTCACGGCAATGGTGGTGGTCACGGCAATGGCGGCAAGTCCGGCAACAGCGCTTCGCACGGCAAGTCGGCATCGGCTCACGCCGGAAAGAAGACCTCGGGCGACGACCAGGTCGCCGTCGACGACATTGAGGTCGCCGCGACGCCTAAGGACAAGAACATTCACGCCAAGCTTGGCCGGCTGAACTCGCTGCAGCGCAA
>NZ_JAMYPC010000030.1:0-56876 GCF_040320155.1 Mesorhizobium sp. M0771 | reverse complement strand
ATCGCGACCATCTTTACTCAACCTTCCTTGGCGGCCCTGCGCCAAAATCTCCATGCCTTGCGATATCGCTGGCGCGAACCACCACGAAAGCGCAAATTTCAGTCCATGCCAAAGCTATCTTAGCGCCTATGCTCAAAAGGGGGAGATCAGCAGCCGCTGCGGCCGTTCTCACCTTGCAAGATCAAAAATTGGCGAAAGCGTTGATGACAGCAATCTCCCCCCTTGAGGGGGAGATGCCCGGCAGGGCAGAGGGGGGCCGTCGTAGAGCGCCGAATTTAAACCTTGAATCTCAAGCCCCTGCCCGCTCCATGCCAAGCCTGGCGATGCGGCGCAGTTCGTCGATCGGGGTCAGGCCGCCCGAGCGCTCATAGTGCCAGAAGGTCCAGCCATTGCAGGCGTCCAGGCCCTGCACTTCGGCGCCGATCTTGTGGATCGAGCCGGCGCTGTCGCCGATCGCCACCGTGCCGTCGGCGCGTACCTTGGCCGACCAGCGCTTCTTGGCATCGTAAAGCGTGGCGCCGGGCTGCATAAGCCCGGTATCGATGAGGCTGACAAAGGCGACGCGCGGCTCGGCGCGCTTGCCGGTGAGCACGGTGAGATCGGCGCTTTCCAGCGGCCGCACGGCATCGATGCGCTCGTTGGCGGCCTCGATATAGACCTGTTCGCGCTCGATGCCGACGAAGTGACGGCCGAGCCGCTTGGCCACGGCGCCGGTGGTGCCGGAGCCGAAGAACGGGTCGAGCACGATGTCGCCCGGCTTGGTCGAAGCCATCATGATGCGGGCAAGCAGCGCTTCCGGCTTCTGCGTCGGATGCAGCTTGTCGCCATTGTCGTTCTTCAGCCGCTCGCCGCCGGTGCAGATCGGGAACAGCCAGTCGGAGCGCATCTGGATGTCGTCGTTCGATGCCTTCATGGCTTCGTAATTGAAGGTGTAGCCCTTGCCCTTCTGATCGCGCGAGGCCCAGATCATGGTCTCATGCGCGTTCTGGAAGCGGCGACCGCGGAAATTCGGCATTGGGTTGGTCTTGCGCCAGACGACATCGTTGAGAATCCAGAAGCCGAGATCCTGCATCTTGGCGCCGACGCGGAAGATGTTGTGATAGGAGCCGATGACCCAGATGGTGCCATTGGGCTTCAGCACGCGGCGCGCCGCCAGGAGCCAGGCGCGGGTGAAGGCGTCATAGGCCTCGAAGCTCTCGAACTGGTCCCAGTCGTCGTCGACGGCGTCGACCTTGGACTGGTCGGGCCGGTGCAAATCGCCGTCGAGCTGCAGATTGTAAGGCGGATCGGCGAAGATGACGTCGATGGATTTTTCCGGCAGCCGGTCGAGCGCGGCGACGCAATCGCCCTTGAGGATCGTGTCCAGCCACTCGGATTGCTGGGGGGCGTGGGAGAGGTCGGCGAGAAGACGCACGGCAGACATTTTTACACCCAAGGCACGCGTTACTGTTTACTCCCCGTTATGGTTACCGATCAGCGTAAATATTCGGTGAAGGACGCAACAGGCCAGGCAGCCCTGAGGTCGTCAGTTTGCGCAGCCCGGCCCGTTGGTGTATGTCGCGCCGCTTGAGCCTTGCCGGGCCTCCATCACCCTCCCTCGTTCGGATTGCCATGCCCCAGCCAGACCTTGTCATCTTCGATTGCGACGGCGTGCTCGTCGATTCCGAAATCATCGCAGCCCGCGTCGAGGCCGAATTGCTGACCTTGGCCGGATATGAAATCTCGGCCGAGGAATACGCCGAAACCTATGCCGGACTGACCTTCAAGGACATCATGATGCGGGTCGAGGCAAAATCCGCGATCCCGTTCCAGGCCTCGATGATCGACCGGGCCGAAGAGCTCGTCGACCGCAAACTGCGCAGCGACGTGCGCGCCATCGACGGCGTGCGCGAGGCGGTCGCGGCGGTGACCGCGCCGCGCTGCGTCTGCTCGAACTCACGCTTGGAGCGGATCGAGTTCATGCTGGAGAAAGTGGGCCTGCTGCCGTTCTTCGCCGGCCGGATTTTTTCAGCGCTGGAAATACCAAGCAAGAAAACCAAGCCCGCGCCGGATGTGTTCCTGATTGCGGCGGAGCAACTCAACGCCGATCCGGCAAACACCTTCGTCATCGAGGATTCGGTGCACGGCGTCACCGGCGCCAGGGCCGCTGGCATGCGCGTGATCGGCTTCACCGGCGCCGCGCACAGCTATCCCGGCCATGCCGATGTGCTGACCGAAGCCGGCGCCGAAACCGTCATCCGCCGCTGGGCCGAACTGAAAAGTGTGATTGCCGCTCTGTCGGAGTGGTCGGACGCCTGAACCGATCAGTCCTTGGCTTTGGCCGACTTAGCCGGTTTCTTCTTAGCCCTGTTGTAGGCAATCGCGGCGCGGACGAGCGCTTTCAGCGCATCCGCATCGATCACGTCGCCCTCCGACACATCGATGGCGCGCCACACCTTGCCGTTGAGCCCATTGTTGAACAGCCTGTCGGGATCCGGCAGGCTGGCGCCGTGAGAAAAGGTCAGCTTCACCTTGTCCTTGTGAGCGTTGCCGACGGCGATCATGCCGTCGCGTGACCATACCGGGCTGCCCATCCACTTCCACTCCTCGATGATTTCCGGGTCGGCGTCGAGGATGGTCTTGCGCAGGCTGGCCAACGTCTTGCCCCGCCAATCGTCCAGCTCCCGGATTCGGGCATCTATCCGCTCGGAGGCAGAGGCGCCTCCCTCGTCCTTGCTCGACATGCTGATCTTCATGGTCTGCCTCCGTTCACATCTTCTCGCCGGGCAATCGGCTGGCCTGCTTCACCCAGGAGGCGAAGCGGGCTTCGTCGATCTCTTCGCCTTCATGGATGTCGAGATAGCGCACTTCCTTTTGCCTGGAACGGCCGGGAGGCACAGGATCGAGCGACGTGCCGCGAAAGAAGGCGACTTTGACGTATCTGGTGAAGCAATGCAGGCTGAGGAACCAACCGTCGCCCTCGATGCCATAGAACGGTGAGTTCCACTTCACCGCCTTGTAGACGCCGGGGACGGCGCTGACGATAAGTGCGTCGATCCGGCGCCCGACATCGCTTTTCCAGCCCGGCATGGCAGCAATATATGCCTGCACCGGAGCGTCCCCATAGGCCTTCGGGATCTGCGGGTTGCCGCCCGAAAGCAGGACCGGCTTTTCCGGCTTGTCTGGGGCCGGTTTTGCGACCTTCGATTTTCCCGGCGCCTTGGCCATGTCCTACCCTTGCGCGCCCTGCTCGCCACGCGATCTCGCGACGTAAGGCAGCACGAACATGTAGAGGCCGCTGAACAGCAGCAGGAATAGCGGCAGCAGCGGCGAATAGACCACCCAGGCCGGAGGTTGCCCGAACGCCATGGTGATGAAATTGGCTGCCACGGTCAGCGTGAAGATGATCGACAGCCAACGATGGGTTTGACGTATCCATTTGCTCAAGTTCATTGCAACTTCCTCTTGAAACCAGCGCCTACCAACGCGCCAGTTGGGTGATCTGGATGAGATTGCCGCAGCTGTCGTTGAGCTGGGCGATGGTCGAGCCGGTCACTTCTGTCGGCGCCATGGCGAACGCACCGCCGCGTCCCTTGATGCGCTCGTAATCACCCTTGACGTCGTCGGTGAACAGCATGAGCGCGGGCTGCCCCTGCTTGAAGATGGCCTGCTGGTAGGCCTTGGCGGCCGGGTTGTCGTTGAGCGCCAGCTGTAGCTCGGCTCCCTCGGGCTCATCGGGTGAGATGACGGTCAGCCAACGAAAAGGCCCATTGCTGAAGTCGGCCTTCACAGCAAAGCCCAGCACGTCGGTGTAGAAGCGCAGTGCGTTGTCCTGGTTGTCCACATAGACGCTGGTCAGCTTGATCTTCATCGATTTCCTCCTTTTTGCATTCGGTGCCCCGCGATCAGGGCATGGTACCGGCAGGCTTCAATCCGGCTTCGCCAGGACCTGCTCCAGCTTGGTGAGGAATTGCTGCCACCCGGCCCTGGCGCCGCCATAGGCCTGCTTCTGGCTCGGATGGAAACCCGACTGCTCGACGCGCAGATGGGTCCCCGTGCTGGTGGGCGTGAGCGTGAACGTCACCACGCTCTTCAGATTGTAGGCGGCATCCTCATGCGAAAAATCCCAGCTGTAGGACAGCGTCCTGCCTTGCTCGATGGCCAGCACCTCGCAATCGAGCACGCCGCCCCAGTCGCCGCGAAGATTGAAGCTGTGGCCGACGACAGGCTTGAAATCGTTCTTCATGAGCCATTCCTCCATCAGATGCGGCTGCGTCAACGCGCGCCAGATCTTCTCCGCCGGCCAGGATATTTCACGTTCGACGACGACGGTGCGCAGCTCGGGATTGCTCACTGGTCCATCCTTTTCAGCAGGTTCTCGAGATCATCGAAGCGGCTCTCCCAGAATCCTGTCATTTGAACTGTCCAGTTGGTCAGCGGACCAAGTGCCTCGGGCTGCGCGCTGTAGTGGGTCTGGCGTCCGGCGTGGCGGTCACGCACCAGGCCGGCCAGCTTCAGGACGCCGAGATGCTTCGACACCGCCGGTTGCGAGACCCCGGACTGCGCCGTCAGCGCCCCCACGGTCTGCTCACCTTGGCGGCACAAGCGCTCGAAGATGGCCCGCCGGGTCGGGTCGGCAAGCGTTCTGAACAAAGTATCGTGGGCGTCCGGCATCGGGATCAATAACCTGCGAGCTATTGATTGACGTATAACCGCCGGGATATGGATGAGTCAAGTGCGCTGGCGGAATGGATCGAGATTAAAGCGCAGACGCGACCTGCCGCAGGCGCACGCCTGCAGGATTACGATCGGATCGTTTGGATCTTTCAAAGAGTTGACCGGCACCGTCGCAGCAGCGACGGCGCCCAGGCGCTTAGTTCGTCGCCGGAGCGCGCTTCTTTTTCTTGCCGGACTTCTTGTCCGCCGCCGCCGGCGCGGTGTCGTCATAGCCGGCATAGACAGTGTAATCCCGGGCGGAGGGTTCGGGCACGACGACGTTGGGATCGGTGAACACGAACTGGGTGGCGGTCGAGGGATCGCTGACCTGGATCTGATAGGGGTGGATCTGCGAATAAAGTACGTCGGGGCCGTGCATGACGGCAATGCGGATCGGCATGGTGATGGTGCCGGGGGCGAACAGCGGTCCCGGCACGATCTTGCCGGCAACCCCAACCTTCATCGTCAACTGGCCGTTGGCACGGCTGCAATCGCGGCTCACATCGCTGATCGAGGCCTGGTAGATGATCTTGGCCGGATCCTTGTTCGGATCGACGATGGAGCCGTCAGGCGCCGTCTGCGCGGCGGCAGCGGCCTCGGCATCCTGTGCCGCATCAGCCTTTTTCTTTCTCGGCTGCGGCGCGCCCTTGGCGTAGGTATTGAAGTAGGCGGTGCCATCGCGCACCGTCACTTTCGGGCAGTAGGCCTGCAACTGGCTGGCGAGAACCTTGGGATCCTGCGGCGGTATTGGCGCATTCGGGTCGGTCTTCTTGCCGAAACCGAGATTGAGGATGCCATTGTCGCTCGATTGGCAACCGGCGGCGGCAAGCATAAAGCCGGTGAGCGCCAGACCCGCGACAAAGCGACGGTTGAACTTGTGAAACGCCATGAAACTGCACTTCCCTCTCGCAAAGTTGGTGACGTATAGCAACGCCACGGCAAAAATGCGACTGAGCCGGCTCGGAAAATTAACCAATTGCCGTGGATGAACCGGCGGCAGCAATGGACCTTGACGATGCGCTATGTGAGTACCCGCGGGGATGCACCCGTGCTTGGATTTGCCGACGCGGTGCTGGCGGGGCTGGCCCGCGACGGCGGGCTTTATGTGCCGCAGACATGGCCGCAGTTTTCGGCAGCCGAGATCCGCGCCATGCGCGGCCTGCCCTATGCGGACCTCGCCATCCGCGTGCTGACGCCGTTCCTCGGCGGCGAGATCGCCGCACCCGTCTTCGAGCGCCTGGTGCGAGAAGCCTATGCCACCTTCCGCCACCAGGCCGTCTGCCCGCTGGTGCAGACCGGCGCCAACACGTTCATCCTTGAACTCTTCCACGGTCCGACGCTGGCCTTCAAAGACGTTGCCATGCAGCTGCTTGCCCGGCTGATGGACCATGTACTGACTGAGCGCGGCCAGCGCGCAACCATCGTCGGCGCGACCTCGGGTGACACCGGCGGCGCCGCCATCGATGCCTTCGCCGGCCGCGACCGAACTGACATTTTCGTGATGTTTCCGCATGGCCGCGTCTCGCCGGTGCAGCAGCGGCAGATGACGACATCGACGGCCACCAACGTCCAGGCGCTGGCCATCGAAGGCAATTTCGACGATTGCCAGGGCCTGCTGAAGGATATGTTCAACGATCATCGTTTTCGTGATCGCGTGTCGCTATCGGGCGTCAATTCGATCAACTGGGCCCGCATCATGGCCCAGATCGTCTATTATTTTTCCTCGGCGCTTTCGCTCGGCGCGCCGGACAGGCCGGTCTCCTTTACCGTGCCGACCGGCAATTTCGGCGATATTTTCGCCGGTTACGCCGCCAAGAAGATGGGCCTGCCGATCGAGCGGCTGATCGTCGCCACCAACGACAACGACATATTGGCGCGCACTTTCGCGACCGGTGAATACCGCACCAAGGGTGTGTTTGCGACGACGTCGCCATCGATGGACATCCAGGTATCGTCGAACTTCGAGCGACTGCTGTTCGAGGCCTGCGACCGTAACGCAGAGACGGTGCGGCGTTACATGGCCGGCCTCAAGCAATCCGGCGCCTTCACCATCGAAACCGCAGAAATCGACCGGGTGCGGTCCGAATTCGACGCCGGACGCGCTGATATGGACGAGGTTGCCGCCACCATCCGTTCAACGCTCGAATCCAGCAATTATCTGCTCGATCCGCACACGGCCGCGGCCGTGCATGTCGCCGCCGGCAAGGCTGACGGTGCAGTGCCGATGGTGGTGCTGGGCACGGCGCACCCGGCCAAGTTCCCGGCCGCGGTCGAAGCCGCCTGCGGCGTGTCGCCGGCCCTGCCCGCATGCCTGGGGTCCTTGATGTCAGCCGACGAAAAGTACACGGTACTTCCATCCGACCTGAAAATGGTGGAAGATTACGTGAGCCGCCACTCAAGGGCAGCGCGTTAGGGAGTACTTGCCATATGGGTGTTGAGGTAAGCCGTCTGTCGAACGGCCTGACAGTCGCCACCGAAACCCTTCCAAGCCTCGAATCCGTTGCCCTTGGCGCCTGGGTCAAGTCCGGCGCCCGCAATGAGCGTGACGACGAGCACGGAATGGCCCATCTGCTCGAGCATATGGCCTTCAAGGGTACGAAAAGGCGGACGGCCTTCGAGATCGCCTCGGAAATCGAGGATGTCGGCGGCGAGATCAATGCCGCCACATCAGTCGAGACGACGTCCTATTACGCCAGGGTGCTGTCCGACGATGTGCCGCTGGCGGTGGATATCCTTGCCGATATCCTGCAGGAGTCCGAATTCGACCCAGAGGAACTGGAGCGCGAGCAGCATGTGATCCTGCAGGAGATCGGCGCCGCGCACGACACGCCCGACGACATCGTCTTCGACCGTTTCACCGAGACCGCCTTCCGCCACCAGACGATCGGCCGCTCGATCCTCGGCACGCCGGAAACCGTCAAATCCTTCACCTCCAAACAGCTGCATGATTTCATCGAGCGCCAATATGGCGCCGAGAAGATGGTGATCGTGGCGGCAGGCGACATTAAGCACGACAATTTCGTGCGCGAGGTCGAAAAGCAGCTCGGCGGTTTCCGCAGCAAGTCCGACAGCACGATGCCGCAATATGCGCAGTATGTCGGCGGCGATTTCCGCGAGGATCGCGACCTGATGGACGCGCAGATCGTGCTCGGCTTCGAAGGCCGAGCCTATCATGTGCGCGATTTCTACGCTTCGCAGGTGCTGTCGATGATCCTCGGCGGCGGCATGTCGTCCCGGCTGTTCCAGGAGGTCCGCGAAAAGCGTGGCCTGTGCTATTCGGTCTATGCCTTCCACTGGGGTTTTTCCGATACCGGCATCTTCGGCGTTCATGCCGCGACCGGGCAGAGCGACATTGCCGAACTGGTTCCGGTCATTATCGACGAGCTGCAGAAGGCCGGCGAGAATATCCTTCAGGAAGAGCTCGACCGCGCCCGCGCGCAATACCGCGCCGGCCTGATCATGTCGGCTGAAAGCCCGGCCAGCCGCGCCTCGCAGATCGCCAGGCAGCTGCTTCTGTTCGGCCGGCCGATCGCCAAGGAGGAATTGATGGAACGGCTGTCGGCGCTGACCGTCGAGCGGCTGACCGACCTTTCGTCCCGGCTGTTTTCGACCAAGCCGACGCTGACTGCGGTTGGACCGGTGGGTACGCTCGCGCCCTATGAGGCGATTCTCGATTCGCTTGCGGGCACGCACACCACGGCCCGCAAGCTCGCCGTCTAAGCCTTCAAGCGCCGGTGTTCGCGCTCCCTTTCTTTCGCCGTGACCTGCCGGCACTGAAAGGCGACCGGGTCATGCTGCGCGTGCCCTACACCAACGACTATCGCGAATGGTCAGCGGTGCGCGGCGAAAGCCGTGCCTTCCTCGAACCGTGGGAGCCGCGCTGGACGCGCGATGAACTCGACCGCACCGCCTGGCGGCTGCGCATCGGCCGCTACCGCGAAGACTATGCGCAGGGGACAGCCATCGCCTTCTTCATCTTCGAGAAGGCGAGCGGCAAGCTTGCCGGCGGCATTACGCTCGGCAATATACGCCACGGCGTCTCGCAAAGCGGCCATGTCGGGTACTGGATCGGGGAGCGGTTTGGCGGCCGCGGCCTGATGACCGACGCGGTCAAGGTGGTCTGCCGCTTCGCCTTCGATACGCTGAGGTTGCACCGGATCGAAGCTGCCTGTATTCCCGACAATGTCCGGTCGATCCGCGTGCTTGAAAAAGCCGGATTCCGGCGCGAAGGACTTCTGCGATCCTACCTCAGGATCAACGGCATCTGGCAGGACCACTACCTCTACGCCCGGATCGCGGACGATCCACCGGGCGCTGGAACGAAGGACTGATTTTTGACGAATTTCCTGCGAAACGGGTCGCTGTTGGCCTTTGTTCTGGCGGCTGTCGTCACGCTTTGCGCGGCGCTACCGGCCTTCGCCGTCGAACCGATCAAGATTGCCCGCGACGACGTAGCGCTCGACCTGTCGCGCGCCGTCCAGATCTACGTCAATCAGGGCGAAAACTTCCAGGTGTCGACCGCGCCCGGTCCCGACGGCATCGTGCGGCGCATCGAGGTCGAGGCCAATGACGCGCGCTCGAGCGGCGACTGGGCGGTGTTCGCGCTCGCCAACACCACCGACCAGCAGCTCGACCGGCTGATCGTGGCGCCGCATTTCCGGCTGGTGAATTCCGGCATCTTCTGGCCCGATCTCGGCGCCACCCGCATCGCCGCGATCACCCCCAGCGAGGGCTTCGCGCTCGACCGCCAGTCAAGCTCCGACGCCGACGTGTTCCGGGTGACGCTGAACCCGGGAACGGTGATCACCTTCATCGCCGAACTCGCCTCGCCGAAGCTGCCGCAGGTCTATCTATGGGAGCCGGAAGCCTACAAGGACTCGGTCAATTCCTATACGCTGTTCCGCGGCATCGTCATCGGCATCGCCGGGCTGCTGGCGCTCTTCCTGACCATCCTTTTCGTCGTCAAGGGAACCTCGATGTTTCCGGCGACAGCCGCACTTGCGTGGGCGGTACTTGCCTATATCTGCGTCGATTTCGGCTTTCTAAACAAGATCATAGAGATATCGCCCGGGAACGAGCAGATGTGGCGGGCGGGAACGGAGGTGGCGCTTGCGGCGACCTTCGTGGTGTTCCTGTTCGCCTATCTCAACCTCAACCGGTGGCACGGCCATTTCAGCTATGGCGCGCTGGTCTGGATCCTCGGTCTGGTGCTGATTGCGGGTGTGGCCATCATCGATCCGGCCGTCGCCGCCGGTATTGCCCGGCTGTCCTTTGCCGCCACCGCGCTGACCGGGCTCGGCCTCATCATCCTGCTCGGTCTTCGTGGTTACGACCGTGCGATCATGCTGGTGCCCAGTTGGGTGATGGTGCTGCTATGGCTGTGCGGGTCGTGGATGGCGATCACCGGCATGCTCGACAACGACATCGCCCAGCCGGCATTGGGCGGCGGGCTGATCCTGATCATCCTTTTGATCGGCTTCACCGTCATGCAGCATGCCTTTGCCGGCGGCGCGCTGCATCAGGGCCTGTTCTCCGATCTTGAGCGCCAGGCGCTGGCCGTCGCCGGCTCCGGCGACACGGTGTGGGACTGGGACGTGCTGCGCGACCGCGTCGTCACCAAGCCCGACGTCAGCATCCAGCTTGGCCTGGCGCCCAACAGCCTGGGGGGTGCGGCCCGCAACTGGCTGCCGGTGCTGCATGCCGACGACCGCGACACGTTCCGCACCACCCTCGACGTGGTGCTCGAACATCGGCGCGGCCGGGTCTCGCAGAATTTCCGCCTGCGCGGCGCCGACGGGCACTACCACTGGTTCTTGCTTCGGGCGCGGCCGGTGATCGGCTCGGATGGCGAAGTGATTCGCTGCGTCGGCACCATGGTCGACGTCACCGAGCAGAAAAAGTCCGAGGAAAGGCTGCTGCACGATGCCGTTCACGACAATCTGACCGGCCTGCCCAACCGCGAACTTCTGATGAACCGGCTGGAAGCCATCATCTCGATCGCGCGCACCGAAGAGAAGGTGCGCCCCACCGTCTTCGTCATCGACATCGACCGTTTCAAGCAGGTCAATGACGGGCTTGGCATCTCGGCCGGCGACACCATCCTGCTCACCATTGCGCGCCGCTTGCACCGGCTGTTGAAACCGAAGGATTCGCTGTCGCGCTTTGCCGGTGACCAGTTCGCCCTGATGCTGCTCTCCGAACAGGAACCCTCCCGCATCGCGGCGGTGGCAGACGCCATCAAGCACGCGATCAACAACCCGATCACCTTCGCCAAGCGCGAGATCGTGCTGACCGCCTCGATCGGCCTGATCACCTGGACCTCGGCGCAGACTTCGGCAGAAGACATGGTCAAGGACGCCGAGCTTGCCATGCACCAGGCCAAGCGCTTCGGCGGCGACAGGATCGAGCCGTTCCGGCCGGCCTTCCGCACCGTCGGCACCGACCGGCTGCAATTCGAATCCGATCTGCGCCGCGCCATCGAGCGGCGCGAATTCACCCTTGCCTACCAGCCGATCGTGCGGCTGGAGGACGGCAGCATTGCCGGCTTCGAAGCGCTGCTGCGTTGGGACCATCCGCGCCGCGGCATGATCCCGCCCGGCGATTTCATTCCGGTCGCCGAAAGCTGTGCCCTGATCGTGCAGCTTGGGCTGTTTGCCATGCAGCAGGCGGCCGAAGACCTCGCCGGCTGGCAAAAGCAGATCGGCGACACCCCGCTGTCGGTGTCGGTCAATCTGTCCAGCCGCCAGCTGATCCGCCGCGACCTGGTCAGCGATGTCCGCTCGGTCATCGCCCGCGCCAATCTGAAGCCGCGCTGCTTCCGGCTCGAACTTACCGAATCGCTGGTCATGGACAATCCAGAGCAGACCTCGCATGTGCTGACCAAACTCAAGCAGCTCGGCATCGGCCTGTCGCTGGACGATTTCGGCACCGGCTATTCCTCGCTCGCCTATCTGACCCGCTTCCCCTTCGACACCATCAAGATCGACAAGAGCTTCGTCGACGACGCGACGCCGAAGCGGGCGGTGCTGCTCAAATCCATGGTCAACATGGCGCATGAACTCGGCCTGTCGGTGGTGGCCGAGGGCATTTCCGACGAAAGCGATGCGCTGGAATTGCGCCAGATGGGCTGCGAATATGTGCAAAGCTTCATGTTCGGCGCGCCGATGCCAGGCGACCAGGTGCTGAAGGCGTTGAAAGAGCAGTACCCGATGACGCAGGCGTGATGGGTGAGGCATGCGTCGTGCAGGCGCGTGGTTACATTGGAATGAACCCCGAAAATTAGCTGAAGCGACCGCGCCTTCGTCATCCTAGGGCGAAGCAAGGAGCGCAGCGACGCGGCGCAGACCCTAGGATGACGAAAGTGGCGGGCGGCTTCGGCTAGTCGCGAAGGTTCGGCGGAACGTCGGCGAAGGCGAGGCTTCAGGCGTGCCCCGCGGCCAGGCTCAAATGCGCCAGATCAATCCCGATCGATGCCAGGATGCGGTCGTACTTCCGCTCGATGTCGGCGTCGAACAGCAGCTCCGGCGTGGCCGGACAGGTCAGCCAGCCATTCTCGGCGATCTCGGTTTCCAGCTGGCCGGCGCCCCAGCCGGAATAGCCGAGCGCCATCAATGCGCGCCGCGGGCCGCGGCCGGACGAGATGGCGCGCAATATGTCGACCGTCGCGGTCAGGCAGATATCGTCGGAGACGGTGAGCGAGGATTCCACCCGGTAGTCGCCCGAGTGCAGGACGAAGCCGCGGCTACGGTCGACGGGGCCGCCATTGCGCACGACGAAGTCGCGAGCCTGCGCCGGCAGCCTGATCGCCTCCTGCTCGTTCATGATGCCGAGCTGCACCAGAAGATCGGGAAACAGCATCTGTTGCGTCTGGTTGATGATCAGGCCCATGGCGCCTTCATCGCTGTGCGCACAGATGTAGATGACCGAGCGCGTGAAGCGATCGTCCTTCATGCCGGGCATGGCAATCAGAAACTGGTCGTCAAGAAAGCCGCGTCCACCGGCCGTCTTTTTGTGGCGCAACAAGTCCATGGACGGGAGCGTAACGCGTTTCCGGTACGCCGAAAAGATGCGCCGCGTGGGATTCGGCCAAAGCCCAATGGTTGGAACAACTGAATCTTGAGTGCGAACTTCGCTCGGCCGATTGCTTGAACCCAACTGTTCCTTGCCCGAAGGTCACGCAAATATGATACGCAGAGCGCCATGAAAACATTGCGCGGCCATGAACTGACGATCAAATCAACGCCATGCAAAGATTGAAAATCCTGCTGCTCGGCGCCGCCATTGGATGCGGAGCAGCTATTCCCGCCGCCGCGTCCTCTTCCGACTGGTACAACAGCGAAGGCGGTAAGGTGCGGCTGGTGACATCAGGCAAGGCCGACGAGGCCGGTCGCATCCATGGCGTGCTCGACATTGCGCTCAAGCCCGGCTGGAAGACCTACTGGCGTGATCCGGGCGACGCCGGCGTGCCGCCGCAGATCGACGTTTCGGCCAGCACCAACATCACCGATGCGGCGTTATCCTTCCCGCCGCCGCAGCGCCATGACGACGGCTACGGCAAATGGGCCGGCTACAACCATCCGGTCTCGCTGCCGGTGACGTTCACTTTGTCGTCGCCTGGGGATGCGGCCGTCATCGACGCCGACATCTTTCTTGGCATCTGC
Organism: Mesorhizobium sp. M0771; assembly: GCF_040320155.1. Classification (NCBI taxonomy): domain Bacteria; kingdom Pseudomonadati; phylum Pseudomonadota; class Alphaproteobacteria; order Hyphomicrobiales; family Phyllobacteriaceae; genus Mesorhizobium; species Mesorhizobium sp. M0771. Next base: position 43,521 of record NZ_JAMYPC010000030.1, on the reverse strand, counting down.
GAGACGATCTGTATTCCGGTGCAGACGCGGCTGAGCGTCGATCCCGCCGCCGATCCCGACAATGCCGAGGATGCGGCGCTGGTGAAGGCTGCACTCGCCACCTTGCCCGCGCCTGCCAAGCCCGATTTCGGGATCAAGGTGCTGCCGGGCGACCATGAGACGCTGATCGTCGAGGCGACTTTTCCCGGCGATCCGGAGGCGGCGGATTTATTCGTCGCCGGGGGACGCGACTATATGTTCGGGGCGCCTGCACGCAGCGAAAAGGACGGCCGGCTGGTGTTTACCATTCCGATCCTCGACCGGCCGTCGACGACACCGACCGATGGCGGGTTGTATTACACCCTGACAAGTGCCGAAGGCGCGGTCGAGGGCGTTCTGCCGTTCCCCTGATACGGAACCCGATCCAGGCTTTCCCTTGATCCAGGCCTTGTCGGCGGTTGCGGGAGATGCCCGATTTCGCTATCGCAAGAAACCTTCCCTGCTTTTCACACGAGGACCATCATGACGATTGCCGTTGGCGACAAACTGCCCGATGCGACCTTCAAGGAAATGACCGCCGACGGCGCCAAGGTGATCACCTCGGCCGAGATTTTTGCGGGCAAGAAAGTGGTGCTGTTCGGTGTTCCCGGCGCGTTCACGCCGACCTGCAGCAACAACCACCTGCCGGGCTATCTTGAGAACCACGATGCCATCCTGGCCCGCGGCGTCGACACCATCGCCGTCGTGTCGGTCAACGACGTCCATGTCATGGGTGCCTGGGCCAATTTCACCGGCGGTCAAGGCAAGATCCTCTATCTCGCCGACGGCAATGGCGACTTCGCCAAGTCGATCGGCCTCGACTCCGACTATTCCAGCGGCGGCATGGGATTGCGCTCGAAGCGCTTCTCGATGATCGTCGACAACGGCAAGGTCACCGCGCTCAACGTCGAGACCAAGCCAGGAGTCGACACGTCGGGTGCCGCTCACATTCTGAGCCAGCTCTAAACCGCGGCGGCCGCCTCGGCTCATGAACGCGATGGCCTGACGACCACGCGCTTCCAGCCGGATTGCCTGCTTTGGGGGACATCGACGATGTTTGACATCATCTGGCGCAGCATTGCGATTGGCATCGGCGCCACGGTGCTGATGGATCTTTGGGCGCTGTTCCTGCATCTGGCGCTCAGCCAGCCGCGGCCGAACTGGGGGCCGCCCGGCCGCTGGGTCTGGCACCTTAGGGAAGGCAAGGTTTTCCACGACGATATCGCCCATGCCGCACCCTATGCGCATGAGCAGGCGCTGGGCTGGGCCTTCCATTATGTCACCGGCATCGTCTACGGCTTCATCCTGGTGGCGCTGGCGGGCACGGCATGGCTGGACGCGCCGACCTTCCTGCCGGCCTTCATCCTCGGCATGGTCACCATCGGCGCCGGCTGGTTCCTGCTGGCGCCCGGCATGGGCGCCGGCTGGGCTGCGTCAAAGCGCCCCAACGCGATGCAGATCCGCGCCTTCAACGTGATCTCGCACACGGTGTTCGCGCTCGGCCTCTACGGCACGGCCCTGCTGATCCGCTGAGGACAGGTTCTATCCGCTGGTCGCCAGCGGCTTCATCGCGGCTACGGTATCGATGATCTCCTGACATCCGCTTTAGCGCGGCGCCAGACTGTCTATCGGCCGCCATCCGTGGACGACGCGGCGCGTGCCGACATCATAGGCGAAGTAATTGCCGCCGCCGGCCGGCTGATCCGCCGCGCGGCTGATTGCGCGGCCGCTGAGCGAGAGCAGCAAGAGCGTTCCGACGCCGCCATGGCCGACGAAGGCAATGTCGCCGCCGTCGGCAGCACCCAGCACCGTTTCGACCTCGCTGACAATGCGTTGCTGGGCGTCGATGGCCCGTTCCCAGCCGCGAATGCTTTTGTGCGGATTGGCGAAGAACTGGTCGGCGACCGCCTCGAACTCCGGCGGCGGCAGGAAGCCGGTTGCCGACCGATCGTTCTCATGCATGCGCTCCTTCACCTCGACCGCGAGGCCGAGGTGTTTGCCAAGGATCTCGGCGGTTTCGATCGCCTTGCGCTCGGCCGACGAGACGACACGGCGGATCGATCCGACCCATGGCTGATCGAGCTTAGCTGATGCTCGCGCTCGTCCGATCTCGGACAGCCCCCAGTGCGGCACGGGAACGTTGGCATCGATCTGAACCTGGGGATGGGTGATGTAGTATACGATCGGCATGAGTGAGATCCGCTGCCGATAGCTTGAGCTCAATAGCTTTGGGTCGAGCGCCGTGCCCGTGGCGCCGGCTGCTTCTCGGATGCCCCCGGCTTCAGCGCCACTTTCGGCGCCGCAGGTTTGGCTGAGCCCCTCTTGAACGGCGCCATGCCTTCCCTTGCGAGTTCGTCGGCGCGTTCGTTCTCGGTGTGGCCGGCATGGCCCTTGACCCAGTTCCAGGTCACCTTGTGGCGCCGATTGGCCTCATCCAGCGCCTGCCACAGTTCACCGTTCTTGACCGGCTTCTTGTCAGCGGTCTTCCAGCCGTTTTTCTTCCAGCCATGGATCCATTTGGAGATACCGTCCATGACATATTTGCTGTCGGTGTGAAGCTCGACGGCGCACGGCTCCTTCAGCGCATTCAGCGCCGAGATGGCGGCCAGCAGCTCCATGCGGTTATTGGTCGTCTCGGCCTCGCCGCCCGACAATTCCCTGGTCTTGCCGTTGAAGCGCAGGATGGCGCCCCAGCCGCCGGGACCGGGATTGCCCGAGCAGGCGCCGTCGGTGAAGATTTCAACCTGCTTGGTCATGTCAGTCCGTATTCCGAAGGCGACCTGATCGCGCGGTGGAAGCGCATGCGGCGGATATATTCGGTCGGATCGCGCTTCATGACCAGCCCGCCCTCTGGAACCGTCAGCCAGTCATAGAGCCGGGTCAGCATGAAGCGCAGCGCCGAACCGCGCGAAAGCATCGGCAGCGCTGCTTTCTCGCCATCGCTCAAAGGCCGCACGCTCCGATAGCCGGCCAGCAGCGCCGTGCCTTTGGTCAGGTTGAAGGAGAAATCCTTCTCGAAACACCAGGCGTTGAGACAGGTGGCGACGTCATAGGCGTAGAGGTCGTGGCAGGCGAAATAGAAGTCGATGAGGCCGGACAGTTTCTCGCCGAGGAAGAAGACATTGTCGGGAAACAGATCGGCATGGATGATGCCGGCAGGAAGGCCCTGCGGCCAATGGCGTTCGAAATCCGCGAAATCGGCGTCGACCTCGGCCGCCAGTCCCGGCTCGACCTCGTCGGCTCGGTCGCGCGAGGCGTTCCACAATTTGCGCCAGCCCTCGATGGCCAGTGCGTTGTCACGCGTCATCGCAAAATCCTGCCCGGCCAAATGCAGGGCGGCGAGCGCCTTGCCGACCTCGGCGCAATGCGCCGCTGTCGGCCGCCGCAGCGACAGGCCTTCGAGGAAGGTGATGATGACCGCGGGACGGCCGGCCAGCGTGCCGATGACGGTGCCGTCATGCGCGGTCACCGGCAGCGGGCAGGAAATGCCTTTGCGGGCGAGATGGCCCATCAGGCCGAGGAAGAACGGCAGGTCGGCCTTGTCGACGCGCTTCTCGTAGAGCGTCAGTATGTAAGAGCCGCTTGAGGTGTGCAGCAGGAAATTCGAATTCTCCGTGCCTTCGGCGATACCCTTGTAGGACAAGAGTTCGCCGACAGGATATGCCCTCAGGAACGCGCCGAGTTCGCCCTCATTGACGTCGGTGTAGACCGCCATGGGCTCTTCACGCGGCTCCGTTGACGAAGGCCATGTCGGCCCGCGTCAGTTCGACATCGCGCAGAACCCGCATGACTGGAAAATCCTCCGTTTCGGTGGCCGTGATCGCCAGGTCGATGGTCACCTCGAAGCGCTGGCGGAAGGCGTCGATGATCTCGTCGACGATGATCTCCGGCGCCGACGCGCCGGCAGACAGGCCGAGCGTCGAGATGTTTGTGAAGTCATTCCACGGAATTTCGGCGGCGCGCTGTACGAGAAGCGACATGGTGGCGCCGGCGCGCTCCGCCACTTCGACAAGACGGCGCGAATTGGAGGAATTGGGCGCACCGACGATCAGATAGAGATCGGCGCCGGCGGCGGTTTCCTTGACCGCTTCCTGGCGGTTGGTGGTGGCGTAGCAGATCGATTCGGCGGCCGGTGCATGCAGTTGCGGGAAGCGCTCCTGCAGCACCCGCAATATGCCGGCAGTGTCTTCGACCGACAACGTTGTCTGGCTTACGAAGCCGAGCGCTTCCGGGTCGGCGGGGGCAAAGGTCCCAGCGTCGGCTTCGGTCTCGATCAGCGTGACGGCGCCTTCCGTCAGCTGGCCCATGGTGCCGATCACTTCGGGATGGCCGGCATGGCCGATCAAAAGCACATGGCGGCCGAGCCGCTGATGGCGCATCGCCTGCTTGTGCACCTTGGACACCAGCGGGCAGGTGGCGTCGAGATAGAAGAGCTCGCGTGCCTTGGCGTCGGCCGGCACCGATTTCGGCACGCCGTGGGCCGAGAAGACAACCGGCGACTTGCGGTGCTCGGCCGGGATTTCCGAGAGTTCCTCGATGAAAACCGCGCCAAGGCTTTGCAGGCCTTCGACGACATAGCGGTTGTGAACGATCTCGTGGCGGACATAAACCGGCGCGCCGTATTTCTTCAACGCCAGCACGACAATCTGGATCGCGCGGTCGACGCCGGCGCAAAAGCCGCGCGGCTGGCAGAGCCGGATCGTCAGCGGTGGTTTTGTGGCGGTCTGCAGCATGATTCCAGATCGGTTGATCGTATCGTGACGCGAAATGAGGTGTGCACCCCTGCCCTGTCAAGGGCAGTTGAGATCAGGTTGAATGGTCAACCTGATCCAACTCTTTGCTGGAGCATGATCTTGTCCGAAAAACCGGTTCCCAGTTTTCGGGATCATGCTCTGGATCATTCAGTCTTTGCCGGACGGCGCAGCCTGACGATCAGAACCGCGGCAAGAGCCGCCGCCAGGCCAAACCAGGTGAAGGCATATTGCAGATGAGAGTTCGGCAGGTCGATGATGGTGACGCCGCCGACCGGCAGCCCGCCCGGGTTCGGCGTCTTGTCGGCGTCGATGAAGATCGGCACCAGCACGGCACGCGCCGGCAGGCCGGCACTCGCCGCCATGGCATCGCGGTCCTTCCAATAGAAGATGTTCTTGGCCACGTCATTGTCGGGCAGCATCATCGACGGCTTGGCCGGCAGCGGGTTGCGCGCCAGGCCGGTGACCGTGACCTTGCCGGTCACCTGCCCTTGCGGGCGCTTGGCGGCATCCTTGAGATCATAGGGAACGAAGCCGCGGTTGATCAGGACATAGCGGCCATCGTCGAGGGCCAGCGGGGTATAGACGTTGAAGCCGGCGTCGCCCTCCCATGTGGCGTAGAAATGCCGCTCGCCGGAGTGCAGGAACGTCCCGCTGACGGTGACCGGCGTGTAGTCGACATCACCGGTGGCAGCGAATTCCTTCTCGACGTCCGCCAGCGGCTGCGGCGCTGAATGGGTGCGCTGGTCGATGGTCTGCAGAAGGGCTTCCTTCCAGTACAGGCGCTGCACCTGCCATGTGCCAAGCCCGAGCAGGATGACGAACACCACCAGGCCGAGGCCGAGCAGCAATGCCGTCTTCGGCCGCGAGCGGCCGGCGGGCTTCGTCAGCGCCTCGTTCATTGCCCCTGGTCCAGGCGGCCTTCGGCCGCCTTGTTGGCGTATTGAAGCGTCAGCAGCACCCCCTTGATCAGCCTCAGCGCCGTCAGGCACAGCGCCACGGCCAGCGGTATCCAGATGATGAAATGCAGCCACAGCGGCGGGCTCAGCTTCACCTCCACCCACAGCGCCAGCCCAACGACGATGAAGCCGATGATCAGGATGACGAACACCGCCGGGCCGTCGCCGGCATCGGCGTAGGAATAGTCGAGGCCGCAATTGTTGCAGCGCTTGCCGACGGTGAGGAAGCCGGAAAACAGCCGTCCTTCGCCGCAGCGCGGGCAGCGTCCGTGCAGGCCGGCCGAGATCGGCTCGATGGGTGGCCAGATCGCCCTGTCTTCACTCATGGATAGTCATGCTTTATGGCTCGATTTCGATCAGCGTTCCATCCGGCACCATAGTCCAGATTTCGTCCATGTCGCAGTCGGTAACCCCAATGCAGCCATCGGTCCAGTCGACCAATTGAAGCAGCCAGCCCGACCAGCCGAATCCGTTGGCCATTGATGGGCGCCGAAAAGAAGAAAGGCGACCGCGTTGCCGCGACCGCCCTTCTGATTTGTCGGTTCGGTGAAAGCCGTCAGTGGCCTTCGATCACCGCGCCGACCGATCCCCAGACGTAGATCGATGCGAACAGGAACAGCCAGACCACGTCGACGAAGTGCCAGTACCAGGCAGCCGCCTCGAAGCCGAAATGCTGCTTGGGCGTGAAGTCGCCTTTCCAGGCGCGGATCAGGCAGACCAGCAGGAAGATGGTGCCGATGATGACGTGGAAGCCATGGAAGCCGGTCGCCATGAAGAAGGTGGCGCCGTAGATGGAATCCTTGAAGCCGAACGGAGCGTGCATGTACTCGTAGGCCTGCACCATGGTGAACAGCATGCCGAGGCCGACGGTCAGCACCAGGCCGTTGATCAGGCCCTTGCGGTCGCCATGGATGAGCGAATGGTGCGCCCATGTCACCGTGGTGCCCGACAGAAGCAGGATGATGGTGTTGTAGAGCGGCAGATGGAACGGATCGAGGACTTCGAGACCCTTCGGCGGCCAGACGCCGCCAGTGAAAGCGGTGCGGGCGTAATTCTGCACTTCGCTCGGAAACAGGCTGGCATCGAAATAGGCCCAGAACCAGGCAACGAAGAACATCACTTCCGAAGCGATGAACATGATCATGCCGTAGCGCAGATGCAGCGACACGACGCGCGTGTGGTGGCCCTCATGCGCTTCCTTGATGGTGTCCGACCACCAGGCAAACATCGTGTAGAGGACGATGACCAGGCCGATGAAGAACAGCCATGGATTGGCGATGTTGTGGCCGAAAATCGGAAAATCGCCGTTCTTGAGATACTGCATCAGGGCGACGCCGCCGACTGCAGTCACCAGCGCGCCGATCGACCCCAGGAAGGGCCACGGGCTCGGGTTGACGAGATGGTAGTCGTGTTGTGGTTTTGCGTGCGCGTCTGCCATATCAACCCCCGAGATTTGCTTCGGTATCTGAAACTTTGCTGCTGCTGTTCGGCGTCGATGACGCCACCGGCTTGTTCTTTTGGACCGGGAACATGGTGTAGGACAGGGTGATCGTGTTCAAGTCCTTCAGTTCCGGCACGTTGACGATATCGGGATCCACATAGAACACGACCGGCATGTCCAGCGTCTCGCCGGGCTTCAGCGTCGTGTCGGTGAAGCAGAAACACTCGACCTTGTTGAAGTAGGGGCCTGCCAGTTCCGGCTGCACGTTGAAGGTGGCGCGGCCGGTAACGGCGCGGTCGAACTTGTTGGTGGCGCTGTAATGCGCCTGCGTGGTCTCGCCGATCTTGATGGTGACCGAACGGGCGACCGGCTGGAACTGCCACGGAATGCCGTTGGTGTTGGCGTCGAAGCGCACGGTGATGTCACGGTCGAGGATGCGGCCGGCATATTGCTTTTCGGCGCGCTGCGTGGTGCCGCCATAGCCGGTGGCCTGGCAGAACATCTTGTAGAGCGGCACCGCGGCGTAGGCCATGCCGATCATGCCGCCGAAGAAGGCGACGCAGACGGCGGCGACGACGCGGTTGGTGTTCTTCTTCCTGGGATCGGTCACGGTCTGGCGGGTCATCATCGGCCTCATCCGGTATGGCCGAATTTCACGATGGTCGCGACGTAGAAGATGACGACCAGAATCGCCAGCGCGACGCCGATCGCCGCCGAACGGTTGCGCCGCGCCTTCTTCTGGCTTTCGGTCAGCGTGACCAGTTCAAGCTTCTTGTCGATCATGGTCATGCTCCACCGATGGCCAAAGCGCGACCGACGACACAGTCGGCAAGATAGATGGCGAAGATGGCGAAGAGGTAGAGCAGCGAATAGGCGAACAGAGCCTTGGCCGGCTTCATGACGCGGTCGCTATCGGTCATGCACAGCACTTTCCAGGCATACCAGACGAAGCCGGCGCCGAGAGCCACTGATGCGACGCCATAGAAGGCGGTAGTGAAACCGAGCACCCAGGGCAGCACGCCGATCGGCGCCAGGATCAGGGCGTAGGCAAAGATCTGGCGGCGGGTCGAGGCCTGGCCGGCAACGTTCGGCATCATCGGGATGCCGGCCTTGGCGTAGTCGTCGGACTTGAACAGCGCCAGCGCCCAGAAGTGCGGCGGCGTCCACAGGAAGATGATCAGGAACAGGACGAGGCTTTCCAGGCTCACCGTTCCGGTCACCGCGGCCCAGCCGATGACCGGCGGGATGGCGCCGGCGGCACCGCCGATCACGATGTTCTGCGGCGTCGAGCGCTTCAGCCACATCGTGTAGACGACGGCGTAGAAGAAGATGGTGAAGGCAAGCAGCGCCGCCGACAGCCAGTTGACCAGCACGCCCAGCGTCATCACCGACAGCACCGAAAGCACAAGGCCGAAGCTCAGGGCTTCGCCGGGCAGGATGCGGCCGGAGGGTACCGGGCGGCCGGCGGTCCGGCTCATCACCGCATCGATGTCGGCGTCGTACCACATGTTGAGCGCACCCGAGGCGCCGGCGCCGATGGCAATGGCCAGGATGGCGATCACCGCCAGCAGCGGGTTGATGGTCACGGGCGCAGCGACCATGCCGACAAAGGCCGTGAACACCACCAGCGACATGACGCGCGGCTTCAGCAGGGCGAAGAAATCGCCCGACGTGGCTTCCGACATGCGAAAGCCCGCTTCGTCAATCATTGGGTCGTCGACAAGGGCCATGCGTACATAAGTCCAATCATTCCGTTGGCCGAAAACCGCCGGCGGGCCGGCGGTTTCGTATTCGGGCTGCCTTACTTGATCTTCGGCAGCTGTTCCCACTGGTGGAAAGGCGGCGGCGAAGGCAGCTGCCATTCGAGCGTCGTTGCACCCTCGCCCCACGGGTTGGCGCCGGCGACGCGCTTCTTCTGGAAGGCCTCGAACACGCCATAGAGGAAGATCACCACGCCGACGGCCGATATATAGGAGCCGTAGGACGACACCATGTTCCAGCCGGCGAACGCGTCGGGATAGTCGATGGTGCGGCGCGGCATGCCGGCCAGGCCGAGGAAATGCTGCGGGAAGAAGATCAAATTGACGCCGACGAAGGTGACCCAGAAGTGGGTGTTGGCGATCACCGGCGAGTACATGTAGCCGGTCATCTTGGGGAACCAGTAGTACCAGCCGGCGAAGATGGCGAAGACCGCGCCAAGCGACAGCACATAGTGGAAGTGGGCAATGACGAAATAGGTGTCATGCAGCGAGCGGTCGAGGCCGGCGTTGGCGAGCTGGACGCCGGTGACGCCGCCGACCGTGAACAGGAAGATGAAGCCCAGCGCCCACAGCATCGGCGTCTTGAACGAGATCGAGCCGCCCCACATCGTCGCGATCCAAGAGAAGATCTTCACGCCTGTCGGTACGGCGATGACCATGGTGGCGAAGACGAAGTAGCGCTGCGTGTCGAGCGACAGGCCGGTCGTGTACATGTGGTGCGCCCAGACGATGAAGCCGACGGCGCCGATCGCGACCATGGCGTAGGCCATGCCGAGATAGCCGAACACCGGCTTCTTCGAGAAGGTCGAGACGATGTGGCTGATGATGCCGAAGCCCGGCAGGATCAGGATGTACACTTCGGGGTGACCAAAGAACCAGAACAGATGCTGGAACAGGATCGGATCGCCGCCGCCATCCGGGGCGAAGAAGGTGGTGCCGAAATTGCGGTCGGTAAGCAGCATGGTGATGCCACCGGCCAGAACCGGAAGCGACAAGAGCAGCAGGAAGGCGGTGATCAGAACCGACCAGGCAAATAGCGGCATTTTGTGCAGCGTCATGCCCGGCGCGCGCATGTTGAAAATGGTGGTGATGAAGTTGATGGCGCCGAGGATCGAGGACGCGCCGGCAATGTGGATCGACAGGATCGCCAGATCCATGGCCGGCCCGGGCTGGCCGGAGGTCGACAGCGGCGGATAGAGCGTCCAGCCGCCGCCAACGCCATAGGCGCCGGGCGCGCTCGGCATGAAAGCCGAAGCGATGAGCAGCAGGAAGGCCGGCGGCAGCAGCCAGAACGAGATGTTGTTCATGCGCGGGAAGGCCATGTCAGGCGCGCCGATCATGATCGGCACCATCCAGTTGGCGAAGCCGCCGATCAGCGCCGGCATGACCATGAAGAAGATCATGATCAGCGCGTGCGCGGTGCCGAAGGCGTTGTACATGCTCTTGCCGCCGTCGATGGCGGCATCGCCGTTCATGCCATAGACCATCTGCGCCAGACCGGTGAAGATCTGGATGCCCGGCTCCTGCAGCTCCATGCGGATGACGACCGAAAGCGCGCCGCCGACGATGCCCGCGAAGATCGCGAAGATCAGGTAGAGCGTGCCGATGTCCTTGTGGTTGGTGGAGTACACCCACCGGACCCAGCCATGATAGGGCTTGTGGTCGTGGTCGTCGTGAGCTGCAGCTTCTGCCATGGTCGGCTCCGTTCCCTAATTCTTGCTAACCCGCGGCATCAATTGCCGGCGGCCGCTACCTTGTTGGTACCGTCGACCTCGGCCATCAGCGCCTTGTTGGCGCCGGGGAGGTCGGTCTTGGCTGCTGCCAGCCAGGTCTTGTACTGCGCATCGGATACGACGCGGACGGCGATCGGCATGAAGGCATGGTCCTTGCCGCAGAGCTGCGAGCACTGGCCGTAATAGATGCCTTCCTTTTCCGCCTTGAACCACGTCTCGTTGGTGCGGCCGGGAACCGCGTCCATCTTGATGCCGAAGGCCGGAACGGCAAAAGAATGGATCACGTCGGCTGCGGTAACCAGGACGCGCGTCATGGTGTTGACCGGCACGACCAGCTCGTTGTCGACCGCCAGCAGGCGCGGATAGACCTTGCGGTCTTCCTTGCCGATCGCGGCTCGGTCGGCGTCCTGCAGGATGGCCGAGTTGAAGGAGAGCGTGTTCTCGGTCTGGTACTCATAGTCCCAGTTCCACTGATTGCCCGTTACCTTGACGGTCAGCTTGGCCTCTTCCGGCGGCGTGTACTGCGCCGTCAGCAACTGGAACGAGGGAATGGCGATGAACAGCAGGACGACGACCGGCCCGACTGTCCAGATGATCTCGATCAGCGTGTTGTGGCTGGTCTTGGACGGAACCGGGTTTTTGCTGGCGCGGAACCTGAAGATGCACCAGGCGAGAAGCGCCAGAACCAAAGCAGTGATCGGGACGACGAACCACATCGTGTAGTTCCCGAACCACTCGATCTGCCGCATCATGTCTGTCGCCGGCGGCTGAAAAGTCATCTCCCACGGCTGCGGCTGGGCCGCATGGGCGGAGGCACCGGCGAAAAATGCGGCGGCGGCGCCTGCCGTTGCCATCAATTTGGCGCTTGCTGGGAATTTTCTCATCGCCCTCTTCATCTCCCGGTTCCTCGCGATCGCGACGCAAGAATATCGAACAATGCCGGGATGGGAATCCCGGACAGTCCCAAGGGTGGTTCAAACCATACTCTATTTCCCTCCGCAAGAAAGGAGCGGGCGAAACCGTGCGGCATTTTTGCGCGCAAGTGCTGCCGCGCTGTTTCGACGGCCTCGTGGCCCGCGCGGGTCGTCGACAGACAGGCTATGCGGGCTTGTGTCCGGAATGCGCCCGACGGTCGCAATTCGGGCGAATTTGCTAGGGAAAAGCGCATTATTGCGCCAGCCGGGGCTGACCGGCGGTCGCCCTATCCTTTACTTGGCCTTGGCGCGGCTTAAAGTGCCGTGATTCGCAATGGAGCCGTCATGACCTCTTGGCTTTCGAGAAACGCCTGGCATTCGAAGAGCGCCTGGCATTCGAAAAGCGCTTGGCTTTCGAGAAGCGGGGCGAAGGTCGTTTTTCTCGCCGCCCTGATCGGTATCGGCTCGTCCGCAACCGGCGTCGCCAATGCAGCGCAGCCCAGCGGCACGGTCAAGTCAACGCATGGCGCGTGGTCGATCATCTGCGACACGCCGGCCGGCGCCACCTCGGAACAATGCGTGATGATGCAGAACGTCGTTGCCGAGGATCGCCCGGAAATGGGACTGTCCGTCGTCGTCCTGCGCACCGCCGACAACAAGGCCGAGATCCTGCGCGTGCTGGCCCCGCTCGGCGTTCTGCTGCCCAATGGCCTGGGCCTCAATGTCGACGGCAAGGATATTGGCCGCGCCTATTTCGTGCGCTGCTTCCAGGACGGCTGCTATGCCGAGGTCATTCTCGAAAAGCCGCTGCTCGATACGCTGAAGACCGGGACGTCGGCCACCTTCATCGTCTTCCAGACGCCGGAAGAAGGCATCGGCATCCCCGTCGACCTCAAGGGCTTCGCCGACGGTTTTGCCGCCCTGCCCTGAGCTTGATGCTTGCGAAACCGTCTTTCCTCACAATTCCCACGGGTTTGATCTTTGGCTGTGGGGGTCATCATGCGTGCTTGTTCTTTGCTTTTGTCGACCGGTCTAATCCTGACCGGCGCCGCTTCCGTCGCCTTTGCCGAGGATTCCGAAATCATCACGGCGCCCGATCCGGCCGTCATTTTCGAGCTTGCGAAAGGCTATGGCTCGGCCAAGATGGACAAGGACGACGGGGCGATCCGATGGTCTCGGGCCGGCTTCAGGGCATGAAATATGTCATCTACTTCTATGGCTGCGAAAACCATGAGAAGTGCAAGTCGATCCAGTTCTCCTCGGGCTATACCGACCCCTTCACGGCCGACCAGGCCAATGAATGGAACAAGAAATATCGCTGGGTGAAGGCCTTTTCGGGTGACGGGTCGAACTTCAAGATGGATGTCATGTTCAGGGGCGGGGCTACCCGCTCCTACCTGCTGCGGATCGTCATTGCGGATTGTGCAGGCGCGTCTTCGCGCCTACATCGTGGCAACACCATTCCTCCTGTGAGCGGACCTGCCATGAACAGCCTGACCGGCCAATTCGACATTTCAGATGATCGCATCAAGCGGATCGTCGCCGACACACTGAACGGCGCCGACGACGGCGAACTGTTCCTCGAATACAGCGAGAGCGAAGCGCTGATGTTCGACAATGGCAGGCTGAAGACCGCCAATTTCAACACCGACCAGGGTTTTGGCCTGCGCGCCGTGGCCGGCGAGGCCAGCGGCTACGCTCATTCCAGCGATCTTTCGGAGGCGTCGCTGCTGCGCGCCGCCGACGCCGTCTCGACAGTCAGGGGCGGCTATTCCGGCACGCTTGCCGCGGCACCCGCGCGCACCAACCGCCATCTCTATGGCGAGGAGAACCCGATCCCCTCGCCCTCCTTCGAGGTCAAGGCCAAGCTGTTGCAGGAAATCGACGCATGGCTGCGCGCCGAGGACCCGCGCGTGCGCCAGGTGACGGCCTCGCTCGCGGCGTCCTGGCAGCATGTCGAGATCGTGCGCGCCGACGGCCAGATCGTGCGCGACATCCGCCCGCTGGTCCGCATCAACGTTTCCGTCGTCGTCGGCGACGGCGACCGCCAGGAAAGCGGCTCCTATGGCATGGGCGGGCGCAAGGCGTTCGGCGAGTTCCTGGTCGAGGACGCCTGGAAGCATGCGGCCAGGGAGGCGCTCAGGCAGGCGCTGGTCAATCTCGAAGCCATTCCCGCGCCGGCCGGAACGTTCGACATCGTTTTGTCCAGCGGCTGGCCAGGCGTGATGCTGCACGAAGCCGTCGGCCATGGGCTGGAGGGCGACTTCAACCGCAAGAAGACCTCCGCCTTTGCCGGCCTGCTCGGCCAGCAGGTCGCCGCCAAGGGCGTTACCGTGGTCGATGACGGCACCATGCCGGAGCGGCGAGGTTCGCTGACCGTCGACGATGAAGGCACGCCTTCGGCCCGCAATGTGCTGATCGAGGACGGCAAGCTTGTCGGCTACATGCAGGACCGCCAGAACGCCCGGCTGATGGGCATGAAAGCCACGGGAAACGGCCGGCGCGAAGGCTATGCGCACCAGCCGATGCCGCGCATGACCAACACCTATATGACGGCGGGCGACATGGAGCCGGATGAGATCATCGCCTCGGTCAAGAACGGCATCTATGCCGTATCCTTCGGCGGCGGCCAGGTCGACATCACCTCAGGCAAGTTCGTGTTCGGCTGCACCGAGGCCTACATGATCGAAAACGGCAAGGTGACGCAGCCGATCAAGGGCGCCATGCTGATCGGCAACGGACCGGACGCCATGCACCGTGTGTCGATGATCGGCAACGACATGAAACTCGACACCGGCATCGGCATGTGCGGCAAGGCCGGACAAGGCGTGCCGGTCGGCGTCGGCCAGCCGCATCTCAGGATGAACCAGATGACGGTCGGCGGCACCAGGGTTTGAGCGAGGAGACGTCGGCGGGCTTGAATAGCTCCCCTCACAGGGATATCTTACCTTTGTCTTACACAAGGGTAATACCGCAATGGGTGCAATAGAAAAGCTTATAACGACCGTCTCGACCAAGGGACAAGTCATCCTGCCCAGCGCTATCCGCAAACGGAGGGACTGGGGCGCGGGCACGCGCCTGCAGGTCGAAGACACACCGGACGGTGTACTTTTGAGACCGGCGCCTGCCTTTGCCCCGACACGACCAGAAGATGTCTTTGGTGTCCTGCCGCACAGTGGCAGACCGAAGACCTTGGAGGAAATGGACGCGGCCGTCCTTGCTGAAGCACGGCGGCGCCATGCTCGCGATTGATACCAACGTTGTCGTCAGGTATCTGACGAACGACGATCCCGAGCAGTCCCCGCGAGCCCGGCGGCTGATCGACGGTCAGCCCGTTTTCGTCGCCGTCACGGTGATCCTGGAGGCTGAGTGGGTGCTGCGCAGCGGCTATGGTTATGATCAGGCCTCGATCGTCAATGCACTGCGGGTGTTCGGCGGGCTTCCCACTGTCGAGATAGAGGATGCTGCGATGGTCTCTTCCGCGGTCGATCTAGCCGAGACGGGAATGGATTTCGCCGATGCGCTCCATCTGGGCAAGTCCTCGCACTGCTCAGCATTTGTGTCCTTCGACCGTAAGTTCATCAAGGCCGCACAAGCGGCCGGGTACGAAAGCGTTCGCGAAGGCTAGTTTGCCAGCCGGCTACGTCTTGCGGGGGGCGGCAAACTCAAGCACGGCCTTGTGAAAATCGGCGGATTAACGTCGCCGTTTCGGCTTCTCCAGCAGCGCCACGGCCTCGACATGCGGCGACCACAGGAACTGGTCGATGGGCGTGACGCTCTTCAAGATGTAGCCGCCGTCAATCAGGATGCGCAGGTCTCGTGCCAGCGTCACCGGATTGCAGGAGACGGCGGCGACGAACGGCACATCCGAGCGGGCGATCTGCTTCGACTGGTCCTCGGCGCCGGCGCGCGGCGGGTCGAAGACGACGCCATCGAAAGCATTCAGCTCCTTGAACGTCAGCGGCCGCCGGAACAGGTCGCGGCGTTCGCCGGTTACCCGCTTCAGGCCGGTGGCGAAGCGCGATCCGCGGTCGAGCGCCGAAAGGGCTGCCGCGTCGCCTTCGACCGCGTGGACTTCGGATTTGGCCGCCAGCCGAAGCGCAAAGCTGCCGCAGCCGGCGAAAAGATCCGCGACTTTCCTGGCACGCTTCAGATGTCCGCCAACGAGATCGGCCATCGTCTGTTCGGCGGCTTGCGTTGCCTGCAGGAAGGCGCCAGGCGGTATGGCGACAGCGACGGTGCCGAACATGACCACCGGCTTTTTCGGCTCGATGACAATCTCGTCGTCGATCGAAAGCCGGGCAAAGCCATTGGCCATGATGAAGTTGGAGGCGACCCGGCGCTGGTTCTCGCCCAGCTTGCCCGACTCATAGACAGCGACGTCAAGCCCCGAGCCCGTCACAGTGACCGCCATCCGGAACGATTTGGTGGTGGCGCAAACCAGGTCGGCGACCGACCTCAAGCGATCGAGCGCGGCAACGATCTCCGGCAGCGAGATCGGACATTCCTCGATGGGGATGATTTCCGGCGACAGATGGCGATGGAAGCCAAGCAGCATGCCTGTGTCGGCGCGCCTGGCGGCAAGCACGACGCGGCGGCGTGTGTGTGGCGCACACGGCACCAGGGCGCCGATGTCGCCGGCAATGCCTTTCAAGGCATGCACGACCTTGTCGCGTTTCCATTGCTGGTAAGCGTCGGCTTGCAGATGCTGGACGGCGCAGCCGCCACATTCGGTGAAATGCCGGCAGGCCGGATCGATACGCAGCGGCGACGTCTCCAATACCGCCATCAGCATGGCGCGATCCCTCTCGCGCGCGGCGGTGACGGTCTCGCCGGGCAGGGTGAAGGGAATGAACAGCTCGCCGGTTTCCGTCTCGGCGACGCCGTCGCCCTGCGAACCCAGTCTCTTGATGGTGAAGCCCGTGCTCATCGGTCCTTGGTCCCGGCATCCTTGGTCCCGGCATCCTTGATCCCGGCAAGCAGGAATTCGCGATTGCCGTCCCCGCCTTCGATCGGCGACATGTGCAAGCCCAATGTACGCCAGCCAGGGACGCCTTCGAGCCATTCCTGCAGCAAGCCGGCCACACGGGCGGCGTCATAAGGGTCTTTCAAAAGACCGCCCTTGCCGATCGCCTCGCGGCCGGCCTCGAATTGCGGCTTGACCAGAAACACCGCACGAGCGCCGTCCCGTGCCAATGCCAACGCCGGTGGCATCGCCAGTTTCAACGAGATGAAGCTTACATCGGAGACGATGAAATCCGGGATGCGGCCGCCGAGATCGGCAGCCGTGAGCTCGCGAGCGTTGAGGCCCTCGATGACCGTCACGCGCGGGTCGCCCGCAATGTCGGGATGCATCTGGCCGTGGCCGACATCGATGGCCGTGACATGGGCCGCGCCGCGTTCGAGCAGCACCTGGGTGAAGCCGCCGGTCGAGGCGCCGATATCGAGAGCTTCACTACCCGCGGGATCGAGACTGAAATGGTCGAGCCCGGCGATCAGCTTCAGCGCCGCGCGTGAGACATAACCCTGCGCCGGATCGTCGATGACGATGAGACAGTGCGGCAGAACCGTCTGGCCGGGCTTGCGGGCGACCACGCCGTCGACCGTCACGGTGCCGCGCTCGACCGCGTCGCGGGCGCGCGAGCGGCTCGCAAACAGGCCGCGCTGGACGAGCAATTCGTCGAGCCGCTGGCGTGTGCTGGCTGGCAGAGGGGAGTTCATCGGCCTTCATGGCGAAAGCCGGCCGCGAAGGCAAGGACATTGGCATGGGAGGACGTCGAGACCCGGGCCGCAAGCCAGTCCGCCCGGTTGAATATCGCAGCCAGTCCGGCAAGATGTAGAGGCTCAGGCAATGCGGAGGAAGACGAATGCTGACGGGAACCTGCCATTGCGGCGTCGCCCACTGGACCCTGGAAGGCGATCCCGGCCCGATCACGGCCTGCAATTGCACGCTTTGCCGCCGCTATGGCACGCTCTGGGCCTATGACTTTGTCGACGAGCGTATCCGGCTTGCGGGGCCTGTGCAGTCCTACACCCGCGCCGGGAAGGAGACGCCGTCGCTAGAAATCCTGTTTTGCCCGACATGTGCCTGTGTGCTTGCCTGGCGCGGTTTGCGCCGCAGCGACAGCGGCCGCACGCGGATCGCCGTCAATGTCAGGCTGGCGCCGCCGGAGGCGGTCGCCGACCTGCCGATCGATCATTTCGACGGGCTGGAAACTTATGACGACCTGCCGCGCGATGGACGCTGCGTGCGCGATATGTGGTTTTAGAAGATCGTCCGTGAGACCTGCCGTTCAACGGCCGGCATCAGGCCGTCGCTTCCGTCATCTGAAGCCTGCTTGCGAGGGCGCTCGACAGCAACGACTGGTGCGTCCGGCATGACGACAAGCTGCGGCACCTGCTTGTAGGAAAAAGCGCCCCTGATATCGCCCATCTTGCCGGCAACGATGCCTGCCACCGCCTGTTCGAGCTTGCGGTCATAGCGCGTCTCGGCCATGGCCGGCGCGGCGATGACGGCCAAAAGGGCCGCGCCGCACAGAAGCGTTCGCATTGTTTTTAACTCCCTGCCTGGCTCTCGTTCTAGCAGGGGGGCGTTGAAAAACGGCCAAAAGACACGGTAAGCAAAACGCCAAAAGGAAGCGTTAACACAGCGTTAGGGTTGCTGCCGACAACCGCTTCAGAGGCGTGAGGTTTTGATTCAGGCGCGTTGCGCGCGCGCGGAATGGCCGAGCGCGACGAACACGGTGCGCACGATGCCGGCCGCGTCGAGCCCGGCATCGGTATACATTTTTTCCGGCTTGGCGTGGTCGGTGAACTCGTCCGGCAGCACAAGCGGCCGAACTTTCAGACCGCTTTCCAGCAAGCCTTCATGGGCGAGGAACTGCAGCACGTGGCTGGCGAAACCGCCGACAGCGCCCTCTTCCACCGTCACCAGCACTTCGTGCGAGCGGGCGAGACGGCGGATCAAATCCTCGTCCAGCGGCTTGGCGAAACGGGCGTCCGCAACCGTCGTCGAAAGCCCTGCCGCGCCGAGTTCCTCGGCCGCCAGCAGACAGTCCTGCAGTCTTGTGCCAAAGGACAGAAGCGCCACCTTGGTGCCTTCCCTGACGATGCGGCCCTTGCCGATTTCGAGCACCGAGCCGCGCTCCGGCATGTCGACGCCGACGCCATTGCCGCGCGGATAGCGGAAGGCGATCGGGCCTTCGTCATAATAGGCGGCGGTGCGCACCATGTGGCGAAGCTCCGCCTCGTCGGCGGCCGCCATCACCACGAAGCCCGGCAGCGTCGCCAGGAAGGTGGTGTCGAAGGCGCCGCAATGGGTGGCGCCGTCGGCGCCGACGAAACCGGCGCGGTCGATCGGGAAACGCACGGGCAGTTTCTGGATCGCCACATCATGGACGACCTGATCGTAGGCGCGCTGCAGGAAGGTCGAATAGATGGCGGCGAAGGGCTTGTAGCCCTCGCTGGCGAGGCCGGCGGCGAAGGTCACGGCATGTTGCTCGGCAATGCCGACATCGAAGGTCCGGGTCGGAAACGCTTCGCCGAACAAATCGAGGCCGGTGCCGTTCGGCATGGCGGCGGTGACGGCGACGATGCGGTCGTCCAGGCGGGCCTCCTGGACCAGGCTCTCGGCGAACACCTTGGTGTAGGCCGGCGCATTGGCCGGGGCCTTGGTCTGCGCGCCGGTGATGACGTCGAACTTGTTGACGCCGTGATATTTGTCGGCCGCGGCCTCGGCCGGCGCGTAGCCCTTGCCCTTCTGGGTCACGACATGGATCAGCACCGGGCCGTCGGCATGGTCGCGAACGTTCTTCAGCACCGGGATCAGATGCTCGAGATTGTGGCCGTCGATCGGGCCGATATGGTAGAAGCCAAGCTCCTCGAACAGCGTGCCGCCGGTGACGTAGCCGCGCGCATGCTCGACCGCCCGCTTGATGGCGCGGTCGGCGCGCTTGCCGAGATAGGAGGTCAGCTTCTTGCCGAAATCGCGCAGGCCAAGATAGGTCTTGCCCGACGCGAGCCGCGCCAGATAGGCGCTCATGGCGCCGGTCGGCGGCGCGATAGACATGTCGTTGTCGTTGAGGATGACGATCAGCCGGGCATCGAGCGCGCCGGCATTGTTCATGGCTTCATAGGCCATGCCGGCGGACATGGCGCCGTCGCCGATGACGGCAATGACATTGTTGTGGCCGCCCGAGAGGTCGCGCGCCATGGCCATGCCGAGGCCGGCGGAAATGGAGGTCGAAGAGTGCGCGGCGCCGAACGGGTCGTATTCGCTCTCGGCGCGACGGGTGAAGCCGGACAGGCCGCCTTCTTGCCTGAGCGTTCGGATGCGGTCGCGGCGGCCGGTCAGGATCTTGTGTGGATAGGCCTGGTGGCCGACATCCCAGATCACGCGGTCTTCCGGCGTGTTGAAGACATAGTGCAGCGCCACCGTCAGTTCGACGACACCGAGGCCGGCGCCGAGATGCCCGCCCGTATGCGAGACGGCATCGATCAGCTCGGCGCGCAGCTCCGAGGCCAGCTGCGGCAGCTCGCTTTCGTCAAGCTTCTTCAGGTCGGCTGGAATGCGGACCTTGTCGAGAAGCGGCGTATGCAGCGTTGCGTTCACTGTTAAAGGGCCTGCTCAGCTATGATGCGCGTCGATCATGGCGAAATATGCCTGCGTCGCCGGAATGTAAATGCGTGTCAGTGACGCGGGTGATGCTGACGTTAATTGTCCGGTAACGGAATGAACTCTTCCTCATCTCCAGGAACGATATCGAAGCGGCCCGTCTTCCATTCCTGCTTGGCCTGTTCGATGCGTTCCTTCGACGACGAGACGAAGTTCCACCAGATGTGGCGCGGAGAGCCGAGCGAAGCGCCGCCGAAGAGCATGAAATGGGCGCCGCGCTCGGACGACACGACGATCTCGTCACCAGGCCGGAACACCAGCAGCCGTTCGGCCGGAAAACGGTCGCCCGAAACCGAGACATCGCCGTCCAGCGTGTAGATGGCGCGTTCCTCGGCGTCGGCGGGAATTTTGACGCTGGCGCCGGGCGCCAGCCTCAGATCGGCGTAGAGCGTCTCGGTGTCGGCTCTTACCGGCGAGCGCAGTCCCTGGAAATCGCCGATCACCACGCGGCCGGAAACACCTTCGGCGTCGATCTCGGGCAGAAGGAGCGCGGCCGTGTTCTCGAACACCGGCGCCACTTCCTCCTTGCCGTCGGGCAAAGCCAGCCATGTCTGCAGGCCGGAGACCGACATCGGCGCGCCGCGCAGTTCTTCGGGCGTGCGCTCGGAATGGACGATACCGCGGCCGGCGGTCATCAAATTCACGTCGCCCGGCTGGATGACCATCTCGGTGCCGAGCGAATCGCGGTGCCTGATATTGCCGTCGAACAGATAGGTGACGGTGGAAAGCCCGATATGCGGGTGCGGGCGCACATCCATCGCCTGGCCGGCACGCAAGATCGCCGGCCCCATGCGGTCGAAGAAGATGAAGGGACCGACCAACCGCCGCTTTGCCGTCGGCAGAGCGCGGCGAACCTGGAAGCCGCCAATATCCTTGGCATTCGGAATGACCATCAACTCGATCTGGTCGCTGGCGAAGGCGTCGCCAGGCTCAGGGTCCTTGCCGGGGAAGAAACTCATCTGGATGTCCTCAGGCGAAGCGGAGCGCCGATTTGGCTTTCGCCTTGGCCGCCACCTCTTCGCGATTGCGCGGATGATGCGTGGTTTCCAGCGAATGCAGCAATTCATGCGCCGATTCGGCGATCGCCTCGACGGCACGGTCGAAGGCCACCTGGTTGCGCTGCGAGGGGCGCGTCGTTCCGCTCAGTTTGCGCACGAATTGAAGCGCGGCGTCGCGGATCTCGTCATGGGTCGCCGGCGGCTCGAAATTGAACAGGGTCTTGATGTTTCTGCACATGCTTGAACTCCTATCTGCTTTATGCCCGCCCCATTCCACTACTCCGCGTCGAGCGGCTCCGTTCCCACCGGTTTGCCATCACGCGACAGCCTGATCTTCTCGACCTTGTCTTCGGCCGCCTTCAGCAGCCGGTCGCAATGGGCCTTCAGCGCCTCGCCGCGCTCATAGATCTTGATCGACTGGTCGAGCGGCACGTCGCCGCGTTCGAGATCATCGACGATCTTCTCCAGCGCGTCGAGTGCCTGCTCGAAGCTCATCGCCTTGACGTCTTCATTTGCTTCGCCAGCCATACTTTACCCCTTCATCAGCCGCCCGACATGGGCGGCCACCGAAAATGCCAGTCCTTGCAGATCGTAGCCGCCCTCGAGCAGGCTGACGAGCCGGTTGCCGCTGTGGCGCCCGGCGCGCTCCAGCAGTTGGCCGGTCGCCCAGTCGAAATCGCCCTCGTTGAGGTTGATCTCGGCCAGCGGATCGCGATGGTGGGCGTCGAAACCGGCGGAAATGATGATCAGATCGGGCGCGAAATTGTCGAGCGCCGGCAGGACGCGCGACAGCAAGGCATCGCGAAAGACCTCTGAGCCGGTCTGTGGCGCCAGCGGCGCGTTGACGATGTTACCGGCGCCGGTTTCGGTCTTGGCCCCCGTGCCGGGATAGAGCGGCATCTGGTGCGTCGAACAATAGAGCACCGACGGATCGTCCCAGAAGATGTCCTGCGTGCCGTTGCCGTGATGGACGTCCCAGTCGACGATGGCGACGCGCTCAGCGCCGTGTTTCTTCTGCGCATAACGCGCGGCGATGGCCGCGGTGTTGAACAGGCAAAAGCCCATCGCCGTGGTCTTTTCGGCATGGTGGCCGGGCGGACGCGCGGCGACGAAGGCGTTGGCGACACGGCCCTCGAAGACATCGTCTACGGCGGCATTGGCCGCGCCGATGGCGGTCACCACCGCCTGCCAGCTTTTCGGGCTGGCGCTGGTGTCGGCGTCGATCGGGGCAATGCCGCTTTCAGGGATCGCGGCGCGGACCCGAGCCACGAAATCCTCAGGGTGGGCATAGAGGATCGTCGCCTCGTCGCCTTGCGGCGCCGTGACCCGATCGAGCGCCGCAAAGGCCTCGTCATCGAGCACGCGCTCGATGGCGCGCAAGCGGTCGGGTCGCTCCGGATGACCGGGCGGCGTCAGATGTTCGAGGAAGATCGGATGGGTGTAGAGCCTTGTGACCATGACCCGATATAGGCGCGCCCGGCCGCTTTGACCATGGTTTGACGCCGCGCCGCCCCGACGTTCAACAGGGTTTAGGTGCTCGGCTGCGTCCAGCGCGAGCCGCCGAATGAGGCCAGCGCCTTGTCCCTGAGCTCCCGGAACTTGGACGACGCCTCGGCCAGCCGCTGGTCCCATTCGGCGTTCGGCACCTGGCCTTCAATCGTCCTAAAATAGACCTGCATCAGGCAGGCGATGGCGAAGGGTTCGATGAATGCCGCCTTGAAGGCCCAGGCCAGCAGGATCGCCAGCACGAAGGCCCAGCCGCCGAGCTGCCCCGGGATGAACCACATGATGGCGGCGGCCGGCGCCAGCATCAGCAGGAAGATGACGAAGGACACGCCCCACATGATCACCGCCAGCCAGACGGCGTTCTTGACCATGGTCTTGCCGTTCTGGGCATAGAGCACGACGCCTTGCCGCGCCGTCTCGAAGGGCGAGGACGAGTTGATGCGGATGTTGTAGCCGAGGATGATCTCGTCGACATAGGTCAGCGACAGGCGGATGACTGTGTTGATGAAAGCGACCAGGCCGCCGAGGCCCGGAATGGGCAGGAAGGCGGCGATGCCGCCGATCAGGCCGGTGATGGCGCGGATGGCGCCCTTGACCAGCTGGTCGAGCACGAAAAGGATGTTGGCCTCGGCGAAACGCTCCTTCACAACATCCTTGGCGTAGGCGATCTGGTCCTGGCCATTGGGAACGTCCCTACCGTCGATCAGATGGACCATGACGGCGATATGGCCGGCTTTGACGACGTAGAGGATGTATTCGCGGATCCAGTAAAGCGCGATCGAAACGACGCCAATGCCGACGATGCCGCCCCAGAGTGCAAAGGACAGCGGCCCGTCGGGATCGGTGGAGATGTGGCCGACGCCATAGCCGACCGAGGCGCCGCTGCCGGTCGCCACGATATAAGCCAGCGTGATGCCGAAATAGACGATCATGCGAAAGACGATGAACGGCCATGTCCTGATCATGATGGACACCGACCTGCCGATTTCGAAATCCCACATGCGCCCGAATCTCCCCTCAGAGAATGGACGGCGAGGATGATCCCGGGCCTGGAATTGTCAACATCGGCAAATCCCGAGTCGTGGGTCAGTTTGAAATCTGAAGGTGATAGTCGAACTCCCAGCGTCCCAGCCTCGTTAGTTGCGCAGCTATCGCGTCCCATGTATCGCCCTCGGTAGCTGCGCAACGATCTATGAGAAACTTTTCCAGTTCAGCGTAGTCGAATCTGAGCATGAAAATTACGCTGTCTCCAGAAAACACGTTGCCGCTTTGCGAGCGAAGAAAATAGTTCGGAGAGCAGACTGTCGCCGTAAATGCGTCGGCGCTCGCATCTCCTTCTGGGCCCGCGTAGAAATCTATAGTAATGGAAAAGTCGGTGGGATCGCGCGGCTTCCACGTGTCAAGGGCGAATGTGCCAGCTTTGGTCTCTACAACTCGGTGACCCTTGTATTGTGCTCTCATAGGGGCAATTCTCCACGCTTTCTATAGGTGCCCGCACCATCGGCTTCTCAGCTTCCTTCGCCTCGATCAGCGCAACGATGTCCGCAATCTCAAACTGATCCACTGCCAAAATGCCGGGTCTCGGCGGTGAGATTTCAGACCGGCTGAGGACCCTGCTTCTTCAGCAACCCTTCGAGCAACTGTTTGAAGGCCGCCACCACGGTCTTCGACGTCGCTTCGGGGTCGCTCGAATTGGCGATGCGCTGCGCCGCCTGGCTGCTGGCGCCGTTGATCAGCCGCGCGGCGGTTTCGGGGTCGACACCGGGGACGACCACCCCCTCCTGCTGCAGAGCGGTCAGATGATCGGTCATTGAACCGACGCAGGCATTGGCATTCGGCCATTGCGCCGGATCCCCCAGCACGGCCGGGCCATCCCTGAACATGATGCGCTGGATTTCGGGCTCCAGCGCCATTTCGATATAGGTCGTGCATTCGTCGACGAAATGCTGCCAGCGGGTCGGCGCTTTCGACGCGATCTCATTTATGCGAACCGCCATCTCGCCATCGATTTCGGCGATGACCGCCTGCAGCAGCCCCTTCTTGTCGCCGAAATGATGGTAGAGCGCGCCGCGCGTCAGCCCGGCCGAGGCGGTGAAATCGTCCATCGACGCCTCGGCATAGCCGATCGTACCGAAGGCATGGCGGGCCGCCGTGATCAGCTTGGCGCGCGTTTCGGCGATCATCTCCTTGCGGGGTCTGTGCATGGTTCTGGCCTTATTCACATACGCATCGTATGCCAATTGACATACGCCGCGTATGCACTATCTTACAATCATACGCATCGTATGTAATTGTTGAATTGGCCTTTGTCGAGGAGCCCGCAATGCAAAACCCCTACGCCGAAATCTTTCGTGCCCCCGGAGCCAAGGGCTTTGCCAGCGCCGGCTTCCTGGCGCGCCTGCCGATCGCCATGGCGCCGATCGGACTCGTGGCGATGCTGTCGCAAACGCATGGCGAATACTGGCTGGCCGGCGCCGTCGCGGCGACCTTCGCGCTGAGCAATGCTTTCGTGGCGCCGCAAATCTCAAGGCTGGTCGACCGGCTCGGCCAGACGCGTATCGTTGTTCCCACCACCATTGTCACCGTGATCGCCTTTGCGGTGCTGATTGCGGCAGCCAATCAGGACTGGCCGCTATGGACATTGTTCGTGTCGGCATTGGCGGCTGCCGCCATGCCCAGCATGCCGGCCATGGTGCGCGCGCGTTGGACCGAGATTTTCCGCGGCCGGCCGCAGATGAACACCGCTTTCGCCTTCGAGTCGGCTGCGGACGAACTCGTCTACATCGCAGGCGCATCGCTGTCGGTGGGCTTGAGCGCCGCCCTCTTCCCCGAAGCTGGTGTTCTGGTGAGCACGCTGTTCCTCGCCATCGGCTCGACAGCTTTCATCCTGCAGCGCTCGACCGAGCCGCAAGTGCGGCCGGTGGATCGTGTCACAAGCGGCTCGGCAATCCGGCTGCGCCCAGTGCAGATCATCACCTTCGCCCTGATCTTCGTCGGCACCACCTTCGCGACGACGGAAGTGAGCACGGTGGCGATCACCAAGGAACTCGGCCAACCGGGCGCCGCCAGCCTCGTTATCGGGGTCTATGCGCTGGGATCGTTCGTGCTCGGCCTCGTTGTCGGCGCGCTCAATCTGAAAGCACCGTTGCAGCGCCAACTGGCCATCGCGGTCGCTCTTGTCGCGCTCGGCACATTGCTGCCCCTAACGGCCGGCACCGTGCCGCTCTTGGCGCTGGCCGTGTTCATCAGCGGCGTGGCGATTTCGCCGACCTTCATCACCGCCTTCGGCCTGATCGAGCGGCACGTGCCGGAAGCGATGCTGACCGAGGGGATCACCTGGGTGATGACCGGGATTGGCATCGGCATGGCGCTGGGCTCGTTTGCCGCCGGCGCCGTCGTGGACGCCTTTGGAGCTCAGAACGGGTTCTGGGTCTCGGTGGCGGCCGGCACTATCGCACTGGTCACGGTGCTCGCCGGCCAGCGCAGCCTGGCCACCCATGAATGCGAGCTGGACGGATGCGACGCGGCCGCCGTTCCCGCGGAATAGGAGCACAAGCGTCCGGTTCAGCTCACGGAACGGACGCCGTTCACCTTGAAGAAGCCGGGCTTCCTAGGAGTGTTCAAACCTGTTGCGAATCTCGTCCCCATCAACAACGACGACGGGACTTCCCAGTGTCTCGACCATATCCGGGTTCAGATGGGGTATTGTTTCAGCGCGCCCGACCATCGGCGGACATTCTCCGGCGCAATACACGACCGAGCTGGTGACACGCAGGATTTTCCACAGCGCTTCGTAGAGGCGCGGATCGTCGGGCGGCCGCGCGACGGTGAAGCCTGAACATCGCGAGGCATCGCCGGGGTCGAAATTGAGATAGAGGTCGGCCGACGACGCATCGTCATAGGCGACGACCCAGCAGGTGAATTCAGGTTCACGCCTGGTGACGAACGGCGCGAAGGCATCCTCGACGATCGATGTGGGGAAGTAGCTCTCTTTCCATCTTCAAAGCAATTGAGATAGGCCTCGAAGCTCATCCGACCGCCCCCTGTCCCCTAGAAAATCTCGGTCTTGGCGATATGAATGCCAAAGCCCTCAAGCCCGACATAGTGGCGTTCGCGCGAGGCGATCAAATTGATCGAGGAGATGCCGAGATCCTTGAGAATCTGCGCGCCGAGGCCGATTTCTCGCCACTCGTTCTCACGGCGGCGGGCCTCTTCGTGGTCCTCACGGTCGGCACTCATCGGCCGGTTGCGCTCCTGATGGGCGACGCCGACCGAACCCTCTCGGAGGTAAACGATGACGCCGCGCTTGCGTTCGCCCATCGCCTTCATAATGGCGTCGAGCCGGTGGCTGGTGCCGAACACGTCGGTCACCACATCCTCCGAATGCAGCCGCACCGGCACGTCCTCGCCGTCACGGATGTCGCCGAAAACGACCGCGACATGGTGCATGGAATCCCAGGGCAGCGTGTAGGTGAAGACCTGTGCCTTGCCGCCGAGTGTGTCGATTTCGGAGCAGGCGACGCGTTCGACCAGCGTTTCCTTGCGCTGCCGGTAGGCGATGAGGTCGGCGACCGAAACCTGCTTGAGGCCATGTTCCTCGGCAAAGCTCGCCACCTGCGGGCCGCGCTTGACGGTGCCGTCGTCATTGACCAACTCCGAGATCACGCCAACCGGCGGCAGGCCGGCAAGCTTGCAGAGATCGACCGCGGCTTCGGTATGGCCCGAACGCATCAGCACGCCGCCTTCCCTAGCGATCAGCGGGAAGATGTGGCCGGGGCGAACGAAATCCGAACCGCCGACATTGCCGTTGGCCAGGTTGCGCACGGTCAGCGTGCGGTCCTCGGCCGAAATGCCGGTGGTGGTGCCATGCTTGAAATCGACGCTGACGGTAAAGGCCGTGGTGTGGGCGGAATCATTGTCGGCGACCATTGGCTGCAGATTGAGCCGCTTGGCCTCCTCGCGCGGCATCGGCGTGCAGACGATGCCGGAGGTGTGACGGATGATGAAGGCCATTTTCTCCGGGCTGCAATGCACGGCGGCAACGATCAGGTCGCCCTCGTTCTCACGCCCGTCATCGTCCATGACGACGACGATCTCGCCGCGCTCGAAGGCGCGGATGGCTTCGACGATTTTCTTCTGATCGTATGGCATTGGCTCGCTTCGCTCGCAGGGAATAGGGGTTGGGCAGTAGGAGTTAGGGAAGGAAGTACGGGCTGGCTTATTGCCTAATCCCTACTGCCTAATCCCCGGCCTGTCTGTCCCCGGTGCCGCAGATAATGGTCGGCGATGGCGCAGGCAACCATGGCTTCGCCGATCGGCACGGCGCGGATGCCGACGCAGGGGTCGTGGCGGCCCTTGGTCATGACGTCGACGTCGTTGCCGTCCTTGTCGATGGATTTTCGCGGCGTCAGGATCGACGAGGTCGGCTTGACGGCGAAGCGGGCGACGATCGCCTGGCCGGTCGAGATGCCGCCCAGAATGCCGCCGGCATTGTTGGACAGGAAGACCGGCTTGCCGTCATTGCCGATGCGCATCTCGTCGGCATTCTGTTCGCCGGTGATGCGCGCGGCTTCGAAACCGTTGCCGATCTCGACGCCCTTGACGGCGTTGATCGACATCAGGCCGGACGCGATGTCCTGGTCGAGCTTGGCATAGATCGGCGCGCCAAGGCCGGCTGGCACGCCGTCGGCGATGATTTCAATAACCGCGCCCACCGAGGAGCCGGATTTGCGGATGCCGTCGAGATAGCTGGTGAAGACCGGAACCGAGGCCGGATCGGGGGTGAAGAACGGGTTTTCGGCGTCACCGATGAAATTCCAGTTCCAGTTGGCGCGGTCGATCGATTTTTCGCCCATCGAGACCAGCGCGCCGCGCACCACCATTCCGGGCACCACCTTGCGC
Source organism: Mesorhizobium sp. M0771 (assembly GCF_040320155.1). NCBI lineage: Bacteria > Pseudomonadati > Pseudomonadota > Alphaproteobacteria > Hyphomicrobiales > Phyllobacteriaceae > Mesorhizobium > Mesorhizobium sp. M0771. The sequence continues at coordinate 14,866 of NZ_JAMYPC010000030.1, read as the reverse complement.
GCCAAGGCGCCGGCCGCCACGCGAGCGGCGGTCTCGCGGGCCGAAGAACGGCCGCCGCCGCGATGGTCGCGCAGGCCGTATTTGACGTCATAGGTGTAGTCGGCGTGGCCGGGACGGTACTGGCGGGCGATCTCGCCATAGTCCTTGGAGCGCTGGTCGACATTCTCGATCAGCATCGAGACGGGCGTGCCGGTGGTGATCATCGACTCGCCGTCCTCGTCGAGGATGAAGCCGGACAGCACCTTCACCTCGTCCGGTTCGCGGCGCTGCGTCACAAAACGTGACTGGCCGGGGCGGCGCTTGTCGAGTTCGGCCTGAATTTCGGCCCGTGTGAAGCGGATGCCGGGCGGGCAGCCGTCGACGACACAGCCGAGCGACGGGCCATGGCTTTCGCCCCAGGTGGTGACGCGGAAGAGATGGCCGAACGTGTTGTGAGACATGAATTTTAGCCCTGCCCGGCAGCGGACCGGATCAAAGGTGCGTTCTATTGGCGTTTTCCACAGCGGTCAAACTGTGATCCGGCGGTTTTAGTTTTGACACATTCGGTTGGTTTCTGCTCTCTTCCATCCGCCCGTTGAAAGCTCGCCGCCATCCGTGCAGGCGCAATGACAAAGAGGACGACGATGCGTACCCTGATTGGCGCTGCTGCCGCCATGTTGCTGATTTCCACCGCCGCCTATGCCGGCCAGACCGAAGGCCTGATCAAGAAGGTCGACAAGGACGCACTGACGCTGACGCTGGAGGACGGCAAGTCCTTCAAGCTCAACGCCGAGACCGATCTCGATTCGCTGAAGCCGGGCATGGATGTCGTGATTGCCTATGACGTGACGAATGGCGAGAACGTCGTCACCGACATGGAATTGCCCGACACCGAATAAGACCGACGCCGAACAGGGTCTTGCCGCTCGGCGGAGCCCTGCACGGATAAACAGGACAGTCGTCCTGTTTATCTGCTCGAACCTAAAGCCAATCCAGACGCCCGTCCTGCAGCCTGAGCACCCGGTCCTGCCGCACTTCCAGGTTTGCCGCTTCGTGTTCGGAAACACCCTTGACCATCCGAAACAGGGTCCGCACGACGCCACCATGCGTGACGCAGACCGTCTGGTGGTCGAGCGCGTCGAACCACGGCTTCACCCGTTCGAGCAGCATCTGGTAGCTTTCGGCGCCCTCGCCCGGCGGCTGGAAATTCCATTTGTTGCGTCGTCGCGCCTTCGCCGAGCCCGGCATCCGCGCATCGAGTTCGGCATAGGTAAAGCCCTGCCAGTCGCCAAAGTGCACCTCGACCAGACGCGGGTCGGTGCGGTAGCCATCGGGATCGAGCTGCATCGCCAAGCGCAGCCGCTGCATCGTCTCGCGCGTCCGCTTCATCGGGCTGGCGACAAAGTCGAAATCCTCAGGGTTCTGGATCAGTTCGGCCAGCCGCCGTCCATTGCGGGTCGCCTGCTCGCGGCCGAGCGCGTTGAGATCGGTGTCGGCCTGGCCCTGCAGCCGCGACTCGGCATTCCACTGCGTCTGGCCATGGCGCACGATGTAGACGAGCGGAACCATCAGGTCTTCCGGAAATCAGGACAGGCGGGCGGAAACCGCGGCAGAACTATTCCTTGACGGTCGAAATATCCGGCGCGTCGACCGCCTTCATGCCGACGACGTGATAGCCGGAATCGACATGGTGCACCTCGCCGGTGACGCCACGCGACAGGTCCGACAGGAAATAGACGGCGGAATCGCCGACTTCTTCCTGGGTGACGGTCTGCTTCAGCGGCGAATTGTATTCGTTCCACTTGAGGATGTAGCGGAAGTCGCCGATGCCCGAAGCAGCCAAGGTCTTGATCGGCCCGGCCGAGATGGCGTTGACGCGGATCTTCTTGCCGCCGAGGTCGACGGCGAGATAGCGCACGCTGGCTTCGAGCGCGGCCTTGGCGACACCCATGACGTTGTAATGCGGCATGACCTTTTCGGCGCCGTAATATGTCAGCGTCAGCAGCGAGCCGCCGTCGGTCATCAGCGCTTCGGCGCGCTTGGCGATGGTGGTGAAGGAATAGACCGAAATGTCCATGGTGCGCAGGAAATTGTCGCGCGTCGTCTCGACATAGCGTCCGGTCAGCTCGTCCTTGTCGGAAAAGGCGATGGCATGGACGAGGAAGTCGAGCTTGCCGCCCCAATGCTTGGCGACATTGGCAAACACCTCGTCGAGGCTCGCCGGATCAGTGACATCGCAATGACCGGCGACAAAGGCGCCCAATTCCGCAGCCAGCGGCTCGACGCGCTTCTTGAACGCCTCGCCCTGATAGGTCAGCGCGATCTCGGCGCCATGGTCGACGCAGGCCTTGGCGATGCCGTAGGCAATCGATCTGTTGTTGGCGACGCCCAGTATAAGGCCGCGCTTGCCGGCCATAAGGCCCTGTCCACCCGCCATGTCAGCGCTCTCCGAAAGATTTTCTGCTTTGGAGTGCCTATCGCACAGGCAGAAAGGCGCATCAAGCGCAGACGGGGCGCGCGTTCAATTCAGACACTCGGCGTGACAACGAATGGGGGATAATAACGTTGTTGTGAGATTTGAACACCTCACTGCGGCCAGCGCGCCTTGATGGCCCAGGCCCGGCCGACCAGCCGAATCGGCTGGTCGGCAACGCATCGGCCCTATCCAGCCATTTTGCGCCAGGGAATGAGCATTCCCACCTGCTTGCGGTAGAGGCGGTACTGATCGCCAAACATCGCGACGAGATCGCGTTCCTCGAGGAAGATGCCGAGCAGGATGTAGCCGGTGCTGCCCGCCGCGAACAGAAGATGGCCCCATGTCATCGACGGCGTCGCCCAGAAGGCCAGGAGAAAGCCGACATAGAGCGGGTGCCGGACCCATTTGTAGAACAGCGGCGTCCTGAACACGGGCGGCGCCGGTTCGCTCTTGCGCAAAGCGGCGAGAACCTGGCGCAGGCCGAACAGTTCGAAATGGTTGATCAGAAAGGTGCTGGTCAACAATACCGCCCAGCCGAGCCAGAACACGCCATGGATGACGGCGACCCAGACCGGGTTCTCGACCGTCCAGACGAGACCGGGAATCGGCCGCCATTGCCAGTAGAGCAGCAGCAGGATGAGGCTGGCCAAAAGCACATAGGTGCTGCGTTCGGCCGCGTGCGGGACAATCCGTGTCCACCAGCGCTTGAAAACCGGCCGCGCCATGATGCTGTGCTGGGCGGCGAAAAGGCCGAGCAGCAGTGCATTGCCGATGACGGCTTCGACCGGACTTCCAGCGACTCCGGAATCGATCGATTTCGGCACAACCATGTTGCCGACGAAACCGACCGCATAGAGAAACGAACCGAGAAAAATCAGGTATGCGGCAACGCCGTAGATAAGGGTGATTACGCCCGCCATGAGTGCCCTCCATGCAAGCATCAGGATTCGGTCGGTCGACCGAATTCAGCGTCAAAAACCATAAATTTTCTAGCGAGTCAACTTGATCGGTCGCTCGACCGAGATAGAGTGGAGGGACGTCCAGCCCCGGACAGGAGAAGCTATGATCCGCCCAGATTGCACCGCTAACAGCGGCAGCCACGCCGCATGACGGACGCTGCCGAAGCCGTTACCCCGCCGCAGAACAAGCAAAAGCGCGACACGCGCGCCGAACTGATTTCGGCCGCCGAGTTATGCCTCCATCGAGGCGGTTATGCCGATCTGTCGACGCGCCGCGTTGCCGAGATCGCCGGCGTTCCGCTCAGCCAGATCCATTACCATTTCGGCTCCAAGGAACGGCTGTTCCTGGCCCTGCTCGACCATCTGAACGAGGGCCTGCTGAAGCGCCAGGCGGAGACTTTTGCGGCACCTATGCCGCTGTGGCAACGCTGGGAGCGCGCTTGCGATTTCCTCGACGATGATCTGGCGTCCGGCTATGTCCGGATCCTGCACGAGATGATCGCGGCAAGCCTGTCGAGCCCCGAGATCGCCAAGGCGGTGCGCCGCGACCTGCGCGGCTGGTTCGAACTGCTGGACGGACTGGCGCAAGAGGCGGAGCGGCGGTTCGGCGGCCTCGGGCCATTCTCCGCCGCCGAAGTAACCAGCCTGGTCAGCGCCGCATTCCTCGGCAGCGAGACGATGATCCTGCTTGAGATCGAGAGCCCGCATGTCCCGGTGCGGCAGGCGTTGCGCCGCTTCGGCGAAACCATCCGGCGGATGGAGGAAGCAGCGCCCGGCAGCTAGCCAGACAAGTCCAGCCGCGTCAGCCTTTGCGGCTGCGCATCAGCGCTTCGAGTTCGCTGTCGCCGCCTTCCGGCAGCATGATGCGGACATGGGCGTAGAGATCGCCATGGCCACCCGCCTTTTCCGGCAAGCCCCTGCCCTTCAGGCGCAGCACCTTATCGGAGCTCGACCAGGCCGGAATGTTGACCGCCAGCCTGCCGGTCGGCGTGTCGACCGGCACCTTGGCGCCCAGCACCGCATCGGCAAGCGCTACCTCCAGATCGGCATGCAGGTCACGGCCCTCGATGCGGTAGCGCGGGTGCCTGCGGATACGGATCTTGACCAGCGCATCGCCCGGCTGTCCCGGCCCCTGCTCGCCCTGGCCCTTCAGCCGGATGGTCTGTCCGTCCTCGACATAGACCGGCAGCTTGACCGCAATCTTGCGGCCGTCGGGGAACATCGCCGTCACCTTTTCGGCGGTCGCTATCTCCTCGATGGTGACGTCGAGCGTCACGTTGAGATCGGCGGCGGTCGCCTGCTGGCGGCGGTCGCCTGTTCCGGCGCCACGCGCGCCGGAAAAGGCGTCGCCGAAGATCTGGCTGAAAATGTCGCTGTTGCCGTCGAACGGATCGCCGCCCGGACGCCCCGATCGGAATTCGAAGCGCGAGCCGCCGGCGCCCTGCTGGCGGCGGAAGCCACCGAACGGATCGCCGCCGCCGGCTGCACCCTCGAAGCCCTGGAATTTCGGCTTGCCGTCGGCGTCGATCTCGCCGCGGTCGAAGGCCGCACGGTTCTTCTCGTCGCCGACGACCTCATAGGCCTGATTGGCGGCGGCAAAACGGTCCTTGGCCTTGGGATCATTCGGATTCTGGTCCGGATGATACTTCTTGGCGAGCTTGCGGTAGGCCGATTTTATGTCCTTGGCCGATGCGTTCTTGGCAACGCCCAGCACCTCATAGGGGTCGCGCATGCGTCCTGCCCTGGAAAATGAGTTAAATCCACGTTGGCCTTTATATGCGCTCCCATAGGAAGAAATTCCAGTGGCGCACAGGCTTATCGAGGGTTGAAATTGCAGCGCCCGCAAACCTCGAAAAATCAGAGCGGTTTGAAGTCCTGCATGTGCCAGCCGCCGGCCGCGGCGATGCACAATTGCCCCTTGAACAAAGCGACGCCGTCGAAGCTTTCGCGCGAGGCGGTAAAGCTGCGGCAGGCCTGGCCGTTGTCCTGCACTTCGGCGAGTTCGGTGATGGAGCCCCGCGAGCCGGTGTCGGCATTCGCCCACGGCACGGCCTGGCCGCGAAGCTCCTCGATGTCGGCCGAAGACACCGCATTGCCGATCGTGGTCTGGTCGGAAGCGCTGTCGGCGTCCGTCGATGTCACCCTCGCCGGCGCGCTTGAGGTGACGATGGAACGATCGACCTCGGCCTTTTCCAGGCTGAAGCCGCCGGCGCCGCAGGCGGCAAGCGGCAGTGCGATAATCACGATCACGGCTTTCGAACTGGCCGAAGCGATAACGCTCCATTGCCCGCTGTCAAAAGCTTGCGCGATACGCGACAATCGGCAACCTCCTGAAGCTCGAGACAATTTGAGAAAAACTATGAGTGACACTGAGTTAACAAGTAGTGACTTTACCGAAGCCGCCGAGCCGTTCCGGCTCTTTGCTGAGTGGCTGGAGGACGCCAAGAAAAGCGAAATCAACGACGCCAACGGCGTAGCACTTGCAACCGTCGATGCCGACGGCATGCCGGATGTGCGGATGGTGCTGCTCAAGGGTTTCGATGAAAGCGGCTTTGTCTTCTACACGAATTTCGAGAGCGCCAAGGGCCGCGAGATTCTTGGCAGCATGAAGGCGGCGATGTGCTTCCACTGGAAATCGCTGCGCCGCCAGGTGCGCATACGCGGTCCGGTGGAGATCGTCAGCGACGCTGAAGCCGACGCCTATTACGCGACGCGGCCGCGCGGCAGCCGGATCGGCGCATGGGCTTCGAAACAGTCGCGGCCGCTGGAAAGCCGCTTTGCCCTGGAGAAGGCGGTGGCCGAATACACGGCGCGCTACCCTATCGGCGAAATCCCGCGGCCAAAGCACTGGTCGGGCTTCCGCATCGTGCCGCAGGCGATCGAGTTCTGGCACGACCGGCCATTCCGGCTGCACGATCGGCTGGTCTTTTCGCGCAACGCCGAAGGCGGCTGGGACAAGACACGGCTTTATCCCTGAGGAGAGGTTCAGGCCTTCTTGCGCGTCATGAAGGCGGTCAACGCGGCGCGCGCTTCGTCGGACTTCAGCCGCTCGGAGAAATGCTCGCTCTCCACCTTGATGCGGGCGACAAGCTCGTGGCGCGGGGTGCGCATCAGGTCACGCGCGATCTTCAGCGCCTGCGGCGGCTTGGCGGCGATCTCGCCGGCCGCTGCGAGTACCGCGGCTTCTAGCCCGTCCTCCTCGACCACCTCATAGATCAGGCCGGCGGCCTTGGCGCGCTCGGCGGAAAAACCTTCGCCGAGCCCAAGCAGGGCGAAGGCGCCCTGCCTGCCGAGGATGAGCGGCGCCAGCAGGCTGGAGCCCGCCTCCGGCACCAGGCCGAGGTCGACGAAGGGTGTGCGGAACACCGTGCGCGGCGTGGCGAAAGTCAGGTCGCAATGCAAATTGAGCGTGGTGCCGATGCCGACCGCAATGCCGTCGACGCCGGAGACCATCGGCTTCTCCGTTTTGGCCAGCGCCATCAGGAAGTCCCAGACCTCGTTGCCGCCCTCACCGCCGGTGGCGATGACCAGGAAATCGGCGAGATCGTTGCCGGAAGAGAAGGCGCCAGAAACACCGAGGAAGATATGGACGCGAACCGCCGGGTCGGCATCGCCATCGGCCAGCGCCTTGGACATTGTCGCGTACATGGCGCGCGTCAGTGCGTTCTTCTTGTCGGGACGGTTCATGCGGATGATCTGGATGGCGCCCTGGCGCTCGACGAGAATATGGTCTGTCACGGTCATTCTTCCCTGGTGAGCGCTCTGGTATTCAGGCCGTTATCAGCGCCTTGCCGGCGTCAGCGAGGCTCTCGGCGCCATCGATGACGCGTTCCTTCAAGGCGCTGACTTCGCCGAGCAGGTTTTCGGCGAAAAAGCGGCAAAGGGCGATGCGGCTCTGCTGGGCAAGTCCGCCACGCGCCAGATAAGCGCCGCCGGCAGCAAGCGAGATCAGCCTGAGATAGGGGGTCGCACCGGCTTGCGCTTCGTCCAGACGGCCGTCGGCCAGCAGCTTCTGCAGGAAGCGCGTCGCCTCGGTGAGATCGTCGAACGCCTGGTCAAGCGCTTCGGCGGTGCGGCCGAAGCCCTGCAGGTTCGAGGTCCGCACCTCGTCGGCGATGGCCTTCAGTTCGGCGATATAGCCGTGCACATGCTCGCCGCCGCCAAGCGGCAATTTGCGGGCTACAAGGTCGATCGCCTGGATGCCGTTGGTGCCTTCATAGATCGGCGCAATGCGGGCGTCGCGATAGAGCGCGGCCGCGCCCGTCTCCTCGATGAAGCCCATGCCGCCGTGGACCTGGACACCCAGCGACGCAACGTCGACGCCGATATCGGTGGAAAAGGCCTTGGCCAGCGGCGTCAGCAGATTGGCGCGATCGCGCCAATGCGCGGCCTGATCGCCGGGCGAGACTCGCGCGAGGTCGATGGCATAGGCGCAGGAATACGAGATGGCGCGGGCGATCTGGGTCAAAGCCTTCATGGTCAAGAGATTGCGCTGCACGTCGGGGTGATGGACGATCGGCGCCATCCCGGCGCCTGAAAAGTCCGATGCCTTGCCCTGGCGGCGCTCATTGGCATAGGCGATCGCCTTCTGCGTCGCGGCTTCGGCCACTGCCACGCCCTGCATGCCGACGCAAAGCCTCGCGTTGTTCATCATGGTGAACATGCAGGCGAGCCCCTTGTTCTCCTCGCCGATCAGCCAACCGATGGCGCCGGGCGCAGCACCCTGGAACCCGTCGCCATAGATCATGGTGCAAGTCGGCGAGGCATGGATGCCGAGCTTGTGCTCGAGGCCCGAACAGAAGACGTCGTTGCGGGCGCCGAGCGACCCGTCATCATTGACCAGGAATTTCGGCACCAAAAACAGCGAGATGCCGCGCGTGCCGGCCGGTGCGTCGGGCAGCCGCGCCAACACCAGATGGATGATGTTGTCGGTGAAATCATGCTCGCCATAGGTGATGAAGATTTTCTGGCCGAAGATGCGGTAGGTGCCGTCGCCGGCAGGCTCGGCGCGACTGCGCAAGGCGGCGAGATCGGAACCGGCCTGCGGCTCGGTCAGGTTCATCGTCCCCATCCACTCGCCGGAGACGAGCTTTGCCAGATACTTTGCCTTCAGCGCTTCGGAGGCATGCTTGTCCAGCGCCTCGACGGCGCCCATGGTCAGCGTCGGGCCGATGCCGAAGGCCATGGCGGCGGAGTTCCACATTTCGAGCGCGGCAACGCCGAGCATGGCCGGCAGGCCCTGGCCACCGAATTCTTCCGGTCCGGACAGCGCGTTCCAGCCGCCGTCGATCCAGCTGCGGTAAAGCGCCTTCCAGCCGGGCGGCGTGGTCACGGTCGCATCCTTCAGCACCGCGCCATGCTCGTCGCCGATCTTGTAGAGCGGCGCCACTTCCTCGCTGGCGAAGCGGCCGGCCTCGGACAGGATGGCGTCGACAAGGTCTTCGCCGAGGTCCCCGAACGCGCCGCTGTCGAGTGCCGGCTTGAGCCCGGCGACATGCTTGAGCGTGAACGAAATGTCGTCGACCGGGGCCTTGTACATGCCGCTTTCTCCTCCGCTGCTCCGACCGCTCGATCCTAGGACCCGGGCCGATGCAAAACCATCCGCCTCTGGGCGGCCTCCGACCTTCTTTTTACGTAAACGTCAAACTTTGTCACGCGGATTTTCATCGAACTTCGTCGTCCACAGGTGGAGCGGGAGCGTAGCGGATGCCGAGTACCATGTCGCGACCTCGCGCCAGGGGCGCAACGGTGCAGAATTCCGCGCCGTGGCAACGCTTCGAAGTCGCGGAATGCATACTATGGTCCGCGCCGCGTCGCTTCGCTCCTTGCTTCGCCATAGAATGACGAAATCGCGAGAGCGACAGGACTCCTGCCCGAAAGCACTTCCTTAACCATACCGGTCCACCATCGGTGTTTGGTCAGCGGGGATCCCCTGTTTGAAAACGCCGGCGCATCTTCTTCGCCGCTCAGCGATCGCTCTCGCGGCGATGATGGCGCTGACGTCAGCGGCTACAGCCTCGGACTTTTCCGAGCCTTGGCGGGATGGCGACCGCGCGCTGGTGGTCGACGCCTATGAATACAATTCCATCGACTGGGCGCAGCTTGCCACCGACAAGCGCATTGTCGGCTTCATCAACAAGGCCTCCGACGGGCTGCCGCCGCCCTATTTCTGCTACGGCGACGAGCCTACGGTCAAACTCTGCAAGACATTGTGGAAACGCTTTGCGGTGACGCGCGAGCTGTTTCAGACGCGCAAGGTGGTGGCCAAGGCGCTCGGCCTGAAATGGGGCGCCTATCATCTTGCCCGCCCCGGCAATCCGCTCGAGCAGGCCAACAGTTTCATCGATTGCGCCGAGCCAGCCCCTGACGATCTGCTCGCCCTCGATCTCGAAGGCAACGACCCCTCGCAATGGATGTCGCTCGAGGATGCCGAGGAATTCGTGCGCCAGGTGCACCGGCGGCTCGGCCGTTTCCCGATCCTCTACACCAACGGCAAGACCGCCCAGTACATCGCCGACAACCGCTACCAATACCGTCTGCTGTCGCGGCTGCCCCTCTGGTATGCGCGCTACAAGCCCGACATCGACGTGCATTTTCCGATGGGCAACTGGCAGGGCTATGCGCTGTGGCAGTTCTCGGCGCAGGCCAATTGCGGGCGCCTGCGCTGCCCCTACCGCGTCGCCGGCACGCCCAACGACATCGACGTCAACGTCGCGCCGATGGACGCGGCGGCACTGCGCCAGCAATGGCCCTTCGGCGGCCTGATCGACGTGCCGCCCGACTACCTCGCCTCGATACCGGTGCCGGTGTCGCGCGCGGCCGGGCTCGCCGGCAAAGTCACCATCACATACGCCGATGTGGCGACGCCACCGACGGTCGAGGAAATGGTGGCGGTGCTCGGCGCGCGCTGGCAGACATTCCGCGCCGCCTTCCGCATGCCGGTGGTCAAGACGGTGCCGCGCCGCGCGCGCTTCGGTATTGCCGAGTATGTCGCCTGGAAGCGGACCACGTATCGTTCGGAGGCTCTGCTCGAGGCCGCCTTCTCGCAGGCCGCCGACCCGGTCAGCACCGCTTCGACGGAACTGGTTCGCGAGCGCTGAGGCTTATGTGGCGGCGCTGGCCTTTTCCCGCGCCACCGCCTGCCAGCCTATGTCGCGGCGGCAGAAGCCTTGCGGCCAGTCGATACGGTCGAGCGCGGCGTAAGCGCGGCTTTGCGCTTCGCCCACCGTCTTGCCTGATGCCGTGACGTTGAGCACGCGGCCGCCATTGGCGACCAGCGCGCCGCCATTGATGGCAGTGCCGGCATGGAAAATCTCAACGCCTTCGCCAGCGGCTTCGTCGAGAGCCCGAATGACCGAGCCTTTTTCCGGCGTCCCGGGATAGCCCTGTGCCGCCATCACCACGGTCAGCGCGGCATCGTCGCGCCAGCGGATCGAACTGTGCGCCAACTGGCCGTCGACGGCGGCGTTGAGCAGCACCAGCAGATCGTCCTTCAGCCGCATCATCAGCACCTGACACTCGGGATCGCCGAAGCGGGTATTGTATTCGATCAGCTTCGGCCCCTTGTCGGTGATCATCAGCCCGGCAAACAGAATACCGGCGAACGGCGCGCCAAGCTCGGCCATGCCGCGCATGGTCGGCTCGACGATCTCGCGCATGGTGCGCTCGACAATTTCGGGGCTCATCACCGGCGCCGGCGAATAGGCGCCCATGCCGCCGGTGTTGGGGCCGGTATCGCCATCGCCGACGCGCTTGTGGTCCTGCGCGGTGCCAAAGGGAAGTGCGGTCGTGCCGTCGCACAGGCAGAAGAAACTCGCCTCCTCGCCGGTCATGAATTCCTCGACCACGACCTCAGCGCCGGCGTCACCGAATGCGCCGTCGAAACAAGCATCGAGGGCGGCGCGCGCCTCGTCCAGCGTCATGGCGATGGTGACGCCCTTGCCGGCAGCGAGCCCATCGGCCTTGATGACGATCGGCGCTCCCATCTTTTCGACGTAGGCCTTTGCCGCGGTCAGATCGGTGAAGCGGCCATAGGCAGCGGTCGGGATATCGTATTTGGCGCAGAGGTCCTTGGTAAAACCTTTCGAGCCTTCGAGCCTTGCGGCGCGCTTCGACGGTCCGAAGACGCGGATGCCTTCGCCGCGCAGGTCATCGGCAATGCCGGCGACCAGCGGGCCTTCCGGCCCGACGACGACGAGGTCGATCGCGTTGTCCTTGCAGAAGCTGGCAACAGCGGCATGGTCGGCGATGTCGAGCTTGACCAGTTCGGCCTCGTGGGCGATGCCCGGATTGCCGGGCGCGGCATAGAGCCTGGTCAAAAGCGGCGAGGCCGCGATCTTCCAGGCCAGGGCATGTTCGCGGCCGCCGGAGCCGATCAACAAAACGCGCATGCCGATGTCCCTTGTCATTTCACGACAGGGACTGCGCTATTGCCCCGGGCGGCGCGGGTCAAGAGTTTTACCTTGCGCCATACCGGTTGCGCACGGGAACGTCGCGCCGAGAGCACGGCGTCCCCGGCCGGTATCAGCTCTGGAAGACGACCGGGAACCAGTCCTCGCGCAGTTTCTGGCCGGGCTTCATGTCATGGCCGGGATAGGGCGGCGAGGTACGGCCGGGGCGCTCGACATAGCGCGCATCGTCGCCGACCCAGCGCAGCGACAGCGCCCGGCGACGCGCCGCGGTCGGATTGCCGCGCGCACCATGCGCGGTGCGGAAGTCGAACAGGATGGCGTCGCCCGGCTCCATCTCCCATTCGAGCACCTTCAGCGACGGGTCCTTGTCTGGATCCGGCACGGGCAGATAATCGCCCTTGCCGGCATAGAAATTGCTGTCATCGAGCCAGCGCACCGGCAGGATCATCTTGTCCCATTTGTGCGAGCCGGCGATCAGCCGCAGCGTCGCTTCCTTGACCGGATCGATCGGAATCCAGAAGCTGACGGTCTGGGTGCCATCGACGAAGTAATACGGGATGTCCTGGTGCCAAGGCGTCGGCTTTTGCGTGCCCGGTTCCTTGACCAGCACATGGTCGTGGAAGAACTGGGCGCTGCGCGACTGCATCGCCGCTGCCGCGAGTTCCGCGGCCGGGGAATTGCGCACCACGTCGACGAATTCGGGAATGCGCTCCCAATTGCAGTAATCGTCGAAGAAGCTGCCCTTGCCGTTGGCGATGTCCGACGCCGTGGCGCTGCGGTTTTGCATGTTGCGCTCGATGCCGGCGCCGATGGTGCCGACCCAGTCCTTGAAAGCGCCGCGTATGCAGACCGCGCCGTCGCGCTGGTAGTCGGCAATCGCTGCGGCATCGATATGTCTGGCGGCCATCTCATGTCTTCCCTGTTTCGATGACCGACTATCGCAGCCGCCGCACATCGCGTAAAATAATAACTTCTCATCTCTCTTATAGTTTTAGACTATGAATCTGACCCTCACCCAGCTGCGTTACCTCGTCGCCGTCGCACGGCATGGCAGCGTCACCGCGGCCGCGCGGATGCTGAACGTCTCGCAGCCCTCGATCTCGGTGGCGATCGACAATGTCGAAGCGACGCTCGGCCAGAAACTGTTCGTGCGCCAGCGCGGCAGCGGCATCGCGCTGACCTCGTTCGGCCGCAGCGCGGTGGCGAAGGCAAAGCAGGTGCTGGCCGAAGCGGACGAACTGGTTGGGCTCGGGACGCGCGACGCCGATGTCGGGGGCGAACTTGTGCTCGGCTGTTTCGAGGATCTGGCGCCTTATTTCGCGCCGGCGCTGATCCGCGCTTTTTCGCAACGCTGCCCGGCGGTCACCGTGGTGGTCCGCGACGAGACCTTCGAGACGCTGGGCCGGCGGCTCGGCGATGCGGCAATCGATCTCGGCCTGACCTACGATCTCGGCCTGCCCTCGCACTTCGCCCGCATCCTGCTGCATGAGCTGCGGCCACACGCGCTTCTGCCGCAAGGCCACGCGCTGGCCAGCCAGGCCAGCGTCAGCCTGGCGGAGCTGGCGACCCATCCCTTGATCACCACCGACCAGCCGCACAGCTGGCAGCATATGCTGGACCTGTTCCTCAGCCGCGGCCTGTCGCCGGTCTCGCAATCGACGGCGAGTTCGTTCGAACTGCAGCGCAGCATGGTCGCCAACGGCTTCGGCGTCGCGGTGAGCTACACCAGGCCTTATGGCGACAGGAGTTATGACGGGCTGCCGCTGGTCTGCAAGCCGCTGTCCGATCCGCTGCCGATGCAGCGCATCATCCTCACCCATGACACAAGGCAAAGGCTGTCGAAGGCGGCGCTGGCCTTCACGGAGGTGGCGAAGGAATGGTTTGCCAGCCACGATATTTTCACCGCCTGAGCGACAATGCGGCCGCTTGACGGGGCACGCCGCTGCTGCCACTCCAGCACGATGGAAACCATCCAGTCGAAAGCCGCACAGGGCCGCGTCGCCGACGCGCCGAGCGGCCATTGGGTCTACAAGATATTGCCGCGCTGGCTGTGGCCTTACGCGCAGCTTGCGCGCTGGGACCGGCCGATCGGCTGGCAATTGCTGCTGTGGCCCTGCTGGTGGTCGGCAGCGCTTGCGGCCAGCGCCTATCCGCGCGCAAGCGACCCGTTGCTCACATTGCTGCCGTCGCCGTGGTTCCTGTTCCTGTTCTTTGTCGGCGCCGTCGCCATGCGTGGCGCCGGCTGCACCTATAACGACATTGTCGACCAGGACATCGACAACAAGGTCGAGCGCACGCGCTCGCGGCCATTGCCGGCCGGCAAGGTGACGCGCCGCCAAGCCTGGGCGTTCCTGGTCATCCAGGCCTTGCTGGGCCTCGTCGTGCTGCTGCAGTTCAACGACTTCGCCATTCCGCTCGGCATCGTCTCGCTGGTCATCGTTGCCGTCTATCCCTTCATGAAGCGCTTCACCAACTGGCCGCAATTGGTGCTCGGGCTCGCCTTCTCCTGGGGTGCACTGATGGGCTGGGCGGTCGAGTTCGGCGATCTCGATGGCCCGGCCATCATGCTCTATATCGGCTCGATCCTGTGGGTGATCGGCTACGACACCATCTATGCACATCAGGACAAGGAAGACGACGCAATCGTCGGCGTGCGCTCGACGGCGCGGCTGTTCGGCGACAACACCAAGACCTGGCTGGTCGGGCTTTATGGCGGCACGCTGGTCTGCTTCGCCATCGCCTTCGCCTCGGCGCAGGTGCCGGTGGTGGCGCTGGCCGGGCTGATCGCCGCCGGCGCCCATATGGCGCGGCAGATAGCGGTTCTGGATATCGACGATCCCGATCAATGCCTGCGGCTGTTCAAATCCAACAACCAGGTCGGCTGGTTGATCTTCATCGGCCTGATCGGCGGTGCGCTGTGGGTGGCGCTAAAGCCGCTGGTTTAATTGTCCAGCCGATAGATGGGTAACACTTTGAACCGGATACATAGGTGACACTTCTCTCCCCCTATGCGTCCGCCGCAGCGCCAAGCGGATTGGTTG
>NZ_JAMYPC010000029.1:0-58966 GCF_040320155.1 Mesorhizobium sp. M0771 | reverse complement strand
GCCATCAAAATGGCTCTGGAAAAACAGGCCGCATGAGGCCAGAAATGAAACTCCGGACTCTCCATTGAACTGGAGGGAACAAGGGTCCCAGGTCACGAACGCTCGCTGGTCCTCTCAAATGGACACAAAGGTTACTGCATGCGAATAGTGCAACAGAACCGGCTATGGCAGCACATCATGCGCCGCAGGAGAAAATCCTTGAATACTCCGACCGGAATTGCCATGCATGCCAGCTAAGCCGCTGATGACTACGTCAGTAACTTATTATTGACGATAAAAGTTTTCATACCGATTGTGAATCAGCCCAGCAGCAGACGACCAGCTAGCCGATTTCTGCGCCGCATTACCATCCCATTGGCTTCAGAGTAAAATAGGGCGAACGTGCGCATCACTCGGCTCCACATTCAGAATTTCCGCTGCATCAAGAATCTCGCTATGGACCTTGGCGCGACCACCGTCTTTATCGGGCAAAACAACGCCGGGAAAACCGCGATCATTGATGCTGTGCGCATTGTTTTAACAAGGCGTTGGGGGCAGCGCGGCACGGGCTTCACCGAGAACGACGTTCACCGGCCCGATCCCGATGGTGATCCCCGCACGCTGCCACCAGTGACGATCACCTTGACTATGGAAGAGGTCAGGCCCGGAGAGTGGGATGCTGACATGGTCGCCGCTCTTGCCGACATCATTACGATTCAATCAGATGGCGTCCGCAACGTCCTGACTTTGCGCGTCACTTGCGCTTGGAATGCTGACAAAGAAATATTCGATCCCGCCTGGCAGTTTCTTGATTCTGCTGGCGAGGCTTTGCCGGAGAGACGGCGGTCAATCAACCTGACGGGCTTCTTCGGCTATTTGCCCCTCTTCTGGCTTGGCGCCTTACGCGATGCTGCTGACGAATTCACCCCGAGGTCTGGCCATTGGGGGCGACTGCTACGAAGCGTTCGTATTCCACCCGAGTTGGAGGCCGAGGCGCTGGAGACGCTCGCTGATCTTGATGCCAAGATTATCGCGGCGGATCCGAGACTCACCGACATCGCCGCCATGATTGGCGAGGCTACACGCGTTGCCGTCGGTGAAGGCCCCGGATCAGCCCGGCTAAACACCCTGCCGTTAGCGATGGAGGAAATGCTCCAACGCACAGGCATTGTCATGCGCAACGAGGACTTGCGGCCTTGGCTTCCCCTTGGCCATCACGGCCAGGGCCTTCAAAGCCTCGCCGTGATTTTCCTGTTTCAGGCCGCAGTGCTGCAACAGCTTGCCGAGGCGGAACAGCCCGGAGTCGAAGCGGTTTTCGCGATCGAGGAGCCCGAGGCCCATCTCCATCCGCAAGCTGCTAGGACACTTTGGGAGCGGACGCAGGGGCTTACCGGCCAGAAACTGATGACAACCCATTCGCCATACTTTGTGCAGAATGTGCCGCTCCGCGATCTTCGACTGGTTCGCCTTCGTGGCGGCCAGACCGAAGTCTGCATGCTGCCCCGCATCGTGGTTTCCGCGTTGCCGTGGAACACATCGCTTGACGGGTTCTTGCGAGGCGGAGGCGGACGCGTGTTTGACCGCGATCCGGCGACTGGCCGTCTCGCTGCCCGCTCTTGGTTCGACGCGGAAATGAGCGTCTCTCTGGCCCATTGCTATCGCAGGGACGACGACCCGGCAGCACGCCAAGCCGAGATACTCGCACTCAGGCACGCCTGCCGGGTTGTCCCCTCCGCTGAGGACGAGGAGGAACTGGGTTTTCACGGACGCCGCGTTCGTGGCGAGATATTTTTTGCTCGCCGCTGGATTTTGGTTGAGGGCGTGACCGAATACCTGTTGATCCATGCGCTTGGTAGAGCGCTTAACCTGCCGCTCGATGCGCATGGGATCGCAGTTATCGACTTTCAGCAGAGCGGCAACGCGGGAATTTATCCGGCGCTCGCGGAGGCGTTCGGAATACCTTGGAACATGATCACCGACGGCGATCAGGAAGCCGCCAAATTCCGGCAGCAGATTTTGGATCGCGGATTCACAGAGGGCGAACTCAACGGCAAATTCTCGACTCTGCCAGCAGATCGCGACCTCGAAGATCAGCTACTCGCCGATGGCCACGAAGGTCTGCTGCGAGAAATAATGGGCGCAGTTAGTGGAAGATCTGCCCTGACGTGTGAGTTCGAGGAATTTCGATCGCGCCTGAAAAACAAGAAAACTGGTTATATGGGCAAGCTGTCTTTGCGCGTTGCCGCAGATAGGGACCTAGCTTTGAGGATGCCCGCACCGTTTGTTCGACTGATTCAATCAATGGGTGGCGCCGCATGACCGATCAGCTTCAAACGGCGCTCGACAGACTTAGCCCTACACAGCGTCAAGCTGCCGACTGGAAGGAAGGCTCCGCACTTGTCCTCGCCGGGCCGGGCGTCGGAAAGACGACCGTTCTCACCGCACGTATCGCACGGATACTGAACGAAAGCCGGAATCGAAATTTCCGAATTCTCGCGCTGACCTTCACGACGAAAGCGGGAGACGAGATGCGGGAGCGCGTCGAAACTCTGGTTCCGGGCCTGACAGATCGAACTTTCATCGGCACATTCCATAGCTTTTGCGCGCAGATTTTGCGTCAGCATGGATCCCACATAGGTATCAAGCCGGACTTCGGTATCTACGATCAGGACGATGACCGGAAGGAACTGTTGCGCGAAGCGCTTGAGGCTGCGGCAGCCGACGGCGCGGACTTCACGCCCGATGACGTTCGATGGCTGAGAGCGATCGACCAGTTGCGAAGCAGCCTTGTCAGCCCCGAAAAGACGGCGCGCCGCTTCCGTGATCCGGTAGCAGGTGAGCGCGCGGCTCGCGTGTATGCGATCTACGAAGCAGCCCTACGCGCCAATAATGCGCTCGACTTCAACGGCATGATTTTGGACGCCTGCCGATTGGCCCACACCGTTCCCGCTGTCGCGGCCCGGACTCGGCAAACCTACCCTTATTGGCTCATCGACGAATTCCAAGACACCACGCCCGCGCAGTATCGCCTTGTGCGCTTTTTTGCAGGCGAGGACTTCAAGAACATTTTTGCCGTCGCCGATGACGACCAGATCATCTACCAGTGGGCTGGAGCTAGTTATCAGCAGATTGTAGAGTTTCGAGAGCATTTTTCGCCGGGCCTGATCCAGCTGGTGGAAAATCGGCGCTGCCCTCCCGCCATTGTTCAGGCGGCAAACAATCTCATAGGATACAACTCTGATAGGACGCCCGGTAAGGAGCCGCTTGTTCCGACACTCCCCGGCGATGGCACCGCAATCCTACAACGGACCTTCAGAATGGACGCCGAAGAAGCCGAGGGCGTAGCTGACGATATCGCAGGGATCACTGCTGCCGAACGCGGCGAGGTTGCGGTTCTGGGGCGAACGAGAGCGATCCTTCAGCCTGTGCTAGCTGCATTGAAAGCGCGCGGTGTCGCGGCCTCGATCGCAACGCGGCGTGATCGGTTTATTTCTCCGCAGTTTGTCTGGCTTCAGAGCTGCCTTGACCTGTCCCTGCGACCCGGCGACCGGCAGGTATTCACGGCGCTTGCTGCGTCCGGGAATCGTATTGCTGGCTTGCAGCTTGATGCGGCGCTTCTACTTGCTGAAGCGGCATCCACCGGGACGGGCTACCTAGAACATTGGGCGCTTGCCGCCGAATCGAGCCAGAACGAAATTTCCACGAACCTGTCTGCGATAGCCCTTCGGCTCGTGCGGTCCCGGTCCAGTTGGCAGCAGATAGTTACCGAAGCGATCACCTTCCTCATGACGACGGCCGAAACGCCGGAGGGCGTCGTAAGCGACGCGGCAGAAGACAATGCCGCTTGGAAAACAGCGCATCAAGCCATCCGGGCCGAGAAGGGTGCGCCGCCCGACCTTGATGAGCTTCTTCAAGGCATGAAGCTGCGGCCTAAGGAGCCGCCTCTCGACCCGACGGCGGTGCGGCTTCTTACCATTCATTCGGCAAAAGGTTTGGAATTCGATCGGGTCTGGATGATCGGTATGGCTGAATCGGTATTGCCCTCGTGGCAAAGTCTCAAACATATGGCACCGCCATCCGAGTTAGAGGAAGAGCGCCGTAACTGCTTTGTAGGCATCACGCGCACTAAGAAGCAGCTGGTTCTAACACGCGCCGAACAATACCAAGGTTACCGAAAAGCGCCTTCGCGCTTTCTCCGAGAAATGGGGCTTGAGGAAGGGGCGGCGCCGGCTTTTTAGGCCTGAGGTGCTCAAGCTGGTTGTTACACTCGGGCCAAAACCTCGAATAAATCTTAGACGTTGAGCCATCCTTGGCCCGTCGTCATCGCGCACGCGTACTTATTGCCCCAACCAGTGGTCAGTTTTGGCCGGCGTCTAACTAGACGGTGGTCGGACTAAGCTAACCCAAACACACGTCCGACTGCTTCCGTGGTGCTTCCGCGACGTGTTTCCCGACATATCCTCGTGGGGAAAATGCCTTGCTAACGGACTGTTTTCACGATATAAAAATGGCGCACCCGAACCTGTGACCTCTGCCTTCGGAGATCTGTTTTTAGGTGAAGCTCGAAACGTCTGCCAGCGATCACAGATGTGACGCCGGGGAGTAATAGCAATCGTTACGCAGCTTCCTTGAATGTGGCTTTACGCTTCTTCTTCACCAGGATATCGCGGACAAACTTGTCCCACCGCGCCATGGCAGCACGCTTTTCCGGCATGTAATTCCAGCGATCGTAGCTCTTGGAACTGACGTCCTGCAGCGTGTGGTTCTGTAGTCGGTCTCGGATCTCTTTTGAGAGCCCAGCCTTGCCGGCAAGCGTCTTCCAGGTTCGCCGGAGATCGCGGTTTGTCACGACAGGGATGACCTCGCGATCGCGCTGGCGCCACATGAACGAATAGAGTGTTCCATGACTGACAGGCTTGGACGGGTCAGTTGCCGATGGGAAAAACCAACCAAATTCATTCGGCTTGATCGACCCAATAAGCTCGGCCGCAATCTTGGGTACGGGGATGGCGTGAGGCTTTCCATTCTTGGTCTTGGACCAGTCGATGATGCGCTCGGCCGCATCCCATTGATCGACGTGCAGCCGAGCGATCTCCTCGACGCGCTGTCCGGTCAACATAAGAATTCTTACGGCACGCGTGTAAGGGGGGTGGACCGGCGCATCAGGAGATTCGAGCCAACGATAGAGACGGATGAACTCCTCCTCTTCCAACCATCGCGTTCCAACATTTTTCGGTTCGGTTGGGATGCCCGCAGCTGGATTGTAGCCGAGACGAAAGCGACGGACCGAGGTTGATCGGTAGTCATGCTCGGATTTCAGCCCCCAACTGTATGCTGATCGAATATAGCTGCGAACATGATCGGCCATAGACCGTTTGCCTCGCTGATAGATCGGGCGAATGAGGTCCCTGATCTCGTCAGGCTCGATGTCGCGGGCAGGGCGGTTGCGACCGAGTGAATCGGCGATCTTGTTCAAGCCCTTTTCGGCCTCCTTCCAAGACGGTTTTCCATCTGCCTTAAGCGACGCCACGTAAGCCTCGAACAGATCGGCGACCGTGCCGGGTCGCGTGTCACCGGCTATCTTGATGCTGCGTCCCTTCTGGATCATGTCGGCAAAGTCGCGTCTGAAAATCTCGCGAGCCTGGCTAAGGCTCATTGACGGATACGAGCCGAGCTTTTTCTTGAGACGCTTTTGGTCTCGCCACTGCTGAGCCATCCAGTCCGCCGTTATGCGGGTCGGCATTGGCTTTATCACTAGAACGAGGCGGCCTGTTCCATGACCCTCGCCATCGACAAGGTTCTGCTGCTTACTGGTCTCCTCGACCTGCTTCAAAGCGTGGCGAATCTCTCCATCGGTAAGGCTTGGCACTGGGGTCTCCCGTAGGCTTTCGAGTGGGATCGGCTGACGGGTAGTAGGGGTCTGTGGTTGGGTTCAAAATGGGCTTTGATCCCCCTAAAACCGACCCCAATATGCCACAATGTCCGACTCTACGACAAGTCGAAAAATCGATATGTATCAACGTGCTAAAGCGTGATCGTGCGTGATTGAAAAGGGCCGAGTGGGATGATTATGCACCAGGATGACGGCGCTGGCCGACAGTTCGAGCGCGCGCTTGATCACTTCGCGCGGATAGACCGGCGTGTGGTCCACGGTGCCGACCTGCTGTACCTCGTCGGCGATCAGCACGTTCTTCTTGTCGAGGAACAGGATGCGGAAATGTTCGCGGTTCTCGAACGCCATCGCCGAGCGGCAGTACGCAAGAAGCTGCGTCCAGTTGGACAGCACCTCGCGGTCGCGAACCTCGGTCCGCGCCATGCGCTGCGCGGCAGCGGCAATCACCTTCAGGTCGACCGCCACGGCGGGGCCGATGCCCTTCACCTCCTGCAGCAGCGCCACCGGTGCGCCAAGCACTTCGCCAAAAGTGCCGAAGCGCGCCAAGAGCGCCTTGGCGATCGGCTTGGTGTCGACGCGCGGGATCAGGCGAAACAGCAGCAGTTCGAGAAGTTCGTAGTCGGGCAGGACGTCTGCGTCGCCGGCAACGAAGCGCTCGCGCAAACGGTCGCGATGGCCGTGATAGTGTGGCTTCTCCGTCGATTTGTCTCTTGGTGCCTTGTTCTTCGCCGGTGGTTCAAGCCACCGCTCGGAGAAGAACCCCCGTTCGTCGTCGCCACTCTTCCCCATCGACCCCACACACTCCCCGAAGGCTTCGACGGCAGATTAGAGCGGTAAGCAGCGCGCGGTCGAGTTTTTTCGGCGACGGCGCCTCAAAGCCGCGGCTTGAGGCGATCTTGTTTTCAGCTGACCGCCGGCAGGCCGGGGCGGTCGAGCTTGTTTGGCGACAGGGTGAAAATCTCGCAGCCAGTTTCGGTGACGCCTATCGTGTGTTCGTACTGCGCCGACAGCGAGCGGTCGCGCGTCACCGCCGTCCAGCCGTCCGACAGCACTTTCACATGCGGCCGGCCAAGATTGATCATGGGCTCGATGGTGAAGATCATGCCCGGCCGCATCTCGACGCCTTCCGAGGCGGTGCCATAGTGCAGGATGTTGGGTGCGTCGTGGAACAACTGGCCAACGCCGTGGCCGCAGAAATCGCGCACCACCGAGCAGCGCTCTGCCTCGGCATAGGTCTGGATGGCGGCGCCGATGGCGCCGGTGCGGGCGCCGGGCCGGACCGCCGCGATTCCGCGCATCAGGCACTCATGAGTGACTTCAAGCAGGCGTTCGGCGGCGCGCTTGATGGTGCCGACGGGATACATGCGCGAGGAATCGCCGTGCCAGCCGTCGAGGATGTAGGTGACGTCGATGTTGACGATGTCGCCATCCTTCAACGGCTTGTTGTCTGGAATGCCGTGGCAAACGACGTGGTTGATCGAGGTGCAGGACGATTTGGTGTAGCCGCGGTAGTTGAGCGTCGCCGGTAGCGCGCCTTGGTCCATGCCGAATTCGAAGACGAAACGGTCGATGGTCTCGGTGGTGACACCCGGCTGGACCATCGGCACCAGTTCATCAAGGCAGCGCGCGGTGAGATCGCAGGCCTTGCGCATGCCGGCAAATCCTTCTTCGCCGTAGAGGCGGATCTGGCCGGTGTTCCTGAGGGGTGCCGTGGCGGCGTCGAGATAGGTGACCATAGTGTCCGTTTGCCTGTAAGCGGGCGGCGCATATCAGCCCGTTAGAAAATTTCCCCAGATTTGGCACTGCAAGCCGCAAGGTTCAAGGAAGAACTGCCGGCAATGGACTGATACTGGCGATTTTCCTGGCTTGTACGGCCGCTCAGATGACATCCAGGTGCGCGATCTCCTCCGAATGCCGAGATCGCACTGACGACACATTTTCGCGCAAAAGCAGCCAAAGCAACTTTTGACGACGAACGGCGTTGCTGTGGTCGACGCCAGTTCGGGAGATATAGAATGGACAGATTGCAATTCGAGGTGCCGGTGCGCATCGCGCCCGCGCCCGGGCTGCCGGTAGAGGAAATATACAGCGTCGAACAGGCGCTGGATATCCTGCATGACTGGCCAAAGAAGCGACAGGGCAAGGTCTATGAAGCGGCGTTCAATGCCTGTTTCGGGGCCACGGTGGATGTGGTCAGGACTGAGGACGCATGGCGCGCCTTCATGGCGTTTTGCCGGGTCAGTGGCCTGCTGGCCAGGGACATGATGGTTACGGCCAAGCGCGCCGGCGAGGCGAGGGGCCTGAGGGTCTAGAGTTCTGCTTGGCCTGGAGGCCGGCCAACCGACTCGTTCCAATCGGCGCGGACTCCGCGGCGTTAAGGTTCCGTTTCCGACTTCACAGCTAGGCATGAGCCATAGAGCAGCGTCTGATTCGTTGCGTCGGTTTCATGGTGCAGAACATGTCTTCAGCCAATGTGTGTACCTTCCCGCTAGATCGGCAGACCGTGCTGGTGCGCGAGGTCGCCGCAAGGCTGGGCAGACTGCACGGCGACACGGCCACGTCGTTCTGGAAGGCCACGGCGCGCGAACTCCTCGACAAGGCGGTCGCAGCCGGCAGCGATGCAGCTTCGGCGGCCAACGATGTCCGCCGGTTTTTTGCCGCGGTCCAGGACGAGATGAATTTCAAGGCGGACGATGCCGCACCGGGGCAGCGCCGGACGCGCACCCGCCTCTAGCTTCGAACAGAGCACCGACACGCGCTCACTGTGGCCAACCGTGGACCGGTCTTGGCGTCGACGGATCTCGGGTCTTACGCTGTCGATTGTGCCGTCCCAGCCACGGCGAGCGCCTTGTTGAACGCGAGACAGGCGATGAAATACTGGTCGCGCTCGGCCCTGGCGACGTCGGTCATTGCCAAGGAAATCGTCGAGCGCTATGGCGGGACCGTCACGCCGGAGAACCTGCCTGACGGATGCCTTTTGCAGATGGTGGGATCGACGCGGTTTAGCGCAAGGCGTCGGCCTCTCGGCGATCCCTGTGCCGGTCCGGTCCGAATCGGCTATGCCTGCGCGATGCAGGAAACGTCTCTCTACATCCCGGTGAAGCGGTTTCTCGAGAGCCTGGAGTTCACGGTCAAGGGCGAAGTCGGCCACTGCGATATCGTGGCGGTGCGCGACGGCGAGCCGCCTGTGCTGGTCATCTGCGAACTGAAATTGCAGTTCAACCTCGAACTGGTGCTGCAAGGTGTCGATCGCGCCGCGGCATGCGACGAAGTGTGGCTGGCGGCGCGCATGTCGGCGCGTGGCAAGGGCCGCGAGCACGACCGCCGTTTTCGCGCGCTGTGCCGGCGGCTCGGCTTCGGGCTTCTGGCTGTCAGCGGCAAGGGGGAGGTCGAATTGCTGCTCAGCCCGGCGGCTCTGCCGCCGCGCCGCGATCCGAAGCGCCGCTCCCGGCTGATGGAGGAACACCGGCGCCGGCGCGGCGATCCGGTGGTCGGCGGCGGTTCGCGCGCGCCGATCATGACCGCCTACCGGCAGGATGCGCTGGCCTGCGCCGCAGCCATGACCGACGGGCCGAAACGCCCGCGCGATCTGAAAGCGATTTCGCCACGCGCGCCCAGCATCCTCTTGGACAATGTCTATGGCTGGTTCGCCAGGGCCGAGCGCGGCGTCTACGCGCTGACCGAGGGTGGCCACGCGGCGTTACAGCGCTGGCCGCAGGTAGCGCACGACCAAGGGTGAGTGCCGGAGATTGCCGCGAGCAGGCGCCGAGGGAAACCTCGGCACGGCAGCCGCTGTTCGCCGTTTCAACCGATTCGCCGCGCCACCGTTCCAGCCGCTGCTAGTTCGGCGGCTGCCGCGAGGCTTCTTGTTTTCCTGAAAGATCTGGTACGCCCAAGGGGAATCGAACCCCTGTTACCGCCGTGAAAGGGCGGTGTCCTAACCGCTAGACGATGGGCGCGCTCAGACGAAGCGGCTTATAATTGCGTTGTTGCCAACCGGCAACCCATCAGCCGCCAGATGCGGAAACTTTTTTCAAGAGGGGCGAAAACGGCCAGTTTGGTGAGCCAGCGCAGGTTTTCTGGCCTCGCGTCGTTGCACATCTTTGGACGAACGCGCCGCGCAGTCGTCATCCTCGCGTCTGCGCTGCGTCGCTGCGCTCCTTGCTTCGCCATAGGATGACGAAGTCGCGGGTGCCTCGGCAAATCTCGAACGTCGCTGATAGGTAATCGGAAAAAACGGCGGGCTGCTAACAGCCCCTCGGCCCGTTTGCCGAATGGGGATGCTAACCCCGCCGGCGGCAGCGCCAGTTCCAGTCGCGCTCGGGGCCGACGTCGACGTGAACGGATTCGGTATGGCAGTAGGTGCCGACGCCGCCGCGGCCGGGCATGGTTCGGATGTAGCTCGCCAGTTCCCATTTGGAGACGCCGGGAACCTGGATGTCGGCGGCGGCGCAATACATGTGCAGCGAATTCTTGGCGCCGTTGGCGCGGCGGTTGCGGGCCGGGTCGCGGTAGCCTGATGTGACCATCATCTTGCGGCCGTAATGGCCTTCGATGGTCTTCAGCACACGCACCAGCGACGGCTTCAGGCAGGCGACGTCGACGCTCTCGTTTTGCTTCAACAGGCCATTGGGCGCCAGCCGGGCGAGGCCGGCGGCGGAGGCCACCTGATAGGCGCCGCCCGAACCCTCGTCCTCGTTCAGGTCGACGTCGCTTTCGTCGTCGAGGCCGGATTTGCGCTTGATCTCGAACAGCGCCGTCTGGCGCACGCCGGGCAAGGCATCGCTGCCGGTGATGTGGTTGCTCTCGTTGCCAAGCGAGGCAAGCTGCAAGGGCTTGTCGGCGGAATTGGCTGACGCTAGCGTGATGATCGGCTTTGCCGGGACGGCCTTCTGGGAAGCAACCGCAGGCTGTTCGCCCGAGCGCGAGTTGACCAGCGGAGCAGGTGCCGCCGAGGTTGGCGTGGTGCTGAACAGTGAGGCCAGGAAGCCCTTCTTCGGCGTGTCGATCTGCTGGGGCGCGGCGGTCACGTAGACCTCGTTGGTCGCGGGTGCCGCTGCCGTCGCTTTCGGTGCGGTCACGCCGGCATCGGCGGCGGCGATCTTCTGCGCCACGGCGTCCGTTGCGGCCGCGGTCTGTGCTGACTGCTGCAGCGACTGCGGCGTCTGGCCGACAATGGTTTCGGAGCCGGCGGGAACATTGACCGGGAAGCCGGTGCCGGGCTTGGCCACCGGCACATAGGCGACCTGCTCGGGCAGTGTCGCATCGCCCGCTGCCGTCATCATCATCTGCGGCCCGGTGGATGTGACCTGCACGGTCGAATCGCCCGGCGCCGCAGGGCTGGCGCCGGAAGCCGCGGCGATGTCAGAAGCGGTCGCGTTGTAGCCAGGCATGCCGGCGGACATTGTGGGGTCGCCAGCGGAGGTGCAGGACGCCAGAAGCACGGAGAAAAGCGCTGCCGCTATAGTGCGACCTTCTCTCCCCGCGAGACGCGATCCTACTGATTTCAAAACTAGATTCCCCCTCGGTGTCCGGTCGGCCTGCTATTGGTGCGGCGTCGAAACGTTCACATCCAATAACCTTGTGTTCCCAAACCGGAAACGAGACTTGTGTCAATTCTGCAAGCCTCTGAATTATTTGCTCGTTGGAGGCCAATTGAGGCTTCTTGAAGGTTGACGACACCATTTCGCCCCGTTTTGCCGGCCCGTCAACTCACCAGACATTACATTCCGTTACACACAGGCACCTGCAAAAGGTGCCGGCGTTACACGCGGACCTTCACATAGGTGCCGGGGGCATCACCCAGGGTTTTCATATTCTTGCCCGGTTTGCGGGCCGGAACGAGGGTGTCGTCCTGGGTTTCGATCCAGTGCTGCCAGTGCGTCCACCAGGAGCCGGGATGCTCCACCGCCGAGGCGAGCCACTGGCCAAAATCGCCCGTCGGTTTGCCGCCGGTCCAGTACTGGTATTTCTTGGCTGCCGGCGGGTTGACGACACCGGCAATGTGGCCGGAACCAGCCATCACAAACTCGACGTCGCCGCCGAAATATTGCGAGCCGAGAAACACCGAAAGGGCCGGCGCGATGTGATCTTCCTTCGACGCCAGGTTGTAGACCGGGATGGTGACGTCGGCCAGCGACACAGTGCGGCCGGCGAGTTCCATCACGCCACGAGTCAGATTGTTCTCGAGATAACAGTTGCGCAGGTAGAAGGAGTGGTTTGCAGCCGCCATGCGGGTGGAATCGGCGTTCCAGTAGAGCAGGTCGAAGGGCAGGGGATCCTTGCCGCGCATGTAATTGTTGATGACATAAGGCCAGATCAGGTCGCCCGAGCGCAGCATGTTGAAGGCGGTCGCCATCTTGGTGCCGTCGAGGTAGCCCTTTTCGTTCATCGATTTCTCGACCGCTGCCACCTGGTCCTCATCGACGAAGACTTTCAGGTCGCCGGCATGGGTGAAGTCGACCTGCGTGGTGAAGAAGGTCGCCGATTTGATGCGGTTGTCGCCTTCCTGTGCCAGCAGTGCGAGTGCGGCCGCCAGCAGCGTGCCGCCGACGCAATAGCCGATGGCGTTGACCTCTTTCTCGCCGGTCGCCTTCTCGATCATGTCGAGGCCGTATTGCAGGCCTTCCCGTATGTAAGCTTCCCAGCCCTTGGCGCCGTGCCGCTCGTCGGGATTGATCCAGGAGATGACGAACACGGTATGGCCTTGCTCGATCGCCCAGCGGATGAAGGACTTTTGCGGGTTGAGATCGAGGATGTAGAACTTGTTGATCCAGGGCGGGCAGATCAGCAGCGGGCGCTTGAGCACCGTCTCCGTCGTCGGATCGTACTGGATAATTTCGGCGACATCGCTGCGGCCGACCACCTTGCCGGGAGATGTCGCGATGTTCTTGCCGATCTCGAAGGGCGAATAGTCAGCTTGTCTCAGCTTCAGGTCGCCCTTGCCGGCGGCGATGTCTTCGGCCAGCATCTTCATGCCGCGCACCAGGTTTTCGCCATTCGAGGCGACGGTTTCTCGAAACAGCTCCGGATTGGTCAGGATGAAGTTCGACGGCGAGATGGCATTGGACACCTGCTTGACGTAGAAGCTGGCCTTATGGCGGGTGTGATCGTCGAGGCCTTCGGCGTGCTCGACCAGGTCGGCCGCCCAGCGCGAGGTGACGAGATAGGCCTGTTTGAGGAAATCGAAGAAAGCGTTGCGACCCCATTCGGGGTCTTGAAAACGCTTGTCGCCGCGCTCGGGCTTGACCGCATCTTCGGGCGCCTCGGCATTCGGGCTAACCTTCTGGATGGCGTTGCCCCAGACCGTCATGTAGCCGGCGAACAGTCGCGTCTGCGCTTCCAGCGCGCGTTGCGGGTCGGCCAGCCAATATTCGCTGAGCTTGGAAAAGGTTTTTACCATGTCGACCACGGGTTCGGCGACATGATCGCGCACCTCGCCCTTTTCGCGCGGCTCGGCCCAGGCGGAGGCGGCTTTGCCGGCCTGCTCGACCATGCGCGCCATGTTCAACGCGAAGCGTTCCGGGTCTTTCACCAGATATTGCTCGACGGTCGAAGATTGATCATCTTCCGCTTTGCTCGAATCAGGTGTTTTGGACATGGCTCGCGGGGTTCCTCCCGAGGCGTTTTCTTGACATATTATCATGGGACATCTGACCGGGTCCAATGCGCTGTACCCCGGCTGCCAGGAAAACAATATGACGATTAACACCGGCGAGACCATTTTTTCGGGGGCAGGCCGCTTTTGCCGCATCGCGGTTGCAATCGCCTGTCTGGCGCCAGGGCTGCTGGCGGCAAGTGGCTGCACGAGCGCCAACACCGGCAACGGGATGAATGTCGGCCTGACCCAGGGCGCGCAGGACACCGGCTCTTATCCCAATCTCAACATCCCACCGCAGGTGGCGGCAAAGCAACTCACCCCTGAGGAGACGCAGGCCAAGCTTGCCCAGTTGAAGGGCGAACAGCAGGGGCAAGTGGCCAAGGGCGGCGGCGGTGCCCCGTCCACCAGCCCGGCGGCGCTGAACTCGCTGGCGAAGAACCATGGCAAGGACACGCTGAAGCAGATCGAAGCCAAATGCGATCCCGCCCTCGACCCTACCTGCAAATAAGGCTATATCGCGCGCCGAAAGCGGTCTTTGCCAAAGGCGCCTAGCCAAGCCAACTGTGCTAAAGCCAATCTTAAATCGTCTGGAACTGACATGGAAGAATTTCACAAGGTCCGCCGGCTTCCGCCCTACGTGTTCGAGCAGGTCAACCGGCTGAAGGCCAGCGCCCGTTCGCGCGGCGCCGACATTATCGACCTTGGCATGGGCAATCCGGACCTGCCGACGCCGAAGGCGATCGTCGACAAATTGTGCGAAGTGGTGCGCGATCCGCGCACGCATCGCTATTCCTCCTCCCGCGGCATCCCAGGTCTGCGCCGCGCCCAGGCCGCCTATTATCAGCGCCGCTTCGGCGTGAAGCTCAATCCCGACACGCAGGTGGTGGCGACGCTCGGTTCGAAGGAAGGCTTCGCCAATATGGCGCAGGCGATCACCGCGCCGGGCGACGTGATCCTGTGCCCCAACCCGACCTATCCGATCCATGCTTTCGGCTTCATCATGTCGGGCGGCGTCATCCGTTCGCTGCAGGTCGAGCCGGATGACGGCTTCATCCCGGCGCTCGAGCGCGGTGTCCGTCATTCGATCCCGAAGCCGCTGGCATTGATCCTCAACTATCCGTCGAACCCGACGGCGCTGGTCGCCTCGCTCGATTTCTACAAGGACGTGGTCGCCTTCGCCAAGAAGAACGACATCATCATCCTGTCGGACCTTGCCTATTCGGAGATCTATTTCGACGGCAATCCGCCGCCTTCGGTGCTGCAGGTGCCGGGCGCCATCGATGTCTGCGTCGAGTTCACCTCGATGTCGAAGACCTTCTCCATGCCTGGCTGGCGCATGGGCTTCGCCGTCGGCAATGAGCGGCTGATCTCGGCGTTGACGCGGGTGAAGTCCTATCTCGATTACGGCGCCTTCACGCCGATCCAGGTGGCGGCGGCGCATGCGCTGAATGGCGACGGCGCCGACATCGCCGAAGTTCGCGAGGTCTATTTGAAGCGCCGCGACGTCATGGTAGATGCCTTCAGCCGCGCCGGCTGGACCATTCCGGCACCGGCTGCCTCGATGTTCGCCTGGGCGCCGATCCCGGAGCCGTTCAAGCATCTCGGCTCGCTTGAGTTTTCCAAGCTCCTGATCGAGCACGCCGACGTCGCGGTGGCGCCGGGCATCGGCTTTGGCGAGCATGGCGACGATCACGTCCGCATCGCTCTGGTCGAGAACGAGCACCGGATCCGGCAGGCGGCGCGCAACATCAAGCGCTTCCTGGCGTCCAGCGCCAAGCAGCCGAACAATGTGGTGCCGCTCGCCGCGCATCGCTAAAGTCGCCGCACATCTTATTCGAGCAGATTTTTTGAGGGGCGTCGCCGGGCATGGCTGAAGCGTTGCGTGTTGGAATTGCGGGTCTGGGTACGGTTGGCGCCTCGGTGGCGCGCGTGCTGCGCGACAAGGCAGCGGAACTGACGCGCCAGTGCGGACGCGATGTCATCGTCACCGCTGTTTCGGCTCGCAATGCCAAGCGCGACCGTGGCGTCGACCTCAGCGCCGCCAAATGGTTCGATGATCCGGTGAAGATGGCGCAGACCGCCGACATCGACGTCTTTGTCGAGTTGATCGGCGGCGATGAAGGCCCGGCGCGTTCGTCGGTCAAGGCAGCACTTGAGGCTGGGCGCCACGTCGTCACCGCCAACAAGGCGCTGTTGGCCAAGCACGGCGTGGCGCTTGCCGAAATCGCCGAGAAGAAGGGCGTGCTGCTCAACTACGAGGCGGCAGTTGCCGGCGGCATCCCGGTCATCAAGACGATGCGCGAGGCGATGGCCGGCAATTCGGTCACCCGCGTCTTCGGCATCCTGAACGGCACCTGCAACTACATCCTGACCCGCATGGAGGCCGAGGGCATCTCCTTCGACGAGTGCCTGAAGGACGCGCAACGGCTGGGCTACGCCGAAGCCGATCCGACTTTCGATATCGAGGGCCATGACACGGCGCATAAATTGTCGATCCTGACCAGCCTGGCCTTCGGCACCAAGATCGCCGCCAACGACATCTACATGGAAGGCATTTCCAATATCAGCCAGGCCGATATCCGCGCTGCCGCCGATCTCGGCTACCGGATAAAACTGCTCGGTGTCGCGCAGCGCACCGACAGCGGCATCGAGCAGCGCGTGCACCCGACCATGGTGCCGACCGCGTCGGTGATCGCACAGGTGCATGGCGTGACCAATGCAGTGGCCATCGAAACCGACATTCTGGGCGAACTGCTGCTCTCCGGCCCGGGCGCCGGCGGCAACGCCACCGCGTCCGCCGTGGTCGGCGATATCGCCGACATCGCAAAGAGCCGGCCGGGCTTCCAGCACGGTCCGGTGTTCGGCCTGCCGGCCAAGGAACTGCGCCCCTACAAGAAGGCGCAGATGCGCAGCCATGCCGGCGGCTATTTCATCCGGCTGACCGTGCACGACCGCATCGGTGTCTTTGCCGCGATCGCGAAGCGCATGGCCGACAATGATATTTCGCTGGAATCGATCGTCCAGCATGCCGTCAGCGGCGAGACGGACGCGCAAAAGACGGTGATCCTGGTCACCCACGAGACCACGGAAGCAGCCGTGCGCAAGGCTGTCGACGGCATCACCAAGGACGGCCACCTCACAGACAAGCCGCAGGTTATCCGCATCGAGCGTGCGGGCTAAGCCAAGTCATTTTTCTCCTTTAACCGATTGATGCTGCTGCTGAAAAGTGGTTCAGACGCCATAATGCTCTATCTTTTTGATTTGGAGCCGGATTGAGATTTCAGGTCGAACCCACCAATCATCATCGGGCTCGGGCGGAGGCGTGAGCCGCGAGATCAAGGCGCGTCACCAGGATGTGGAAAAGTTTTGAGACTTTCCTGTTTAGCCGTCGCATATTGCCGGAAATGACAATCTATAGATTACGCCTCCTATGACGGGCGACAAACGCTTCTTCCTCGATGTCAGGCAGTCGGCGACCGGTGTTTCCTGGGAACACCGGTTGAGCGAGCGGCAGGACATGACTGCGCTCGCCATAGCGCAGGGCCACGGCGTGCCCGACATTGTGGCGCGCGTGCTCGCCGGGCGGGGCGTCACCGCGGACCAGGCCGAGCGCTTCCTCGATCCGACGATCCGCAATCTGTTGCCGGATCCGGCTTCGCTGACCGACATGGGCAAGGCTGCGACCCGCATCGCCGAAGCGGTCATGGCCAAGGAGAAGGTGGCAATCTTCGGCGACTACGATGTCGACGGCGCCGCCTCTTCGGCGTTGCTCAAGCGCTTCCTGACGCATTTCTCGGTGCCTTCGGAGATCTACATTCCCGACCGCATCTTCGAGGGCTACGGCCCCAATCCGGAGGCTATGCGCGAACTGGTCTCGCGCGGCGCGACGCTGATCGTCACCGTCGATTGCGGCACCAACAGCGCTGTCTCCATCGATGCCGCCAAGGCCGCAGGCGCCGATGTGGTGGTGCTCGACCACCATCAGGTCGGCGGCCCGCTGCCGGAGGCGACCGCGGTCGTCAATCCCAATCGCGAGGACGACCTTTCCGGGCAAGGCCATCTGTGCGCCGCCGGTGTCGTCTTCCTCACTCTGGTGCAGACGGCGAGGGTCCTGCGCAGCCGATTGCCCGACGCAGCGCCACCGGACCTGTTGTCGTTGCTCGACTTGGCGGCGCTGGCCACGGTTTGCGATGTGGTGCCGCTCATCGGCGTGAACCGCGCTTTCGTCGTCAAGGGACTACAGATGGCGCGGCAGCAGAAGAATGAGGGGCTCGCCGCACTGGCGCGGGTGTCCCGCATCGGTGAGCCGATAAGCACCTTTCATCTCGCCTATCTGATTGGGCCGCGCATCAATGCCGGCGGCCGCATCGGCGATGCAGCACTTGGCAGCCGGCTGCTCGCCACCGACGATCCGGTTGAGGCCAGGACCATTGCCGAGACACTCGACCGGCTCAACCAGGAACGCCAGCAGATGGAGCTGGAGATGCTGGCAGCGGCGCGCGCCGAGGCTGACGCCGAACTTGCCGGCGGCAACGGGCCGGCCATCATCGTCACCGCCAGCACCAATTGGCATCCCGGCATTGTCGGCTTGATCGCCTCGCGGCTGAAGGACCATGCGCGGCGGCCGGCCTTCGCCATCGCCTTCAACGCCAATGGCATCGGCACCGGATCCGGCCGTTCGGTGTCGGGCTTCGATCTCGGACGGCTGGTGCGCGCAGCCGCCGATGCCGGGCTGATCGTCAAGGGCGGCGGCCACGGCATGGCCGCCGGCATCACGGTGGAACGCGCCAAGCTCGGCGAACTCCGTGCTTTCTTCGAGGAGCGCGCGGCGGCCGAAGTGTTCCGGCTGCAGGACGAAGAAAGTCTGGCCGTCGACGGCGCGCTCGCCGCCGAGGGCGCGACGATTGCTTTGCTCGATGCACTGGAAAAGGCCGGGCCTTTCGGCGCCGGCCATGTCGCGCCGGTGTTCGCGCTGCCGCGCCATCGGCTGGCCGACGCGCGGGCCGTCGGCACCAACCACATCCGGGCCGATCTGCAGTCGGAAAGCGGCGGCCGCATCCAGGGCATCGCCTTTCGATCCGTCGATACCGCGCTGGGCGAATTCCTGTTCAAGAACAGGGGCAACACGATCCATGTAGCCGGCTCGCTGTCGGGGAATTATTGGAACGGCAACCGCACGGTGCAGTTCCGCATCACCGATGCAGCCAAAGCCTGACATTGCCGAATTGGTTTAAGCGAGAACCGTCTGCAGCCGCTTCAACTCGCTGATCTGCGCCATCGTCGCCTGGTAACCGACGCTGATCGCCTCATCCGCGCGGTGGAATTCGGTCAAGCCGATATGGCTGAGTTTCGGTTGCAGCGACATGTCGGGCGGATCGCCCGCCAGCCTTGCGCGTGAAATCCGGTCCTGGATGATGTTGAAAGCTTCGACCATGACGCCGGTGATGCCGAGACGGCTCTGGTGCGGCTGGTGGTCGGGGCTGGCCTGGCCTGGCCGGGGCGCGTCCTTCTCGATGAGCAGTTCGCCGGCGCTGTGCTTGATGACGGCGGCGCGGCCGAACAGATCGTAGTGAAGGTTGACCGCGACGACCAGCGGCTGCTCGTAGGCGCGGCAGACCGAAACCGGAACCGGGTTGACCAGCGCGCCGTCGACCAGAATGCGGCCGTTGCAATTCACCGGTTCGAACACGCCGGGCAGCGCATAGGAAGCCCGCATCGCGGTGATCAGCGAACCGCTGGACAGCCAGATCTCATGGCCGGTGCGAATTTCGGCGCCAACGGCGACGAAGGGTTTCGTCAGATCCTCGAAGCGGATGCCTGCCATGTGCTCGCGCAGCCTGACGTCCAGTTTCATGCCGCCGAACAGGCCGCTGCCGCGCAGATTGAGATCGAGCAGGCCGAAGATGCGCCGCTTGGTCAGGCTGCGGGCGAACTCCTCGAGTTCGTCCAGCTTGCCGGCGAGATAGCAGCCGCCAACCAGCGCGCCGATCGAGGTGCCGGCGATCATTGAGACTTCGATGCCGGCTTCGTCGAGCGCGCGCAGCACGCCAATGTGCGCCCAGCCGCGTGCGCAGCCGCCGCCCAGCGCGAGCGAAATGCCTGTCTTGCCCGCGGGTTGCGGGTCAGGCACCCCGCCGGACGATGAGGGGCCATTGGCCTCCCGCACGTCCGGTCTGCTACGCAATGACGCCCACTCGAGCATCATGATCTCCCTTGTCCCGCGTCCGTTCTACAGGAAGGACGTTTGAGAATAGTGAATATGAGTGGTTTGCGACTGTTGAATGGTTCACGCGGGCTTCCGATAGGTTTTTTCCGCATCGAACAGCGGCGTGCTGCCATCGTCGGCAAGCGTTGCCTTGCCGCCGATTAGCCCCACCGTCCGATAAAAACATGAACGCCGGCCGGTGTGACAAGTTGCGTCGTGGCCCAACACTTTGACGCGCAACCATATGGCGTCCTGGTCACAATCCGTGAGCATCTCGACGACGGTCTGAAAATTGCCTGATGTTTCGCCCTTCTTCCACAGCGTGCTGCGCGAGCGCGACCAGTAGTGCGCGATGCCGGTTTCGAGCGTCAGCGCCAGCGCCTCGGCATTCATATGCGCGACCATCAGCAGCATACCGTCAGCGGCGTCGGTGACGACGACGGTGACCAGCCCGGCAGCATCGAAGCGCGGGGAAAACACCGCGCCTTCTTCGAGCGCCTTCTTGTCTGATGGAGCCTTGGGAAATGTTAGTGCCGACATCGCCGGTCCTTGATCTAGCGATGCCGGCGAGAGGCTTACGCCCCGAGGCCGCGCACCATGGTGACGAAACGGACCTGTTCCTCGGGCGTGTCCTTGAACACGCCGGTGAAGGTCGAGGTCAGCGTGGTGGAGCCCTGCTTGCGGATGCCGCGCATGGCCATGCACATATGCTCGGCCTCGATCATGACGGCGACACCGCGCGGATTGAGCACGTCCTGGATGACGCCGGCGATCTGTGCGGTCATGGCCTCCTGAGTCTGCAGGCGATGGGCGAAGATATCGACCACACGGGCGATCTTGGACAGGCCGACGACCTTGCCATCCGGGAGGTAGCCGACATGCGCCTTGCCGATGATCGGCACCATGTGGTGCTCGCAATGCGAGTGGAACTGGATGTCCCTGACGATGACGAGATCGTCATAGCCGGCGACTTCCTCGAAAGTGCGGCCGAGCTCTTCGGCCGGGCACATGTCATAGCCGTTGAACATTTCGAGAAAGGCCTTGGTGACGCGCTTGGGCGTGTCGATCAGGCCCTCGCGGTCCGGATTGTCGCCGGTCCAGCGCAACAGCGTGCGCACGGCGGCCTCGACCTCGGCTTCGCTCGGCCTGTCGGTGACCGGCTTGTCCAGATAGTCGGAAGGGGGCATTATTTTCTTGATGACGGCATCCATAAAGGCGTCTCCCGTAGTTCCTCTCTCAGGAGGAACGAGTTGAACGGACCACGACCTTTCGGGTGCTGAAAACTCGCCCGGTTTCCAGCCCGCAAGCGGCGTGAACGAAATGGGCAAGGACGATGGCTTTGCGTTGCCTTGTCGATACCCGACTGCCACCATTATATATGGTCGTACGCAGCGAATGAAAGACGGTACAACGGCAATCGCTGTTCGCTTGGCGGCGACGGATTGGAAAAATATGATTGACGACGTCTACAATGCGAAAATTCTGGGATTTGCCGGAAACATCGCCCGCGTCGGCCGGCTCGATCATCCGGATGCGACGGCCAAGGCCCATTCCAAATTGTGCGGCTCGACGGTGACCATCGACCTCAAGATGGACAATGGCGTCGTCACCGATTTCGCGCATGACGTGAAGGCCTGCGCGCTCGGCCAGGCCTCGTCCTCGATCATGGCTCAACATGTCATCGGCGCCAGCGCCGACGAATTGCGGGCGGTGCGCGACACCATGCTGAAGATGCTCAAGGAAAACGGCGCGCCGCCGCAAGGCCGCTTTGCCGATCTGAGATATCTGGAGCCGGTGCGCGACTACAAGGCGCGCCATGCCTCGACCATGCTGACCTTCGATGCGGTCGTCGATGCCATCGGTCAAATCGAGAAGAAACGCGCAGAAGAAGCAGCGTGACATAGCGCGGGCTTCGCGCAGGACATGACGGAGGAAGTGTTTGCATTGGTTGATGGTGGCTTCGGGCCTTGTGGTTTCGCTGGTCACGAGTGGCTATGCTGCCGGCGCAGAAAACGCCTCGCAGCAGAAGGCTGCCGCCTACCTCGCTGACAAGCTGGCTGGCTGCTGGATTATCCCCGTCGGCGACGAACTTGTGGCCACACGCGTCAAAATCAGCTTTAACCGGGATGGTTCGCTGGCGGCGCCGCCGAAGGTACTCAATCTTGCAACAGAACCACAGGGCAAGAAGTTCGATGACAGCGCAGTTCGGGCGATTACCCGTTGTGCGCCCTTCATTGGCCTTGCGATTTATGCCGATAGCTACCAGGCTTGGCGCGAGACGACGGTCAATTTCGACGGCCGAGTGATGTCATCCGGCGCGCAGCAGAAATAGAACCGAGGGCTTAAGAAGCACGACGGCTTAGGTCTGCTGTTCCTGCGCCCGTCTGCTTTCGGCAAATTCGCTTCTCACCCAGTCGGCAAAGGCCTTAGCCGGCTCCGGCAGGTCCTTCAAACTCCTGGCCACCAGCCAGTAGGCGCCGGATGCGACGTCGATGTCGAACGGCTTGATCAGCGCGCCGGACGCAATCTCCTCGCCGATCTGCAAGAGGTCGCCCAGCGCCACGCCGTGGCCGAGCAGGGCGGCCTGCTTCGACAGCGACACATCCGCCAGCATAGGGCCGCGCGCCGGAATGGCGTCGGCGGCGACGCCAGCCGCTTCGAACCAGCGCGCCCAGCCCTGACGATTTTCCTCGTGCAACAGCGTGTAGCGGGCAAGGTCGAGCGGCTTTTCGAGGGCAGGGCCCGATCCCAGCAAGGCCGGCGACAGGACCGGTGAATCGACGGTCGAGGCTAGCCATTCGGCCTCGCTGCGCGGCCATGAGGTGGCGCGCGCGCTGAAGCGCAAGGCGAGTTCGGGCTGATCGCTGCGGAACTCGATCGGCCTTGGGTCAACTTCGAGGGAAACGTCGATATCGGGCCGCAACTGGCTGAAGCGGTTGAGCCGCGGCAACAGCCATACCGAGGCCAGCGACGGCTCGACACTGACGCGGACCACCGACTGCGCCGGAACAGCCACCAGGTCCGAAAGCAGCCTGTCGATGTCATCGAAACTCCTGACCAGCTGATCGAGCAGGCGCTGGCCGGCCTCGGTCAACTCGACGCGGCGGTGATGACGGTGGAACAAGGGCTGGTGCAGGAACTGCTCGAGTTCGCGGATCTGCCGACTGATGGCGGCCTGCGAGACGAACAGCTCCTCGGCGGCCCGGCTAAAGCTCAATTGCCGGCCGGCTGCCTCGAAACTTCGCAACGCCGTCAGGGGCAACCGTCCGCGCTTCATTTCGCATAACCCGAAGTTATCCGAACCGGAAATTATACTCGTTTGAAGGCGAAGGCCAGCGGGCGTCTAATCCGCTCTTAGAGGAGACACGGACATGATCCAGTTTCTGGAAATCTTTGGCGATGTGATGCGGATCGCGACGTTTCAATGGCGTGGCGACAGGCAGCATCATGTGCAGCGCACCGAGCAAAGGCCGGCCACCCGCTGGGCGGCTCCAGCGGAGCGGCATCCCTTTCGCCGCTCGCGACCCTGAAGCCGACAAAGAGGCGAGTGAGTGAAGAGGATTGCGTTTGCCGGCCGAAGCTCACATCTATCGGTTTGGAAACGCAAGCTGACCCGGAAGCCGGTTTCGGGTCGCGTTCGGAAAGAGACTGCGGTGGGCGACCAGCATCGGCATGTGCATGCCGCCGGACGGACCCGGCGCGGGCGCAACTGGCCCGGTCCCTGGCGCAAAACACCCGGCCGCATTTTCGGCACGTCGCTGGTGCGCCTCTATCAACTGACGCTGTCCGGATTTGTCGGCAATTCCTGCCGGCATCTGCCGACCTGTTCCGAATACGCGCATGAGGCGATCGCCCGCCATGGTCTGTGGGCCGGCGGCTTCATGGGGCTGTTCCGCGTGCTGCGCTGCGGCCCTTTCGGTTCGCATGGCATCGATCGCGTGCCGGAGGTACTCGATCAGCGCTATGTCTGGTTCATGCCATGGCGTTATTGGCAGATCGGCAGGAAGCGCGGCGAGGCCTGACGGCGGGCGCGCTGGTCCCTGATCCAGATCGCCAGCGCGGCATTTCTTTACAATCCGGTAAGGTTAACAACGGGCTGCACAAAGACTGCGCATTTGAGTCAAAATCGAGCCAAGACACTTCGCTAAGCGCCTCCTGTTCATTCCCAGGAGAGCCCACATGCGTCGGATCGAAACCCATCCCTTCATCATTGCCGCGGTCCTCTTCCTGCTGGCCTGGTTTCTGGGATTTCCGATGCGGGCGCAATCGGCGCCGCTTGGCGATGTCGCCTGCACGCTTATCCAGGACGCGGCGAGCGGCGAGACGCTCTATCAAAGCGGCGTCTGCGACCAACGCGTCAGCCCGGCGTCTACCTTCAAGGTGCCGCTGGCGCTGATCGGCTACGACAGCGGTATCCTGAGCGATGCGCATACGCCGACCTGGGACTACAAGCCTGAATTCAGGGCCGTGAGCCGCGACCACAAAGCCGTCGACCCGACTATCTGGGAGCGCGACTCGATCGTATGGTATTCGCGCGAGATCGTGCGCCGGCTCGGCGCAAAAAGCTTTGCCGGCTACGTCTCGAAATTCGGCTACGGCAACATGGATGTCTCGGGCGATGCCGACAAGGACAACGGGCTCACGCAATCCTGGATAAATTCCTCGCTTGAGATATCGCCGGTCGAACAGACAGCCTTCCTGCGCCAGCTGCTCGCCGGCAAGATGCCGGTTTCTGCCAAGGCGCATGAGATGACCCGAGCCATCCTGCCGACTTTCCAGGCCGGCGGCTGGACGGTGCGGGGCAAGACCGGCAGCACCAGGCTGGGAAACAGCAAGGACAAGCGCGCGCTGGGCTGGTTCGTCGGCTGGGCCGAAAAGGGCGGCCGCCGGATCGTCTTCGCCCGGCTGGTCGTCGACACCAAGCCGATCGACATGCCGAAAGGCCCGGCGACACGCGCGGCGTTACTGAGGGAGTTGCCGCAACTGGTGAAGTGAACTTGCTTTAGCTTCAAGTGCTCCGGCGGGCACGAAGGATGTGGCCGCCGGAATTCCTTGTATCCGCCTTTGGCGTCCTGGAGAAGCGGGCGGCGATGTCGCTGCTTTCCAGATCTTCGATCTCATCGAAGCCGAGCTCGCGCAGCGATTGCGCCAGTGCCGCGGGCACGAAGAAGCTGATCCAGGGCTCTCCGGCAGCGGCGACGCGCGCCGCATGGAAAGAGAGGGCAGCCTGTCCAGCCGCATCGCGGTTCTCGGCCGGCTCGCTGTAGTCGAAGACGACCTCCGAACCGGGCATGCCGGTAATCCAGGACAGGGTGCTGAAGATTGCGTCCTGGCTCAGATACGGAACGACACCCAGCCAGATGAAGAAACTGGGCTCGGTCTGCCGCAAACCGGCCGACGTCAGTTCATCCGCGGGGCGCTGGCGCTCGAAGTTGACCGGCACGAACATGGTGGCCCGGGGTTCGGCAAGACCAGCATCGGCGATGCATTTGCGTTTCCAGGCCTGTGTCGCCGGGTGATCGACTTCGAACACCGCGACATCAGGGTACGGATTGCGCAGCGAGAAAGTGTCGAGGCCGGCGCCGAGCACCACCACTTGCCGGACGCCCCGGCGCACCGCCGCAGCCAGCCAGTCCTCGGCGAGGCGGGCGCGCGCTGCCACGAACA
This sequence comes from Mesorhizobium sp. M0771, assembly GCF_040320155.1. Lineage (NCBI taxonomy): Bacteria > Pseudomonadati > Pseudomonadota > Alphaproteobacteria > Hyphomicrobiales > Phyllobacteriaceae > Mesorhizobium > Mesorhizobium sp. M0771. The sequence continues at coordinate 33,622 of NZ_JAMYPC010000029.1, read as the reverse complement.
GGCGCATGCGCCGGCTGCGCTCACCTTCCTGCTCGAGCTCCTGCACCGTCGGTGCGGCATCGCCCAGTATCGCACTCGCATATGGGTCGCGAAACAGCGCCGCCTGCTGCGAGAACTGGTGGAAGGCCCGCATGCGCGCGACGCCCAAGGCGGTTCGGCTGGGTTTTGCGTCTTCCATGCCGGGGATTCCAACCTCGTGTCGGGGAAATTCGCAAGCCTGTGCGACTGGCATGCGACATCTGTCGCGCCATTTCCTGACAGCTGCGCCAACGAGGGCTCTTTACCTGATGCCGCGTGGCCTCTAAAACCCGCCCGCTGCCGGATGCCTCCGGCTTCACACCACGACCACCCGCGCTCGTTTGCGGGACTGGATAGGAGATACAAATGCTGAATTCCGTTTCCCTGACATTTCCCGATGGCTCCGTCCGCGACTATGACGCGGCGATGACCGGTGCAGGCCTCGCCGAATCGATCTCGAGGTCGCTGGCCAAGAAAGCCGTCGCCTATGCGATCGACGGCACCGTTCGCGATCTTTCCGACCCACTTGGCAAGTCCGGCAAGGTCGAGATCATCACCCGCACCGATCCGCGCGCGCTGGAGCTCATCCGTCATGATGCAGCACACGTGCTGGCGGAGGCCGTGCAGGAACTGTGGCCGGGAACGCAAGTGACCATCGGGCCGGTGATCGAGAACGGATTCTATTACGACTTCGCCCGCAACGAGCCGTTCACGCCTGACGATTTCCCGGTGATCGAAAAGAAGATGCGCGAGATCATTGCGCGTAACAAGCCGTTCACCAAGGAAGTCTGGTCGCGCGACAAGGCGAAAAAGGTCTTTGCCGAGAAGGGCGAGCGCTACAAGCTCGAGCTGATCGACGCCATTCCCGAAGACCAGGATCTCAAGATCTATTCCCAGGGTGACTGGTTCGACCTCTGCCGCGGCCCACACATGGCCTCCACCGGGCAGATCGGCAACGCCTTCAAGCTGATGAAGGTGGCCGGCGCCTATTGGCGTGGCGATTCGAACAACCCCATGCTGACCCGCATCTACGGCACGGCCTGGGCCGAGCAAGCTGAACTCGATGCCTACCAGACGATGCTGGAAGAGGCAGAGAAGCGCGACCACCGCAAACTCGGCCGCGAGATGGACCTGTTCCATTTCCAGGAAGAGGGGCCGGGCGTCGTCTTCTGGCACGCCAAGGGCTGGAAGATGTTCCAGAATCTGGTCAACTACATGCGCCGCCGCCTCGACGAGCAAGGCTACCAGGAGGTCAACGCACCGCAGGTTCTCGACAAGAGCCTGTGGGAGACGTCGGGCCACTGGGGCTGGTATCGCGATGCCATGTTCAAGGTGACGGTGGCCGGCGACGACACCGACGACGACCGCGTGTTCGCGCTGAAGCCGATGAATTGTCCGGGCCACGTGCAGATATTCAAGCATGGGTTGAAATCCTATCGCGATCTGCCCGTAAAGCTTGCGGAATTCGGCAATGTGCATCGCTACGAACCGTCCGGCGCCTTGCACGGGCTGATGCGCGTGCGCGGCTTCACGCAGGACGATGCGCATATCTTCTGCACCGAGGAGCAACTGGCCGCGGAATGCCTGCGCATCAACGATCTGATCCTGTCGACCTACGCCGATTTCGGCTTCGACGATGTCAGCGTGAAGCTGTCGACGCGGCCGGATAAGCGCGTCGGCACCGACGAGGCCTGGGATCATGCCGAGGCGATCATGGGCAACGTGCTGGATACGATCAGGACGCGATCGGGAAACCGCATCAAGACCTCGATCAATCCGGGCGAGGGCGCTTTCTACGGGCCGAAATTCGAATATGTGCTGAAGGACGCCATCGGCCGCGAATGGCAGTGCGGCACCACGCAGGTCGACTTCAATCTGCCGGAACGCTTTGGCGCCTTCTACATCGGTTCGGATTCGGAAAAGAAGCAGCCGGTGATGGTGCATCGCGCCATCTGCGGTTCGATGGAACGCTTTCTCGGCATCCTGATCGAGCATTATTCCGGCCATTTCCCGCTGTGGTTCGCGCCGCTGCAGGTGGTTGTGGCGACGATCACCTCGGATGCTGACGACTATGCGCGAAAGGTTGTCGCACAGTTGAAGGCGGCAGGACTTTTGGCCGAACCGGATCTGCGCAACGAGAAGATCAACTACAAGGTGCGTGAGCATTCGCTGGCCAAGGTTCCTGTGATCCTCGTCTGCGGCAAGCGCGAGGCGGAGGAGGAGACGGTCAACATCCGCCGGCTTGGCTCGCGCGATCAGGAATCGCTCAAGCTGGCCGACGCGCTGAAGCTGCTTTCCGACGAGGCTGTTTCGCCCGACCGAAGGCGCAACGCGGCCTGAGCAATCAATATTTCGGAGAAATGGCGGTGGAGCGATCCACCGCCATTTTCACATGCCTGTCACGCCAACCTTGTAACGAGCCCCCATGCTCAAGCTGAAGATACGGGAAAGACCGTTTCCCGAACTCTCCTACGCCAATGCGAGCCAGCCGGCGCTGACGCGCTGGTTCATCCATTCCATTGAAGGTCTGTCGGGGCGCGACCGGTATGCCGCGCTCTATGATTTCTGGCGCCGCCAGGTGGCGCCGACCGGCGAGCGGGTGTTCAGCCGCATGCTGCAGCTGATCGACGTCAAGGTGCGCAGCACCGATCAGTGGCCGCCGGCGGGGCTGCCCGACACGCCGCTGGTGATCGTCGCCAACCACCCGTTCGGCATTGGCGACGGCATTGCCGTGCTGTCGCTCGTCGAGCAGCTCGGGCGTCCGTTCCGCGTCATGATCCACAAGGATCTGCTGAAGATCCGCGAGATGGAACCGTACTCGCTGCCGATCGACTTTTCCGAGACCAAGGACGCGGTGAAGAACAACATGGCGGTGCGCCACGAGGCAGTGCGGCTGTTGAAAGAGGGCGTCACCATCGTCGTATTTCCGGCCGGCGGCGTCGCCACCGCGCCGAAAGGCTTTGGCCGGGCGCGCGACCTGCCGTGGAAGATGTTTCCGGCGCGCCTCGTGCAGGACGCCAAGGCGTCGGTGGTGCCGATGCATTTTTCAGGTCAGAACGGCCGGCTGTTCCATCTGGTCAGCGGTCCGATGAACATGGCCGAGCGCGAAGGAAGGCTGGCGAAATTCGTCGGCAAGGCGTCGCTGACGTTGCGCCTTTCAATGCTCATCCGCGAATTTGCGCGGCTGTCCGGCAAGGCGATCGACGTGCGCGTCGGCGATGTGCTGAGCTGGGATGAGTTGGAGCCATTGCGCGACCGCAAGACGCTGCTCGACCGTCTTCATCGCGGTGTCTTCGACCTAGCGCCCGACGCGCCGCGCGGCCGGGTCCACTTCCTGAAGCGCCGCCTGTGCAAGGCCGCCTGACGTAGCCCTGAACTACCACTTCAACTGAGCAGCCAAACCGATGCCAATGGGCGCGCCGGTCAGTCGGCGCCTTCCTCCGGATCGATCGCAGAGGCATCAGTGGCCAGCACCTCGATCTCCTGGTTCTGCCCAGCGACCACGGTGAAATCCTTCTGGTAGATGCGGTCGCGGTTCTTGGCGATGATGGTGTATTGGCCTTCGGCCAGCACCATCGAGGCGAAGGCGCCGACGGCCTCCTTGATCGGATCGCCGGATTCGTTGAGCAGCGACCAGGATGTATCGGCGATAGCCTCGCCGCCGGTCTCGCGCACCAGCTTCATGGTCTCCTCCGCCGCGCGATGCTCGACGGTGGCTTCGGTCAGCTTGCCGGCTTCGACACGGATGTCGGAGCGAATGACGGCATTGACCGCGCCATAGGTGGAGACGACATGATAAACGCCGGCGTTGAGCCGCACGACGCTGTTGGGCTCCACATCGGGAATGATCAAAGCGCGGTCGCCATTGGCCTCGGCGGTGCCCTCGTAAATGGAGAAGCGCAGTTTTTTCGGCGGAATACGCACGCCGCCCGACAGCACCGCGTCGAGCTTGAGGCCGCCGGCATCGAGCACCAGGCTTTCGCGCCTGGCGTCCTTGCCGACGGTGATGCGCTTGGTGGCGCCGGCGCGTCCGTATGAGGCGTGGACCAGATAGCTGCCGGGTTCGAGCTGGAACACGGCGCTGCCGCCATGCGCGGAAGCCACCATCGGCAGCTTGCCGTCGCCGGCGGCCTCGGGCTTGAAGACGCGCCAGACGATGCCGCGCGTGATGTCGGCGCCCTTGTCGGTCAACTGGGCCGACAGCGTTATGGCGCCGCCGCCACCTAGTGCCAGCGGCGTCTCGCCCTTGGGCGGTGCATAGCTCGAAATATCGGGGAGTTTCAGATTGCCGATGCCGTCGGCATTCTGCGCCATGGCCATCGAGGCCGGCGCAAACAGCGCTACGGCGAGCCAAATCAGGAAAAGGCGCGATGTCCCCTCAAACATGCCTTGCGTTGAAGCCCAAGGCGGTGGCAATTTCAAGGCTTAAGAGTCCGATCCGCCTTGGCAACGGCTCTTTCGTCCGGCGCGTCCGCGCGAATGCACGAGCCGCCCCACCCGCAATGGCGCGCTTCAGCTCAAAATCGAGTGCTTTAGGAGACCTGGCCCCATGGCGTCGCCGATCATCGACTTCCTGCTGACCCGAAACTCCGCACCGATTCCTGAATTGAAGGAACCGGCGCCCAGCGATGGCGATATCGCGACCATGATCGCGGCTGCAAGCCGTGTGCCCGATCACGGCCGACTGGAGCCGTGGCGCTTCATCCTCTATCGCGGCGAGGCGCGACTCGAGATCGGCAGGAAGCTGGCGGCGCTCGCCGAACAGCGCGAAGGGCCGCTGCCGGAAAACCGCCGCAACCAGGAGCTGGCGCGGTTTTCCCGCGCGCCGCTGGTGATCGGCGTGGTGTCGGTTCCGAAGGACAATCCAAAAATCCCGCAATGGGAAATGTTCCTGTCCGGCGGCATGGCGGCGATGAACCTGATGATCGCAGCCAATGCGCTGGGCTATGGCACCAACATGATCAGCAACTGGTATTCCGACGTGGCGGAGGGCCGGGCGCTGCTGGGACTGGCGCCACAGGAACGTGTTGTCGGGTTTATCCATATTGGCTCCTATCAGGGACCGGCGCCGGAACGGCCGCGGCCCGATCCGGCAAAGCTCTATGCCGATTATGCGGGGCCGTGGAACGACTGACACCCGAAAGCGATTCCCCTTTATTTAAACACCGGCTAAGACAGCGGCTTCGGCGATGCGTTGGGGTCGGCGCATCGACCATGGGGAATATTGGGGGTTGCCGGCGACATGAAGAAACGAGACTCGCTGGGAACCCGGCTGCGCTACGGGTTTGACAAGAGCATGGCCGCCGGCCCGATCGCGCTGATCGGCTGGCTCGCAGTTGCTTCGCTGCTGATCATCATTGCCGCCGCGGCTTTCCTTGCGGTGACCCGCATTGCGCCGGAGGGCGGCGAGCCGTTGAACTTCTTCGAAGCATTCTGGGAATCGCTGATGCGCACGCTCGATTCCGGCACGATGGGCGGCGACACCGGCTGGGCCTTTCGTCTCGTCATGCTCTTTGTCACGCTCGCCGGCATCTTCGTCGTGTCGGCCCTCATCGGCGTGCTCAGCGCCGGCGTCGACAGCAAGCTCGATGAATTGCGCAAGGGCCGTTCGCGGGTGCTGGAGAGCGACCACACCATCATCCTCAACTGGTCGCCGTCGATCTTCGACGTCATCTCCGAACTCGTCATTGCCAATGCCAGCCGCCGCCATCCGCGCATTGTCGTCATGGCCAATATGGACAAGGTGGTGATGGAGGACGAGATCGCCGCCAAAGTCGGCAGACTGGGCAATACACGCATCATCTGCCGCAGCGGCGACCCGACCGACCTCTACGATCTGGCCATCGTCAACCCGCAGACCTCGCGCTCGATCATCGTGCTGTCGCCGGACGGCGACGACCCGGATTCGCAGGTGATCAAGACGGTGCTGGCGCTGGCCAACGACCCGAACCGGCGCACGGCGCCCTATAACATCGCCGCCGAGATCCGCGACGGAAAGAACGCCGAGGTCGCCCGCGTCGTCGGCGGGGCCGAGGTACAGCTTGTCCTGGCCGACCAGCTGATCTCGCGCATCGTCGTGCATTCGAGCCGGCAGTCGGGTCTCAGCGGCGTCTATTCGGAGCTGCTCGATTTCGACGGCTGCGAAATCTACACGACCGAGCAGCCTGATCTCACCGGCAAGACCTTCGGCGAGGCAGTGATGGCGTATGAGCATTGCGCGCTGATCGGGCTCTGCGACCAGCAGGGGCGCGTCAATCTCAACCCGCCGTCGGAGCTGGTAATCGGCAAGGACATGCGCGCCATCATCATTGCCGAGGACGATGCCGCCATCAAGCTGGGAAGCGCCGGAGCCAAGATCGATGCCGCGGCGATTCTTCGCCATCAGCCCATCGAGGCGAAGCCGGAGCGCACGCTGATCCTTGGCTGGAACCGGCGCGGTCCGATCATAACCTATGAACTGTCGCGCTACGTCGCACCTGGGTCAATCCTGACCATCGCCGCCGATACGCCTGGCCTCGAGCAGGAAGTTGCCGGACTGCCGGTCGTCGGCGACAATCTGGCGGTTTCCTGCCGCATCACCGACACGTCGAGCAGAACAGCACTGGCAAGTCTGGACGTGCCTTCTTACGACCACGTGCTCGTCCTCGGCTACAGCGAGACCATGGCAGCGCAGCCCGCCGATACGCGCACGCTGGTGACGCTGCTGCATTTGCGCAAAATCGCAGACGATGCCGGCACGCATATCTCGATTGTCAGCGAAATGATCGACGTGCGCAACCGCGAGTTGGCGGCGGTGACCAAGGCCGATGACTTCGTCGTCAGCAACCGGCTGGTCAGCCTGATGCTGGCGCAGGCATCGGAGAACCAGCATCTCGCAGCGATCTTCGATGACCTGCTCGACGAGGAGGGCTCCGAAATCTACATGCGTCCGGTCGGCCACTATGTCGCCACCGATCAGCCGGTGACGTTCTGGACGATCGCGGAATCGGCGCGGCTGCGCGGCGAGATCGCCATCGGACATAGGCGCGTTCGCGCTGCGCAGAGTGATGAGCGGGCTCTGGGCGGCGTCACCGTCAACCCGTTGAAGTCGCAAGCGCTGGCCTACCTTCCTGAGGACCGGGTCATCGTGCTGGCGCGGGACTAAACCCGGACTGCCTTGGCGCGAGCCAGAAGCCGTTCGGCGAGCCTGAGATGCGGCCGGTCATACATCTTGCCGTCAATGCCGACCACGCCGGGATTTCCGGCCGCCTCGAAGGCCGCGACGATGGCCTGCGAGCGTTGCACTGCCTCCGCCGATGGCGTGAAGGCGGCGTTGATGACCGGCACTTGCGCCGGATGGATCGCCATCTTGCCGGTAAAGCCGTCACGCTCGGCCTCCGTGCATTCGGCTTCGAAGGCGGCCATGTCGCGAAAGGCGGGGAAAACCGTGTCGATCGCCGCGACTTCAGCTGCGCCGGCGGCAAGGATGGTCATGGTGCGGGCAAGGCGGAAGACATCGGTGTAGCGGCCGTTGTCGTCGCGCGCAGCCTGCGCGCCGATCGCCGCCGACAGATCTTCGGCACCCCAGGTGAGGCCGGCAAGCCTGGCGCTTGCCCCGGCATAGGTCGCGGCGGCCAGCAACCCAGCAGCGGTCTCGGTAATGATCGGCAGGATCTTGATCGCGCCATCCGGCAATCCGTTTTCGGCCTCATGTACGCGGAGCTTTACGGATAGCTGCTGGACATCCTGGCCGCTGTTCGACTTCGGCAGCATGATGCCGTCGGGTTTGACTGGAACCAGGGCGGCCAGATCATCGTCGGTCAACCCGGTCGATAGGTCGTTGACTCTGATATAGATGGCGGAGCTTGTCTGCTGCCTGTTGCCGGCAATAAAGCGTGCTGCGATGTCGCGTGCCGACGGCTTGTTTTGTGGCGCCACGGAATCCTCAAGGTCGACGATGACCACGTCGGCGCCGGCGCCAAAACCCTTCTCCAGTTTCTTTTTGGAATCCCCGGGCACAAACAGCAGCGAGCGCATCAGGCCGCCTTTTTCATCATCATCGCCTGGCGCGTGCATTTGGCAACGAGCACATCGTTCTGATTGTAGGCATGATGCTCGAACTCGACGATGCCGCGGTCCGGCTTCGATTTCGAGTCCCTGACTGAGAGCACCGTCGTTTCGACACGGATGGTGTCGCCGTGGAAGACCGGGTGCGGAAACACCGTCTCCTTCATGCCGAGATTGGCAATTGTGGTGCCGACGGTGATGTCATTGACGGAAATGCCGATCATCAGGCCGAGCGTGAACAGCGAATTGACCAGCGGTCTGCCCCATTCGCTCTTGGCGGCGAAGTCGAAGTCGATGTGCAGCGGCTGCGGGTTCAGCGTCATCACCGAGAACAGCATGTTATCGCTTTCGGTGACGGTCTTGCGCAGCGTGTGCCGAAAGACATGTCCGACGACGAACTCTTCGAGATAAAGCCCGGGCATCGTTTTTCTCCTCCGCTGCCTGACGGTTGATAGGCGCTGCCCATGCCACCCGCAAGCCAGTTAATAAACATGGTGAACCGTTCGTAAACCATTTCTGCCTAGGGTCATTCCTGGGGCCGGAAGCTTTCCGGCAAGGGGCGTAGCAGGCAGTATGGTTGTCTCGCATTTTCTCAAATGGATCTACACCGCGAGAGTTTCGGAGCGCGCCGCGGCGGCGAGCGCGCTGGCCCGCGCCTACGTCAATTCCGACCTGCCTTTCGAAGACCGTTGCGCGGCCGAAGCGGCGCTGACGCTGCTGCTCGACGACGCCTCGTCGAAGGTGCGGCTGGCTATGGCCGAAGCGCTGTCGATGAGCCATCACGCGCCGCTGCAGATCATCAGCGCGCTTGCCTCCGATCAGCCGGAAGTGGCAGCCCTGGTGCTGGCGCGCTCCCCGCTGCTGACGGACGCCGACCTGATCGACCGCGTCGCGGCCGGGCACAAGGCGACGCAAAAACTGATCGCCGACCGGCCGGTCGTTTCGATGGCGGTTGCCGCGGCGATCGCCGAGATCGGCGAACCGGAAGCGTGTGCGGCGCTGCTCGCCAATGACGGCGCCGATATCGCGTCGCTCAGCTTCCGCCGCATGGCCGAGCGGCATGGCCATATCGCTCATTTGCGCGAGGCAATGGTCAGGGATGTGCGGCTGCCGGCCGACTGCCGGCACATGCTGCTGGTCAAGCTCGGCGAAACGCTGAAGGCTTCGCCGCTGGTGATGGCGCTGATGGGGGCGGCCAGAGCCGAGCGCGTCACGCGCGATGCTTGCGTCAAGGCTTCGGTGCGGCTGGTCGAAGGCACGCGCGCGGAGGAACATGCGGCACTTATCGAACATCTGCGCCTGCGCGGCGACCTGACCGCAAGTTTCATCATCCGTGCCATTGCCCACGGCAAGGTCGACTTTTTCGGCTCGGCCCTGGTTGCGCTCAGCCAGCAGTCGGAGCAGCGGGTGCGGGCCTTGCTCGCCGGCGGCCAGGACGTTGCGTTGCAGGCGCTGTTCCGCAGCGCCGGCCTTGCCGCTTCCACCCATGGCATCATCCTGCGCGCGCTCAAGATCTGGCGCGAAGTCGCCAACGGCAAGCGCCTCGCCGGCGTGCAGGAAGTCAGCTGGCTGATGCTGAAGGAACTCGGAGGTCAATCCACTGAGGGCGATCTCGCCGGCCTGGTCAAGTCGATCCATCTCGACGCGCTGCGGGAAAACGCGCGCGGGCATGCGCTGGCGATAGCCGCGGCCTGACGCCCTAGCCACGGTCCCTGGTGAAGAAATCCGGGAAATCCTCGATCGCGGCGGCGATGATGCGCAGCGAGGCTGCGATCTGCAGCGTGTCGGCACTACCGCTGCGCTCTGAGAGGCCGGCTGCATATTGCCGGGCCACAGTGATGGTCGCCGTCTGGGGCTCGCCTGGTGCGCGAAAGAGCAGTTCACGCGCCAGGCCGCGCAGGAAATTGGCGATCGAGAGCGCGGTGTCGGAAGGAGTGGACGGGCTCTGCTGCGCGGCGCGCAGACGCAGGATTTCAAGGCCGACGGTAACGGCGGCGACCCCGCCGCCCAGAATCGCATCGCCTTTCCTGCCGGCATTTTGCAAGAGCGGCATCAGCTGGTTGATGCGGTCATAGGCCAGACTCTCGAAGGCCGAACGCCGCGGCACCCGCTCATGCAGGCACAGCCGCGCCAGATCCTCGCGCATGGCGCGCACGATGCGGTTGGCCGCGCGCCATGGATCCACCGGCAGCACCACGATGAAGACGCAGATAGCCAGCAGGATGCCGACCAGCACCGACGCCGAGCCGGCGAAGAACGGGCCTGGTGCATAGGCCATCGCCTGATGCGGGCTGAGGAAGGCGAGGAAATTGATTGCAAAGGCCGTCGCCACGCCGACGGTGCGCGGATTGGCCATGCCCAGCGCCGTCGGTACCAGGATCGGCACGACAAACAGCGTGAACCAGCCGAAGCCGGGCAAAGCAGGCAGCGCGACCTGGCCAACAAGGAAGGCAAAGGGCAAAGCCAGCAGCGTACCCTTGAAGAAGCCCCAGGACACCCGCACCGGGTCAGGCCGCGCGGCGAAAAGACTGGAGACGACCGCAACGAGGATAACGGTGCCGGCCGCGTCGGACCATTTCGTCGTCAGCCAGAAGGCGGCGACCGCCAGCGTGGCAAGGGCGGCGCGTATGGCATTGCGCGAAGCCCCGGGATAATCGCGATGCACCACCAGCGCAGGCAGCTGCCTGTTGCTCCGGCTCGGGCGCGTCACCGGTGCGCGCAGGGCGTCGAGGCCGCGCAGCACCTGCTTGAAGGCTTCGGCGAAATCGGCGGCGATGGTGAGGCGCGTGATGGTGCCGACCCTGTCGTCCTGATCGGTCGAGGCATCGGGCATTTGCCGGGCCTTGCCGGCAATCGCGTCGAGCCGCGTCACCCAGGGCGACGTGTCCTCCAGCGCCTCGGGCGTGGCTGCCAGTTCGCTGACCAGCGACTGCAGTTCCGAGCGCACCGGAATGAGCGCTGCGTTTTTCGGCGCGGCGTGAGAATGCAGCGCGCGTGCCGCCGACAGCGCCGACAGAAGCTGACCGATGGTGAGGCGGACCGGATGGGCGCGGGTGGCGAAGCTCGGGGCTTCGAGCCGGGCATAGGTGCGCATCTCGGCCAGCATCTGGGCGTCCGTGATCAGCTTGCCGTGCAGGCCGGCCAGTCTCGCCGGGTCGCCGCCGGAAAAAGCGCCGCCCGCATAGGTTGCAAGGTCGAGGATGCTGCGCTTCAGCCTGGAGATGATGGCGTCAGCGGCCAGCTTGGGCAGGATCAGCCGGCTGGTCAGGCCGGCGCAGACGATGCCGAGCACGATCTCGGCGCAGCGCGCGACAGCGAGATCGACGATCACATGCGGCTGGCCGAAAGCCGGCAGCCCAATGATCATCGCGGTATAGCCGGCAAGTGCGGCGCCATAGGCTTCCGGATTGCGCAGCAGCGACGAAACCAGCGTGCACAGCCCAATCCAGACGGACAGCGCCGTGACCAGCAGCCAGGGATTGGTGCCGAAAACCGAGGTGATGCCGATCGCCGCAAGTCCACCGGCCAGCGTGCCGAGCAGCCGGTAAAAACCTTTCGCCAGCACCATGCCGGCGACCGGCTGGGCGACGATGAAGACCGTCATCATCGCCCATTGCGGGTGGTCGAGTTTTAGCGCGTAAGCAGCGAGAAGCGCGATCAGACCGGCCGAAACCGTGCGCAGGGCGAAAATCCAATCCGAGCGCGTCGGCTGCGTCAGGCCCGCCAAACTGGTTTCGAAGTAGCTCTTCAGCCGCGCCCAGATCATAAGCTGGTCTCCGTATCGGAAGCGCAGGCTAGAGCAGTTCCAGGAAAAGTGTGAAACGGTTTTCCGCCCGGAACTGCGTCAAAACGAAGAGTTGGCCAGCGCTCAGATATCCAGCACTTCCGTCGCGGCGAATTCGGCGCGTTCCTGGATGAAGCGGAAGCGGGCTTCCGGCTTGGTGCCCATCAGCGCGTCGACAGCATCCTTGGTCGCGGCCACGGCGTCGATGACATCGACCCTGAGCAGCGTGCGCTTCCTCGGGTCCATGGTGGTTTCCTTGAGCTGCGCGGCCATCATCTCGCCCAGGCCCTTGAAGCGGCCGATCTCGACCTTGGCGCGGCCGGTGAATTCGGTGCGCAACAGCTCGTCCTTGTGCGCATCGTCCCTGGCATAGGCAACCTTGCCGCCTTGCCGGATCGAATAGAGCGGCGGCACCGCCAGATAGAGATGGCCGCCATTCACCAGATTCGGCATTTCCTGGTAGAAGAAGGTGATCAGCAGCGAGGCTATGTGAGCGCCGTCGACGTCGGCGTCGGTCATGATGATCACGCGGTCGTAGCGCAAATCCTCGTCGCGGTATTTCGAGCGCGTGCCGCAGCCGAGCGCCTGAATCAGGTCCGAAATCTGCTGGTTGGCGGCTAGCTTGTCGTTGCCGGCGCTGGCGACGTTGAGGATTTTTCCGCGCAGCGGCAGCACCGCCTGGCTGGCGCGGTCGCGCGCCTGCTTGGCCGAGCCGCCGGCCGAGTCGCCTTCGACGATGAACAGTTCGGCGCCCGCGGCGGCATTCTGCGTGCAGTCGGCGAGCTTGCCGGGAAGGCGCAGCTTGCGCACCGCGCTCTTGCGCGACACTTCCTTTTCCTGGCGCCGGCGCACCCGCTCGTCGGCGCGCGCAATCACCCATTCCAGCAGCTTGGAGGCTTCCTGCGGATTGTCGGCCAGCCAGTGGTCGAAGGGATCGCGGATGGCGGTCTCGACAATGCGAATGGCTTCGATCGTTGCCAGCCTGTCCTTGGTCTGGCCGACGAATTCCGGCTCGCGAATAAACACCGACAGCATGCCTGCCGCCGAGATCATCACGTCTTCGGAGGTGACGATCGAGGCGCGCTTGTTGCCGACCAGGTCGGCATAGGCCCGAAGCCCGCGCGTCAGCACATTGCGAAAGCCGGCCTCATGCGTGCCGCCTTCGCCGGTCGGGATGGTGTTGCAGTAGGAGTTGACGAAGCCGTCACCGCCGAACCAGGTCACCGCCCATTCCAGCGAACCGTGGCCGCCCTGCTTCTCGCTCTTGCCGGCGAAGATTTCGCGGGTCACCTGGAAATCATCGCCGAGCGATGCCTTGAGATAGTCCTTCAAGCCGCCGGGGAAATGGAACTCCGCCTTGGCCGGCGTCTGGTCCTTTTCCTTGATCAGCGATGGGTCGCAGCTCCAGCGGATCTCGACGCCGCCGAACAGATAGGCTTTCGAGCGGGTCATGCGATAGAGCCGCGCCGGCTCGAAGGCGGCGCCCTTGCCGAAAATCTGCTCGTCGGGATGGAAGCGGATTTTGGTGCCGCGCCGGTTGTGCACTTCGCCGAGCTGCTCCAGCCCGCTCACCGGAACGCCGCGCGAGAACCTTTGGCGGTAAAGCTGGCGACCGCGCGCGACCTCGACTTCGAGATGGTCCGACAGCGCATTGACGACCGAGACGCCGACACCGTGCAGACCGCCGGAGGTCTCATAGACCTTGCTATCGAACTTGCCGCCCGAATGCAGCGTCGTCATGATGACTTCGAGCGCCGGTTTCTTGAATTTCGGATGCGGATCGACCGGAATGCCGCGGCCATTGTCGGTGACGGTCAGAAACCCGTCGGCCGACAGCTCGACATCGATGAAGGTGGCATGGCCGGCGACCGCCTCGTCCATCGAATTATCGATGACCTCGGCAAACAGATGGTGCATCGCCTTGTCGTCGGTGCCGCCAATATACATGCCGGGACGGCGCCGCACCGGCTCCAGCCCCTCCAGCACCTCGATGTCGGCGGCACTATAGCCCTCGCTGCCGTCCTTGGTCGCAACGGAACGTTTCGTGGCCTGCAGCAGCGGGTCGGCCGGCCGCGCCGGTGTCCGAGCCGATTGGGGCTGCTTTTCCAGATTGCCGAAAAGATCGTTGTTGTCGTCCATGCCTGCCATAGAATCCGGTGCCGCGAATCACCCGTCGATACTGCCACGCTTTTCGGCGCCAAGCGACGGAAGTTCCTGTTACGTTCGGGGATTAAACCCTTCTTATCCTAAAACCTTTCGATAACCAAGCCGGCGGAAATAGGTCCAGCGAGAGCGGCCGCGATTCCTGAATCTTTAACAAAGCGGCCTAGCGTCGCCTCAACAAAACAAAAGACCACGAATGTCAGGGGTTGGTTGTGAGGGGCAAGGCCATAACGATGATTGGCATCGCTGCCGTCTTCGGCGCGATTTCAATCTTTGCCGCGGATTTCTGGGTGAAAAGCCAGGCCAAGGCCGATGCCGAAGAGAAAACGGCGTCGATCCCGGCGCCCGCCGTCCCCAAGGTCGTCTTCAAGACCATAGTGGTGGCCAACGCGCCGCTGCGTTACGGCATGGAGCTTGACCGGGCGCAGCTCAGCGAAATCCCATGGTCCGAGGATTCGGTGCCGCAGGGCGCGTTCACCACAGTCAATGCATTGCTCGCCGAAGGCAGCCGCGTGGTATTGTCGCCGATCGAGGTCAACGAGCCGGTGCTGATCAGCAAATTGTCGGGGCCGAACGGCCGCGCGACGCTATCAAACATGATGACGCCCGGCATGCGGGCGGTGACAATCCGCACCGACGAGATCGCCGGTGTCGGCGGCTTCGTCATGCCGGGCGACCGGGTCGACGTGGTGCTGACACGCGATGCGGGCGAAATCCAGGAAGTGGCCAAGAACGCACAGGGCGCTGCCGGATCGACCGTTACCTCCGAGATTGTCGTCTCCGACGCCAAGGTGCTGACCGTGGGGCAGGGCGCCGACGAGCGCCAGACCGCACCGCAGATCGCCAATTCCGTCACCATCGAGGTGACGACCGAAGGCGCGCAGAAAGTGGCGCTTGCCCGCACCGTCGGCACCTTGTCGCTGTCGCTCCGCTCGGCCGCAGACGGAGGGGCCGCCAAGGACGGCGTCACCACCATCTCGTCCTTCGGCGGATCGGTCGCCTCCGGCGTCCAGGCCGCTGCCGGCGCGCTGTTCACTGCCGCGACCAAGGAGCCTGAGAAGCCGAAATTCAAGACGATCATCGTGACGCGCGGCACGCAGGTCGAAGAATACCAGGTTCCTGCGCGGGACCAGCAATAACTGCCGGTGGGGACCGGGCGAGGGACGGGACAGATGTCGGGACTTCATGCATTTCGAACTACGAAAGGGCTGCGCCCAATGCGGGCGCTTGCGGTGGGGGCTTGCCTGGCCGCGGCCGCAATGCTCGGCCTCAGTGCGCCAGCCAAGGCCGACAACGATATCGTCCATGTCTCGTCCACAACGAATGCGTCGATCAAGGTAGCCAAGGGCAAGCCGAAGACGGTCATGACCAATGCCGCCTTCTACCAGATCGTCATCGGCGATCCGGAGATCGCCAACGTCAATCCGCTGACCGACAAATCCTTCTATGTGCTGGGCAACAATCTCGGCACCACCGGCATCGCGCTGTTCGACGAGAACAAGCAGTTGGTCGGCACCGTCGACATCGAGGTGACGCTGGACACCGACCAGCTGGCCAGCACCATTCGCGCCAGCGTGCCGGACGCCAAGATCAAGGTCGGCTCGGCCAATGGCCGCGTCGTGCTGTCGGGCGAGGCCGATGACGCGGTCGCCGCCGAGAAGGCAAGCAAGATCGCCAGCCGCTTCTCCGGCAATGAAGAAGTGATCAATTCGGTCAACATCTCGTCCTCGCAGCAGGTTCAGCTCAACGTCCGCTTCGTCGAGATCAATCGCCAGGCCGGACAGGATCTCGGCGCCAAATACAGCGCCAATTTCGCTTACGGCATTGGCGGGCGCGACGTCACCCTCGATCCTGGCACGGTGCCGGGAGCCGGCAATGGCGAGATCATCGGCCGGCTGCTGTCCAACGGCCTGTCGATCGACGTCGCCATCAAGGCGCTGGAGGAACGTGGTCTCGCCAGGCGGCTGGCCGAGCCGAACCTGATCGCCCGCTCGGGCCAGACGGCAAGCTTCCTCGCCGGCGGCGAGTTCCCGATCCCGGTCTCCGAGGACAATGGCAAGATTTCCGTCAGCTACAAGAAATACGGCGTCAGCCTCGACTTCACGCCGACGGTTCTCAAGGACGGGCTGGTGAGCCTCGACATCGCGCCGGAAGTGTCCTCGATCGACGCTTCGGCCTCCTACAATATCGGCAATATCTCGGTCCCGGGCTTTATCGTGCGCCGCGCCAAAACATCCGTCGACCTGAAGAATGGCCAGAGCTTCATGATCGCCGGCCTGCTGCAGTCACAGAACGACATTACCACATCGCGTCTACCCGGCCTCGGCAAGCTGCCGGTGCTCGGCTCGCTGTTCTCCTCCAAATCCTATCAGCGGCGCGAGACCGATCTGGTGATCATCGTCACCCCCTATCTGGTCAAGCCGGTCGATCCGTCGAAGAAGCTGCTCGAGCCGACCGACGGCACGCAGCCGGCCAGCAATGTCGACTATTTCCTCAACAACACCGAGGAAGTGAAATCGTCCGAAGCCAATCGTGCAGTGGCAATGGCCAGCGGCAGTACGCCACAGCCGGCCGCGGTCACCACCGTCGGGCATTTCCTCGACCTGCCGAAGGATTGAAGCCATGCGCGTGGAATCATGCATCGCCCTGCTGATCGCCGGCCTCGCCGGCGGCTGCACCAGCGACGACTATGTCCGCTCCGAGGGACCGACGATTGCCGCCGGCAACGCACAGGCCGCCAATACGGCCATGCAGATGGTCGATCCCTGGAAATACGGCGTCCAGAACACCAGGCTGCTGGTGCCGGCGCAGCGCAGTGAGGCGGCAGTCAACGCCGCCGACCAGGCTGCTGCTGCCAAGGCCGTGCAACCGACAGCGACAACCGATTGATTTGCCCCGGTGATTTGACCGGGAATGACCTGACAGGCTGACAAAATGGCAAGCGGCATCAAGACCAAGAAGATCCTGCTGGTGTCTAGCGACCGGACCTTTGCGCAGGATACGCGCACCGCGTTCGCGGCCTCGGAGGTGATCCAGCTTTCGACCGTCGAGAAGAACATTACCGAACTGCGCGGCGAGGTCCAGGAAGCCGATTTCGGCGCGCTCATCGTCGACATGGATGCGGCAAAGCTGGAAGAGATCGAGTCGCTGCAGCGCATCATGCGCCGGCTTGAAGGCCGCGTTCCGGTGGTCGTCGTCACCCAGGAATTCAACGCAGCCGCAGTGCGTATCCTGGTGCAGCTCCAGGTCGCCGATTTCCTGGTCAAGCCGATCACCACCGCCGATCTGGTGCGGTCGGTCGTGCGCGCGCTGCAAGGGCCGGGGCGCGAGGAAAACACCGAGTCGCAGATCTATACCTTCATGCCGGCCGCCGGCGGCGTCGGCACCACGACGCTGGCGCTGCAGACCGCCTTCCAGCTGCATCATTCGGTGACGCGCGGCGCGTCGACCTGCGTGGTCGACCTCAATTTCCAGCAAGGCGCCTGCGCCGAATATCTCGACCTCGAGCCGCGCTTCGACATCACCGAAATCGAGAACCAGCCCGAGCGCCTCGACCGTCAGCTGCTGGATGTGATGCTGTCCAAGCATGCGAGCGGGCTCTGCGTGCTGGCGGCGCCAACGCATCCGTCGGAAATGCGCTCGTTCAAGACCGATGTCGTGGTGCGCATGCTCGATCTCGTCTCGGCCTATTTCGATAACGTCGTCATCGACATGCCGCGCACCTGGTTTCCGTGGACGGAGACGGTGCTGCTCGGCTCCAACAAGCTCTACATCGTCGCCGAAATGACGGTGCCATGCCTGCGCCACACGCAGCGGCTGATCCAGGCGGTCTACGAGACGGCCGGCAAGGAAGTGAAGCCGAACGTCATCGTCAATCGTTTCGAGCAGAAGATGTTCGACAACGGCATCAAGCAGGCGGATGTCCAGGAAATCCTGGGCGAGCATTTCGTCGGCGGCATCTCCAACAATTACCGGCTTGTGCGTGAAGCGGTCGACCGCGGCGTGCCGCTGCATGAGATCGACCCGAACGCCAACGTCGTCAACGATCTGAAGAGGATCATCCTGCCGGAAGAAGCCGTGGTGACGCCGGAGAAATCGCGCTCGCTGTTCGGCATCGGCAGGGGCCTCCTGAAGAGGAAAGCCGGATGACCAGCCGCTTCTCGACCCTGCAGAACCGTGACGTCCGCGCGCTGAAGCCGGCCGAGGCGGCGCCGGTCGCGCATCACGCCGTGGTCATCCCGACGAACCGCAAGGCCTTGCCGCCGAAGCCGGAGACAACACCGGGAAAAAGCGCCAACAAGGTGCTCGATGCCCGCGTGCGCATCCACCGACTGCTGCTCGAGGAAATCAACCTGGTCGCGCTGGAGCGCCTGCCCAAGGATGAGATGCGCCGGCAGGTGCAGGAGTTCGTGTCGGAAAAGACCCGCCAGGAGCGTATGGCGATCAACACCGTCGAACTTGAAGCACTGGTCGACGACATCGTCGATGAGATGGTCGGCCTCGGGCCGCTGGAACCGCTGCTCAAGGATCCCGACATCAACGATATCCTGATCAACGGCCACCAGAACTGCTTCGTCGAAAAGCGGGGCAAGCTGCAGCAGGTCCATATCCCGTTCAAGGACGAGGCGCACCTGTTGCGCATCGTCAACAAGATCGTCGCCGCCGTCGGCCGCCGGGTCGACGAATCGCAACCGATGGTCGATGCCCGCATGCTCGACGGCTCGCGCTTCAACGCCGCCATTCGCCCGGTCGCCGTCGACGGGCCGCTGGTGTCGATCCGCAAGTTTTCAAAGAACAAGCTCGGCCTGCACAAGCTGGTCGAGTTCGGCGCCATCACCCAGAACATGGCCGAGGTGCTGGCGGCTGCAGTCCACGCCCGCAAAACGACCATCATCTCGGGCGGTACCGGCACCGGCAAGACGACGATGCTCAACGCATTGTCGGCCTTCATTCCGGAAGACGAACGGCTGATCACCATCGAGGACGCGGCCGAACTGCAGCTGCAGCAGCCGCATGTCGCGCGCATGGAAACGCGCCCCGCCAACATCGAAGGTCATGGCGAGCTGAAGCAGCGCGACCTGGTCAAGAACGCGCTGCGCATGCGCCCCGACCGCGTCATCCTCGGCGAGTGCCGCGGCGAGGAGGCCTTCGACATGCTGCAGGCGATGAACACCGGACATGAAGGCTCGATGGCGACCATCCACGCCAACACGCCGCGCGACGCCATTTCACGCCTCGAGCAGATGCTGGGCATGACCGGCATGCCGATGACGGTGCAGTCGATCCGCAGTCAGATCGCCAGCGCGCTCGACCTTATCGTCCAGCTGACGCGACTGTCGGACGGCAAGCGCAAGGTGACCAGCGTCGCCGAGGTGACCGGCATGGAAGGGGACGTCATCCAGATGCAGGAGATATTCCGCTTCGTGCGCACTGGCATGGAGGCCGACGGCAAGATCCTCGGTCACTACGAGGCGACCGGCATTCGCCCGCGTTTCCTCGAGGACCTGCGCAATATGGGCATTGAATTCCCCGGCAAATATTTCGAACCCGGCCGGCCGCAGGAGTAGCCGGGTGTTCGAGAATTTCAGCCCGATCTATGTCGTTTATGCCGCGGCAGCGCTGACCGGCATCATGATCGCCGAAGGCTGCTATCTGCTCTATGCCGGCCGCAGCGACAAGCGCCTGGCTATCAACCGGCGCATGAAGCTGCAGGAAAACAGGATCAGCCAGGAACAGGTGCTGATCCAGCTGCGCAAGGAACGCGGCCTCGATTCCGGCACGTCATTCTTCTCGCCCGACCGTTTTCGCGCGCTGCGCACGCAGTCTGGCATGGTGATGCCCTTGCCGAAATTCCTGACGATGACGACGGGCGTGGCGCTGGCGATGATGCTCGTCGCGCTCTGGTACGGCCTGCCGCTGTTGCTCGCCATTTTGCTGTTTGTGGTGCTGACAGCGCTGCTGCCGGTAATTGTGCTGCGTTCCAAGCGTGCCCGGCGGGTGAAGCGTTTCGGCGTGCAGTTGCCGGAGGCGCTGGAATTGATCACGCGCGGCTTGAAGGCCGGGCATCCGGTTCCGGTGGCGATCTCCATGGTGTCGCGCGAGATGCCCGATCCGATCGGCACCGAATTCGGCGTTATCTCCGACGAGGTGACTTATGGTTCCGACCTGGTTTCGGCGTTGAATTCACTGTTTGATCGCGTCGGCCAGGAGGATCTGCCGCTGTTCGTCACCGCGGTTTCCATCCAGACGAGTTCGGGCGGCAATCTGCGCGAGATCCTCGACGGGCTGTCGACGACGATCCGCGAACGCGGCAAGCTGCGCCGCAAGGTGCGCGCCATTTCGACCGAGGGTCGTATGTCGGCCTATATCCTGACGGCGGTGCCGGCGCTGCTGTTCGCCGCCATCATGGTGATGATGCCGCAATTTTATCAAAGCGTCTGGGATGTGCCGAAGACCTGGTATCTGCTGGGCGGTTCGGTGACATGGCTGATGCTGGGCAACATCATCATGTTCAAGATGTCGAACTTCCGGTTCTGAGATGGAGCAGGTGATCCAGTTTCTTGCCTCGCTGGCGCCGACGTCGCTGATGCCGGTAGCCGCGATGCTGCTGGCATTGGGCGGCAGCGCGGTGGCATGGCCGCTGGTGGTGGCCAAAGGCGACCGCAACGATCTCAAGCGCCGGCTCAAGATCGACGACAGCAAGACTCCCCAACAGGCCGAGGTGGCGCCGAAGAAGAACCAGAGCGTCGTGCGCGAGAAGGCGGTGAAGCGGGCGCAGGAATTCTACGCCAAGAGCGATCCGGAAAATGTCGCCCGGCTGCGTATGAAGCTGATCCAGGCGGGCTATATGGAGCCGCGCGCGGTCGGCACATTCTTCCTGATCCGCTTCGCCTGCCTGGTGGGCGCAGCGATCGGCGCGTTCCTGGTCAACCATTGGATGGGCAGCGCCGATTCCACCGCGACCAGCCGCTGGACCTTCATCATCCTGTCGGGAGCCGCCGGCTATTTCGTGCCCGGCCTGGTGCTCAGCCAAAAGGTGCGGGAAAAGATGCGCGAATACCGCAACGGCTTTCCCGACTTCATGGATTTGATGATCGTCTGCTCCGATGCCGGCATGAGCATGGAGGCCGGCATCGAGCGCGTCTCGAAGGAACTGGCCAAGACCTATCCGTCGCTGAGCCAAAACCTGCAGCTGGTGTCGCTGGAACTCAGGGCCGGCCGCAGCCTCGACGATGCATTGAAGGCGCTCGCCGACCGCCTCAGCCTGGACGAGGTGCGCTCCTTCGCCACGCTCTTGCAGCAGTCGAAGGAACTCGGCACCAGCCTCGCCGGGGCGCTGCGCGTGTTCTCTGACGAAATGCGCCACAAGCGCATGTCGTTGGCCGAGGAGAAGGCACATGCCTTGCCGGCCAAGATGTCGGTGCCGGTGGTGGTGTGCATCCTGCCGGTGGTGCTGATGATCGCCGTCATCCCGATCATCGTCAAAATGACGGCGGTTCAGTAGATAGCAAGGCAGTAGATACCAAGTGGCCGCCCGGCGGCTTTCTGCGGTTACTCACTTCAACTACGCTTCGCCTGGATGTCATATCCGGCCGGTTTGGCCGCTCTCCTTCGGCAAAGTCCGCAAAAAGCAAAATGAGTGAGCCGTCCATGCGAATAGTCTTGTGCACCGCCTTCCTCGGCCTCGCCGCGGCCAGTCTGTCGCCGGCCTCGGCCGCGGCCGACGATTGCGGCGACTCTGCCGCTCTGGTGCAGCAGGCATATCCCAAGGCCCAAAAGAGTGCCGATGGCGCCTCCTTCACGCTCGAACCTCATACCAGCATCGCCCAGACGCTTTGGGATGGCGATGCGCCATTCGGCGTGGTCTGCAAGATCTGGCCCGCCCATGACGACCTGTTGTTGGTCGCCGTGCCGCTGATCGACAGCTCCCAATCCAGCGACGACGGGCATTTCGGCGATGTCGAGCTTCTGGTCGTCGACAGGAAGACCCGGCAGGTGCGCCAGCGCCTGCTCCAGCCCGGGCTGATGACCGATGATGCCGTCGGCATCCGCGAGATCGACTTCGATACCGGGCGCTACAGATTGGCGCCCGATGTCAGCGCCTTCGGCCTGCGCATCGACATGGCAAACCATTCGCAGCCGAATCCTTACAGTGAAACCGACCTGCGGCTCTATGCCCTTGACGGCGGTGCTCTGCGCCTGGTGCTCGACGGCATCATCGTGGCCGGCTTTGGCGGCGAAGGCGACACCAATTGCGCAGGATCCTTTCAATCCAACCGGGTCAGCCTGGCGATGAGCCCGGCGAGACATCACGGCTATCACGACATCACAGTGTTCGAGCGGTTGGACACCGACAATCCGTCTGTCGACAAGAATGGCGAGTGCCAGTCCCATCCCGGCAGGTCCATGAAACGAACCTACCGGCTGCGCTACGACGGCAGGCGCTATCAGTTTCCGGCGGGGCTCAAGGCGCTGGAGCCGGAATAGGCTTCGGTTGGTTAATGGCTTCTGTGCCCGAAACCAAATTTTAGGCGCGTTTCCGCACTGAAGTTTAATCGCCCTGTTGTAGTCTGCTTCCTCAGAGAACGACCCGGTAAATCGGGCGATTGGGGCCAGGGGCATGCGTCACAGAAGTTTCACGGTAATGGCCGCGCTAGCGGCCGTCTTGATGGTCGGCGGCTGCACGACCGACAACGTCGACAAAACCAAGACCACATCGATCCAACCGGTGGCAAAAGACGTCAGCACCTCCGACCTTGCGCAAGGCAAGGCGCAGTTCCGCGAGGCCAATTACGGCCTTGCCGAACAGCATTTCCGCAAGGCCGTGGAACTGAAGGCCGACAGTGCCGAGGGATGGATGGGGCTTGCCGCCTCCTATGACGAACTCGGCCGCTTCGACTTCGCCGACCGCGCCTACGACCAGCTTTTGAAGGTTGCCGGGCGCAAGCCGCAGATTGTCAACAATATGGGCTATTCGCAGCTGCTGCGCGGCAACAAGAACAAGGCGAGAGCGCTGCTCATGGAAGCAAGGGCCGGCATGGCCGACCCGAGCGTGATCAACGCCAATCTGGCGCTGCTCAACAAGGGCTGAGACTAGGGACACTCGCGTGCCGAGCTTCGCGGGACGGCAGTCGATGCTTTGTAAACCCTGTCGGCAGGTTGCTTTGAAAACCGGCCGAAAACGGTATCTCCGGCCGGTTGCATGCCTATGATGCGCCACAAATCGAAGATCCCAAAGGTTGCCGCTCATCCATGCTGGATTTCAGTTCGCTATTGCTGGCGGCTGCGCTGTCGGGCACATGCCTGAGCGTCACCATGTTTGTGATCTGGTTCACGGCGCCGCGTGCACGCTTCGTGCTGACGGTGGCGTGCGGCATTCTCGTCCTTGTCGCCCACGTCATCGTCTTCTGGCGCTACACGAGGGAGCCCAGTCCCTTGCTTTGCCAGGCGGCGCTGGCGCTGCTCAGCCTCGGTTTCCTGGCGCTTTCACTTTCGGCCATGCAATATCTTGGTGTGCGAAATTACAGCCGCGCTGTCCTGCCGGCCATGCTTGCGATGGCTGTCTGCGCCGGCGTGACCTATCTCGGTTTCGATGGTGTCGGCTTCATCCTCACCTATACGACGGTAACAGTGCTGCTCGCCTCGATCGGGGTGATGTTCTGGATCAAGGGCAGTCAGGATCGCGGCATTCTGCTGGTCGTTTCGGCGCTAAGCGGCGTCTGCGGCGTATCCTTCGGGCTCTGCGGCGCCGTGCTTCTGGTCAAGGGCCAGTGGGTGCTCGGCGTCGCACCCGACAATTGGGCCGAGCGGTTGAATTCGGTCGTGGCAGTCGCCTGCATGACGGCGCTCGGCGCGCTGACGCTGTCGCTGCATCATCTGCAGGCACAGATCGAACTGAAGGCCGAGACCTTGACCGACCCGTTGACCGGTCTCATGAACCGGCGGGCTTTGAACTCGCTTTATGGCGAGCGCGTCTTCGGCCCGTTCATGTCGGTCGCCATGTTCGACCTCGACCACTTCAAGCGGACCAACGACATCTATGGCCATCCCGTCGGCGACCGGGTGCTTTGCCGTTTCGCCGCAGTCATCAAGAAGTATGACAGGGTTGGCGTCGACGCCTTCCGGCTGGGCGGCGAGGAGTTCGCGTTGGTCATGTCTCGGATGACCGAAGACAAGGCCTACGATCTCGCCAGCAGGATCGGCGTCGCCTTCGGCACGGAAGTGGTGCCGACGCCGCGCGGGCCGTTGCGCAGCAGCGTCAGCGGCGGCATTGGCTTTGGCAAGGAAGACGGCAGCAGCCTGGATGAAGTGCTGGCCGAGGCCGACCGGGCGCTCTACGCGGCCAAGAACGACGGGCGAAATCGCGTGCTTGTCCTCAACGGCAAGGCCGACGGACCGGCCTTGCGTTCAGCCTGACAGGCCAGAGTGTTATTCGGCGGCGCCGAGATATTCCGACAACGGCGGGCAGGAGCAGACGAGGTTGCGGTCGCCGGCGACATTGTCGATGCGCGAGACCGGCGGCCAGTATTTGGCCGCCGTATCGACATCGCCAGCGGGGTAGGCCGCTTCCAGCCGCGAATAGGGGTGAGTCCACTGGCCGGCAAGGGTTTCGGCCGCCGTGTGCGGGGCATTGACCAGCGGGTTGTCCTCGAGCGGCCATTCGCCCTTCGCCACTTTCGCTGCCTCGCCGGCGATGGCAATCATCGCCTCGCAGAACCGGTCGAGTTCGCGCTTGGGCTCGGACTCTGTGGGCTCGACCATCAGCGTGCCGGCGACAGGGAACGACATGGTCGGCGCGTGAAAGCCGTAGTCGATCAGCCGCTTGGCGATATCATCGACGCTGATGCCGGCGCTCTCCTTGAGGACGCGCGTGTCGAGGATGCATTCATGCGCGATGCGATCGTGCCTGCCCTTGTAGAGAAGCGGGAAGTGCGGCGCGAGCCGCGTCGCCACATAATTGGCCGAGATGATCGCCGTCTCCGTCGCCTGCTTCAGGCCGGCGGCGCCCATCATGCGGATGTACATCCAGGTGATCGGCAGGATGGAAGCGCTGCCGAACGGGGCAGCGGACACGGCATGCGCCGAACCTTCGGTGACATGACCCGGCAGATAGGGTTTCAGATGCGCCCTGACGCCGATCGGACCGACGCCCGGACCGCCGCCGCCATGCGGGATGCAGAAGGTCTTGTGCAGGTTCATGTGGCAGACATCGGCGCCGATATCGGCGGGCCGCGCCAAAGCAACCAGGGCGTTAAGGTTGGCGCCGTCGAAATAGACCTGGCCGCCATGCTCGTGAATGAGAGCGCACAGGTGGCGCGCGCCTTCCTCGTAGACGCCGTGCGTCGAGGGATAGGTGAACATCAGGGCTGCGAGATTCTTCGAATGCTCGTTGGCCTTGGCCCGCATATCGTCCATGTCGATATTGCCGTCCTCCAGGCAACGCACGACGACGACGCTCATGCCGGCCATCGCCGCACTCGCCGGATTGGTGCCATGCGCGGACTGGGGGATCAGGCAGATGGTGCGATGGCCTTCGCCACGCGAACGGTGATAGGCGCGGATGGCGAGCAGGCCGGCATATTCGCCTTGGCTGCCGGCATTGGGCTGCAGGCTGACGGCGTCGAAGCCGGTGATCTCCGCCAGCCAGCCTTCCAGCTCGCCGACCATGGCGCGATAGCCGGCCGAATGGCTGGCCGGCGCGAAGGGATGGAGGTTGGCGACAACAGGCCAGCTGACCGGCATCATTTCGGCCGCCGCGTTGAGCTTCATGGTGCAGGAGCCCAACGGGATCATGGTGCGGTCGAGCGCCAAATCCTTGTCGGCTAGCCTGCGCAGCAGGCGCATCATGTCGGTCTCGGAGTGGTTTTCGCGGAAAACCGGCTGGGTCAGAAACTCCTTGCCGCGCGGCTTGCCGGGCATCGCGCCGGCCTCAGTAGCGCCGGACTTGGCGCCGAACAGGGCGGCGATAGCCTCGAGATCCGCCTCGGTCGAGGTTTCGTCGAAGGCGATGCTGATGCGGTCGGCATCGATGACGCGCAGCAGCCGGCCACCTTTTTCAGCGGCAGCGGCGATCGAAGCTGCCTTGCCCTTCACTTCGGCCGTCACCGTGTCGAAACGGCTTGAGCCGAGCACGGAAACACCAGCGGTTTTCAGGCCTGCTGCGAGGCCGTTGGCGAGCTCATGAATTCGGGCTGCGATCGCCTGCAAACCAGTAGGCCCGTGCCAGATCGCGTATGCGGTCGCCATGTTGGCAAGCAGCGCCTGCGCGGTGCAGATGTTGGAGGTCGCCTTGTCGCGGCGGATATGCTGTTCGCGCGTCTGCAGGGCGAGGCGATAGCCGGGACGGCCCTTGCTGTCGATCGACTGGCCGACGAGGCGGCCGGGCATCAGCCGGGTCAGCTTGTCGGAGACGGCGCAATAGGCGGCGTGCGGGCCGCCAAAGCCCATCGGCACGCCAAAGCGCTGCATCGGGCCGACGGCGATGTCGGCGCCAAGCCTGGCCGGCGCTTCGGTCAGCGTGAGCGCAAGCGGATCGGCGATGAAGACGACCACGGCGCCGGTGGCGCGAGCCTTCTCGATCGCCGCCTTGTGGTCGCCATAGACGCCAAACGTGTCCGGCCAGGAGACCAGCAGGGCGGCGGTGTTGTCGTCGATGGTCTCGCCATCGATCTCGATGCCGAGCGGCTCGGCCCGGGTGCGCACGACGTCCAGCGTCTGCGGATGCGGCGTGCCGGCCAGCGCCACCTTGGTGCGCTTGTCGCGGTGATGGCGCAGCGCGATGCCGACCGCTTCGGCCACCGCCGTCGCTTCGTCGAGCAGGGAGGCCGAAGCCACCGGCAGGCCGGTCAATTCGGTGACCAAGGTCTGGAAGTTGAACAGCATTTCCAGGCGGCCCTGGCTGATCTCGGCCTGGTAGGGCGTATAGGCGGTGTACCAGGCCGGGTTCTCGAACAGGTTGCGCTGGATGACCGGCGGCACATGGACGCCGTGATAGCCGGCGCCGATGAAGCTCTTCAGCACCCTGTTTTTTGCCATGATCGCCGACAATTCGGCCAGCGCTTCGGCTTCGCTCGCCGGCGCGGGAAGGGCTAGCGGCAGATCGAGGCGGATCGACTGCGGCACGGCCTGGCTGATCAGCGTCTCGACGGAGGGAACGCCGATCACGGCAAGCATGGCTCTGACGTCGTTTACATCAGGACCGATGTGGCGGGCCGAGAAGGGGGTAAGTGCTGCGCTCATGGCAATAGGTCCTGATGTCAACCGATATGGGCTTTGTAGGCGGCCTCATTCATGAGGCCTGCGAGTTGGCCTTCGTCGGCGAGCTTCATCTTCCACAGCCAGCCGTCGCCGGTCGCAGCGGAGTTGACCAGCGACGGGTCCGAGGACAGCGCGCCGTTGGCGTCGGTGATCTCGCCATCAACCGGCGCATAAACATCGGATGCCGCCTTGACGGATTCGACGACCACGGCGGTGTCGCCCTTACTGAGTTTGGTGCCGATTTGAGGCAGTTCGACGAAGACGAGAGCGCCAAGCTGTTCCTGCGCATAGTCGGTTATCCCGACGGTGGCGATGCCTCCCTCGACGCTCAGCCATTCGTGATCTTGTGTGAAATAGGTTTTTGCCATCGGAATTATCCTTTGCGGTAGCGATGAGGAGTGAAGGGCAAGGAACTGATATCGACCGGGATTTTGGTCCCGCGAACGTCGGCGAACAGTTTCGTGCCCGGCTTGGCCAAGGCCGTTGACACATAGCCCATGGCGACGGGATGGCCGACCGACGGGCCGAAGCCGCCTGATGTCACGTAGCCGGCCGGATCGCCGTCGGCATCGAACAAAGCAGCGCCGGCGCGCACCGGCTGGCGGCCGTCCGGCTTCAGGCCGACGCGCTTTTGCGACGGCCCGCGCTCCAGGATGGACCGCAGCGCATCGGCGCCGATGAAGGACCCGCCGGCGCGGAGATCTTTGGGGATCGCCCACATCAGGCCGGCACTCGCCGGATCGATCTCCGGCGTGATGTCCTGGCCGTGCAGGCACAGGCCGGCCTCCAACCGCAGCGAGTCGCGGGCAGCAAGGCCGATCCACAACACACGCTCGTCCTCGAGCAGTTTCGTGACCAGAGCGCGCGCATCCGCCTCCGGCAGGCCGATCTCGAAGCCGTCCTCGCCGGTGTAGCCGGAGCGGCTCATGAACCAGTTTTGCTTCGGCTCGATGCCATGCATGAACAAGAGCGAGCCGGTCTCGATGCCGGCGCGGGACAAGGCAGCCCAGGCTTCGGGCCCCTGGATCGCCAGGAAGACGCGATCGAGCGCATCGACCTTCACGTCGAAATCGGTCGCCAGCGCACGCAAATGCTTCTCGTCCTCGACCGCATTCCCGGCGTTGGCGACCACCATGAAGCGCTCGGCGCCGAGCCGGGTGACGATCAGATCGTCGATGATCCCGGCGGCCTCGTTGAGGAAGAAGGTATATTTGGACTGTGAAATCTCAAGCGCGCCGGCATCGAGCGGACTGGCGAGGTTGAGCAGTGCCGCAGCGCCCGGTCCGCTGATCTCGAACAGCTTCATATGCGAAATGTCGAACAGGCCGGCATGTTCGCGGGTGTGAAGGTGCTCCTTCATCACGCCGGCCGGATAGGTCAGCGGCATCGACCAGCCCGCAAAGGCGCCAAAGCGTGCGCCGGCGGCGGTGTGCAGATCTTCGAGAGGAAGGTGTTTCGTGTCGTCGCCCGTCATGTCATCTCCAGAGTCGCACGCAATCGGCCGCTGCTGGCGACCAGTCCGTGCCCCTCTGTCTGAAGCCTGAGAGACTCGCGCAACCGGAACTCTGTCGGCGACGCTTACACCTTCGGCGCGGGGGCAAGCCCCGACTTTCCAGAGTGTCTTTCCCGTCTACGGTTCTTTTGCCTGAGAGATTTCGGGCGATTTCCCCTTCGGCGGCAGCTCGCGCTGCTCTCTCCCGCAAACAGGTAGGACTCAAAACTTAAGCCCTCGACGCGCCATCCATAGCTTGTCGGCGACACCTTGTCACCTGCCAGCGACACGTAAAGCGCGTCGTCTTTACAGTCTTCGCTAACCACGCCGTTTGCCGGTTTTTCAAGACAATGGCGATATTCTGGGCTGACGGTTTGGCCGGCAATTGCGTTGGGCACGGCGGATGGGGATTGACAGATGGGCGAACGGATCGGGAGCGCGCCGGTGGCGGGGCTGGCCTCGAAGGACCGCATCACGGCGGAAGATGTCGTCATGCTGCGTCGCGAAGTGTTCGCCGACGGCGTGGTGACGCGCGGCGAGGCTGAAGCACTGTTCGCGCTCGATGCGACAGCGACGGACAAATGCCCGCAATGGCCTGAATTCTTCGTCGAGGCCGTTACCGACTACATCGTCCACCAGGAAAAGCCGGCAGGCTATATCTCTGAAGACAATGCCGGTTGGCTGATCCAGACCATCTCGCGCGACGGAATGGTCGACAGTGTGACCGAACTGGAGCTGCTGGTGCATGTGCTGGAAAGGGCGAAATCATCGCCCGGCCGGCTCTCCGCCTATGCGCTCGAGCAGGTCGCCAACGCGGTGGTCGACGGCAAGGGACCACTGATGCTCGGCGGCGCGCTGGTTCCCGGGCTGGTCGCCAAGGCAGAGGTCGATCTGTTGCGCCGCATTCTCCATGCCTATGGCGGCGACGGAAACATCGCCATCACACGGGTTGAGGCCGAGGTGCTGTTCCAGATCAACGAGCAGACCGCAGCGGCCCACAACGACCCGTCCTGGAACGACCTGTTCGTCAAGGCGCTCGCCAATTTCGTCATGTGTTCGGCCGGCTACGAAGCGCCGACGCGCGATGTGGCGCTGCGTCGTGACAGTTTCTTGGACCAGGTCGAGCCCGAAATTGGTGGCTTCTTCAGCCGCATGGTGTCGGGCGGACTGGCCGGCATCATGGAAGCCTATCGTTCGCCCGGCGATATCGAGGCCGAATGGGAGTCGAAGAACCGTGCCGCCGAGGCACTCGCGCGCCGCGCCGAGACGATCGACGCCAGCGAGGCGAAATGGCTGGCCGATCGCATCGGCACCGACCGCCCGCTGCGTGACAATGAACGCGCGCTGCTGACGCTGATCAAACTCGCCTCGCCGGAGATACATCCGGCGCTCAAGCCACTGCTCGACAAGGTTGCTTAAGCCGCGCCGTTTTCTGCGACCGTTTTGCAGAGGACGATATTGGAGTGTCTTCAGGCCAATCGCCAAGTTCGGCCACGCGCTCGAAACCGGCTTCCTCAGGCAAGCTCGGTTCGGTCGGAGTCAGATCGTGCTCGGTCAGAATGCGAGGCCATCAAATCCCGCCATACCAGTCATAGCCATTGTCTTCCCAATAGCCGCCGCGGCCGCCGCCGATATTGGCAAAACTGTCGACGAGCTCGATCTTGTAGAGATACTTCGGCATCTTGTAGCCGAGCTGTCGTTCGACGCGCACGCGCAGCGGCGCGCCGTTTTCGACCGGCAGCGGCTTGCCGTTGAGGCCGTAGGCGAGGATCGTCTGCGGGTGGCGGGCATCGATCAGGTCGATGGTGCCGTAATATTTGATTTCCCCGGAGAGGCTGCGATCGATCGTATCGAGGCAGTGGAACATGACATAGCGGGCCTGCGGCTTGACCACAGCCAGGTCGAGCACCAGCGACAGCGGGGTGCCGGTCCATTTGGCGATGCAGCTCCAGCCTTCGACACAGTCGTGGCGGGTGATCTGCGTGCGGCTCGGCATGTTCTCCAACTGCTCGCGGCTGAGCGACAGCGGCTTTTCGATCAGGCCCGTTACCTCCAGCCGCCAGTCGGCGAAATTGTTGGCGAGCAGGCCCTTGTAGGTGTCATCCTCGGGCGCGGTGACGCCGTTCGGCCGCTGCGGCTGGCGGATGTCGGCCTCGGTGAATTCCGGCGCCAGAGCATCGCGGCCGGCAAGCCAGCGTTGCGCGCGGTAGGTCAGGCCATTGGCGTTTTCGAGGCAACTGCGCAGGCCATCGCCCATGCCGAGCTGGCTGTCGAAGGCATCGCAGCCCGACAACATGATGCCGGAAACGCCGAGGCCGGCGCCCGTCAGGAACTTTCGGCGGCTGATCTGGAATTTGGCCATCTCACGCACTCCTCTCGGTGTCGCCATGCCTTGGCGGATCGGTGCGGTACCAGCCGGTGATGATCGAGCGCAGTTCGTTGATCGGGCCGGCGGCGAGGATCATCATTATATGGACGATGAAAAAGCCGACCAGCAGCACCATCACCGTGAAATGGATGGTGCGCGCCGTCTGCCTTCCGCCGAGCAGTTCGTTGAGCCAGGGCAGCACCGAGTTCATGCTCGGCGACATGGCAAGGCCGGTGATGATCATGAGTGGCAACAGCACGAACAGTACGCCGCCATAGGCCATTTTCTGCAGCGTGTTGTATTCGCGTGTGTGGTGGAACCTGAGCTTGGCGTGCTCGATGATGTCCTGCGGCAGCCGCTTGAGATCGTCAAGGCGCGGCGCCAGATCGCGGCGCAGATGGCCGTTGACCAGGCTGGCGACCAGCCAGACGACCAAGGTGGTTGTCAGTATCCAGGCGAAGAAGAAATGCACGACGCGGGCGGTGCCGAGATCGTAATAGGACGGGATTGTCGCCCAGGACGGGAAGGCACGCGACGTTTGCTGCCCGGCCGGGCCCGACCAGCCGAGCACGCCTGTGGTGTCGAAGCGATGGCCGAACATTTCGGTATAGCCGCGCGGGCCGGTGGCGGTGTTTTCGGCGCCGATGGCAAAGACGGTGTTTTTGTACTCGAAGCCGGATTGCTTGCCGATGTAGAGCTGCGGCCGGGCATTGAAGATCTGCAGGCCGGACAAAAGCATGAAGAACAGCGAGATCGCCCACAGCCAGTGCGTCAGGCGGGTCCAGCGCGATTGCCGGTAGATCAGCGTCGCATCCTTCGTTGAGGCGGCATCGACGCCTGCGCCGGGCTGACTCACGGTAATGGTTTCCATCTTTTCCTCGCCTCCGGCTGCGCGATCCTGGGATGGCCGCGCTCGTCCTTTGTCCTCCCAATACGTCGCTATCGAAAGCGATGTTTCATGCGGTCACGTTTTTATTACGGGCACGGGTTTATCGCGGGCACGGATACTCAATTGCCGAGGCTCACCGCGAGATTGACGACGGCGGCGACGATGACGGCGTTGAAGAAGAACGACAGGATCGAATGGACAAGCACCACGCGGCGCATATGCGAGGTCGTGATCGCGGTGTCGGCGGTCTGCGCGGTCATGCCGATCACCGTCGCGAAATAGAGAAAGTCCCAACCGTCCGGCCGTTTGCTGCCGGGAAAATCGAGGCCGCCGACCGGTATCTTCTTCTTGGTTTCGGCATCGATCGCGTCGCCGTCCATCCAGTAGACATGCGCATAGTGGAGGGCGGCCATGGCATGGATGGTGAACCAGCCAAGCGGGATCGACAGCATGGCGAAGCCGAGTTCGATGGGGTCGCGATCCTTGTGATTGATCAAAAGGAACAGCAGGACAATGGCCATGGCGACGATGCCGAGCGTGATGGCAAAGATGCCCAGCACTGGGAGGTCCAGTTCGCGCGCGTTCTTGCTGAGATAGCGGCCGGACAGCAGCGGCATCTTGGCGATGACGAGCGCGATGAAGACGACGAAGAAGGAATCGGCGGCAATCGAGATCGAATAGGCAAGCCGCGTGGAGACGGGGAGCGATCCAATCAAAGGCAATACCGCGGCAAATACGACCAGACCGACGGCTAGCGACACAAAGAACTGCTTGTGCCGCTGCAAGGGGTTATTCGGCGATGTGTCGGCCATAGCCCGACCTCGGATGATGCTTCACGTCTGGTCGGGTGTGACGGATTTCAGAGCCCGCCGCAAGATACGGTCGAGCTCACCCAGGAAACGCGAGCGATCCTGTGGCGCAAAGCTGGCATTGTAGCCCTTGCTCTCGCCGGTTTCGCGCAGATGCTGCTTCAAATCGCGCATTGCAACCGCCATGCCGATGGTCTCCGGCGTGAACGGCCTGCCGGTTGGCCCAAGCACATGCGCGCCGAGCGCCACGGTGCGAGCGGCAAGCGGGATGTCGGCGGTGATCACGATGTCGTTGGGTTTTGCGTTCTCGACGATCCAATCGTCAGCGGCATCGGCGCTTTTAGAGACGACGACGTTGCGAATCATCGGATCGCGCGACGGACGCAGCCCGCCATTGGAGACGTAGGTGACGACGACACCATGGCGCTCGGCGACCTTCTCGACCTCGGCTTTCACCGGGCAGGCGTCGGCGTCGACGTAGATGGCGGGTGCGGGCATTATCTCTCCAAAACGGACATGGGGCCGGCATGTTACCCGGCCCCATGCCAGAAATCTCGTACCGTCAGGCCGGCAGCGCGCCCGACTTCTTCGCCGTCCAGGTGGCTATGTAATCCATCAGGCCGGGATTGAGACAGTCATAGGGCTCGAGGCCCATCGACTTCAACTGGCCGCGAATGCCGTCCATGCGCTTGGGGTCGACACCGGATTCGATGATCGACGAAACGAAAGCGGTGAAGCCCGGCGGTGACCAGCCGTCTTCCTGGAAGCGCTCGGGATGGATGAAGGACAGACCCTT